>NZ_JBSFCF010000019.1:0-171946 GCF_053593335.1 Streptomyces sp. NPDC002324
CCGGGGCCGGGCCCCCGGGGCGCCCGGGGCCCGGCCCGCTTCCGCCCGCGGCGCACCCCGCCCGCGGGCGCGGCGCGGCCCGCACGTCGCGGGGTGCTGTCGTACTGGCGGCAGTACCTGGCGATCTCACCCTTCTACCTGATCTTCCTGTCCTTCTCCTTCGTCCCCGTCCTGTACTCGCTGTATCTGTCCTTCCAGCGCTACGACGGCCTGGGCACCAAGCAGTTCGTGGGGCTGCAGCAGTTCGAGTTCCTGTGGAGCGACCCGGTCTTCTGGCTGTCGATCCGCAACACCCTGGCGATCTGGGTGCTGTCCACCGTGCCCACCCTCTTCGGCGCCCTGGTGCTGGCGACGCTGCTGCACTCGGTGCGCCGCTTCAAGGGCTTCTACCGCATCGCCCTGTACGTGCCGAACGTGACGTCGATCGTCGCCGTGGCGATCTTCTTCGGCGCGGTGTTCAGCAATGACTTCGGTCTGGTCAACGCGATCCTGGGCGTGGTCGGCATCTCGCCCGTGCCGTGGCTGAGCGACCCGTGGCTGATCAAGGTGGTCATCGCGCTGCTGATGACGTGGATGTGGACCGGCTACAACATGATCATCTATCTGGCCGGCCTCCAGGCCATCCCGCAGTCGGTCTACGAGGCCGCCCGGATGGACGGCGCCGGGCCGATCCGTACGTTCTTCCAGATCACCATCCCGATCCTGCGGCCGATCATCCTGTTCACCGTCGTCATCTCGACCATCAACGGTCTGCAGAGCTTCAGCGAACCCCAGGTCCTCTTCGCCAGCAACGCCGCCAACCAGAACCTCGGCGGACCGGGCCAGGCGGGCCTGACCACGCTGCTGTACTTCTACCAGTCGGCCTTCCTCGACAACGACTACGGCTACGGCGCGGCCATCGTGTGGGCCTTCTTCGTCCTGATCATCGTGCTCGTCGTCGTCAACTGGCGGATCGTGCAACGAGGGAGGAAGTCATGACGACAGCCGCCACGCCACGGCCGGCCACGGCCGCGAAGCGGATCAGCCGCCCCAGGGGCCTGTCCGCGCACGTCTTCCTCGGCGTCGCCGTCCTGATCTCGGTCTTCCCCTTCGTGTGGACGATCGTGATGGCGACCAACACCACCCGTGACATCTACAAGAGCCCGCCGAAGCTGACCTTCGGCTCCCATCTGCTGGAGAACATCCGGGGTGTGCTCCACACGGTCGACTTCTTCGGGTCGATGCTCAACACGGTCGTCGTCGCGGCCGTCACCACGGTGCTGGTGCTGTTCGTCGACTCCCTGGCGGCCTTCGCCTTCGCCAAGTTCGAGTTCCCCGGGCGCAGGCTCCTCTTCGGCACGCTGCTGGTGTTCATGATGCTGCCGCTCCAGCTGGCCGTCCTGCCGCAGTTCATCCTGATGTCCGAGCTGGGCTGGGTCGGCATGCTCAAGGCACTGGTCTGGCCCGCCCTGTCCAACGCCTTCGGCATCTTCTGGCTCCGCCAGTACATCGAGACCGGTGTGCCCGACGAGCTGCTCGACGCGGCGCGCATCGACGGCGCCGGCTTCTTCCGGCAGTACTGGAACGTCGCGCTGCCGATGATCAAGCCCGCGATGTCCTTCCTCGCCATCTACGCCTTCGTCGGTGCCTGGAACGACTACGTCTGGCCCCTGATCGTGCTCACCGACCCGCAGCACGTCACGCTCCAGGTGGAGCTGGCCCAGCTCAACGTCGGCCACAACACCGACTACAGCATGGTCATGGCCGGGGTCCTGATGGCGTCCCTCCCGCTGGTCGCCGTCTTCGCGATCTTCGCGCGCGGGTTCATCGCGGGCGCCACCGAGGGCGCCGTACAGGGCAGCTGAACCGACCGCTCCCGAGGAAGGTGCGAGATGGCGGACGCCGACGGCGCCGGGCGGCAGGGACGCGGCAAGGTGCTCGTGGTGGGGATGGACGGGCTGCGCTACGACCGGCTGCCCCGGCCCCCGGCGGGCCCGTCCCGCCCGCCGGCCACGGCGCCCGTGCTGCACGGCCTGATGGCCGCGGGCGCCCACGGCAGCAGCCTGCTGCCCTACGGCGAGGTGGACGGCCAGGCCGAAGGCGGACCGTCCACCAGCATGGCCTACACCGACTCCGGACCCGGCTGGTCCAGCGTGCTGACCGGGGTGTGGCCCGACCGGCACGGCGTGACCGGCAACGACTTCGCCGGCGCCGACTACGCCCGCCACCCCGACTTCCTCAGCCGTGCCGCCACCGCGCGGCCCGGCCTGCGTACGGCGGCCGTGGTGTCCTGGCCGGAGCTGGTGCGCCGGGGCGCCCTCGGCCCGGCCGTCGGCAGGCGCGTGGTGCACGACGGCGAGTCGGACGGATACGAGGACGCGGACCGCCTCGTGGCCGACACCGCCGAGCGGTGGATCACGCAGGACGACGCGGACGCCCTGTTCGTGTACTTCGGCGCCACCGACGAGGCCGGCCACTCGGCGGGCCCCCTCGGTCCCGCGTACGACCGCGCGCTGCTCGCCCAGGACGCCCACCTCGGTCGGCTGCTCGACGCGATCGCGGCCCGCCGCCGCGACACCCGCCGCGCGGACGAGCGCTGGACGGTCCTGGTCACCACCGACCACGGGCACCTCGACACCGGCGGCCACGGCGGCGACACCCGCGCCGAGCGGGAGGTGTTCGTGGTCCTCGCCGAGCCCGGTACGCCCGCGGGTACCCGGATGGACTCGCCACGCCTCGTCGACCTCGCCCCCACCGCCCTGGACCGGCTCGGCATCCCCGTCGACCCCGCCTGGGGCCTGCGGGGCCGTGTCCTGCCCCGGCCGGCCGCCTCCCCCTCCTCGCCCCCTACTCCGGAACGGTCATGACCGACGCACTCTTCGCCCTGCGCCCCTGGGAAGCCCCCGAGGTGACCTCCTGGCGGCGGCTGCCCATGAACGCCGTCGACCGGCGCGACCGGGCCCTGTCGCTCGACGGCCGGTGGCGGTTCCAGCTGCTGCCCTCGCCCGACCGGGAGCCCGGCCCCGGCTGGTCCTCGGCCGAACTCCCCGGCTCCTGGGCGCTCCACGCGGCGGAGGACCCGCCGCAGTACACCAACGTCCGTATGCCGTGGCCTCAGTTCCCGCCCGACTCGCCGCCCGAGAACCCGACCGGTGTGTACGAGCGGGAGGTCGACATACCCGCCGACTGGGCCGGACGCCGGATCGTCCTGCACGTCGGGGCGGCCGAGAGCGTGCTGCTCGTCCATGTCGACGGGCGGCCGGCAGGTCTCTCCAAGGACTCCCACCTGGCCACCGAGTTCGACCTGTCCGCACTGGTCCGGCCCGGCCGGCGGGCCACCGTGCGGCTCACGGTGGTGAAGTGGTCCGACGCCTCGCACATCGAGGACCAGGACCAGTGGTGGCTCGGCGGGATCACCCGCCCGGTGCTGCTGTACGCCACCGATCCGCTGTATCTCGCGGACGTGGGCGTGCGGGCGAGCCGCGACGGGGAACTGCGGGTGGACTGCCGGGTGCGCTCGGCGGCGGGGACGGGGACAGGCGCGCTGCCCGCCGGGTGGTACGTCAGCGGGGAGCTGGACGGCCGGGAGCTGGCGCAGGACCGGGAGTTCGACCGGTGCAACGCGGAGGACGACCGGGTCTCCGACTTCCTCGGCGAGGCCCGCATGGGCACGGTCGTCCCCGGCGTACGGACCTGGACCGCCGAGACCCCCGAGCTGTACGGCCTCACCGTCCGGCTGCACCGCGCGGACGGCACGGTCGCCGACACCTCCCACCACCGGGTCGGCTTCCGCGACGTCGAGATCAGCGGCCGGGACCTGTTGGTCAACGGGGAGCGCGTCTACATCCGGGGCGTGAACCGGCACGACTTCCATCCGCTGACGGGGCGGACGGTGTCGTACGAGGACATGCGCGCGGACCTGCTGACGCTGAAGCGGTTCGGGTTCAACGCGATCCGCACCTCCCACTGTCCGGGCGACCCGGCGCTGTACGACCTCACGGACGAACTCGGCTTCTACGTCGTGGACGAGGCGGACATCGAGTCCCACGACCACGCCCATGAGATCGCCGACGACCCGCGCTATCTGAACGCCTTCGTGGACCGCGTCTCCCGGATGGTCCTGCGGGACCGGAACCACCCGTCGGTGATCGTCTGGTCGCTGGGCAACGAGTCCGACTACGGCGCCAACCACGACGCGGCGGCGGGCTGGCTGCGGCGGCACGACCCGACGCGGCCGGTGCAGTACGAGGGGGCGGCCAAGCTGGACTGGGCGGCGACGGACGACGCCTCCGACATCGCCTGCCCGATGTACGCGCCCATCGAGGACTGTGTGGCGCACGCGCTGTCGGGCGAGCAGACCAGGCCGCTGATCCAGTGCGAGTACTCGCACGCCATGGGCAACAGCAACGGCACCCTCGCCGACACGTGGGCGGCCATCGAGGCCACACCAGGTCTTCAGGGCGGGTTCATCTGGGAGTTCTGGGACCACGGCATCCTCCAGCGTGTGAACGACGGACGACCGGCCGGGCGTGGGGGCGCCGGGCTGTACGAGAACGGCGTCGCCGGACCCGGCCTGCGCTGGGCCTACGGCGGTGACTTCGGCGAGACGATCCACGACGGCGCCTTCATCGCCGACGGGGTGGTCTTCCCCGACCGCACGCCCAAACCGGTGATGTTCGAACACCGGGAGATCGCCGCCCCGGTGCGGCTGTCCGTGGAGGGCGAGGGCACCTGGCGGGTGCTGCGGGTGCACAACCGGCAGCACTTCCGCGACCTGTCGTGGCTGGCCGCCGAGTGGGAGTTCGCGGCGGCCGACGGCGGCACCTGGACTCTGCCGGCCCAGCTGCCGGACGTACCGCCCGGCGGCTCGGCGGTGATCGACCGGCCCGAGCCGGCGGGCGGGGCCGGCGAGATCTGGCTGACCCTGCGGGTGACGACGGCCGCCGACGAGCCCTGGGCCTCGCGCGGCACCGAGGTGTGCTGCCCGCAGGTCCGCTGGTACCCGGCGGAGGAGGGCGAGCCGGTGGTGGGCGCCGAGGAGGACCCGGGGCACGTCCCCCCGCCGGAGACGGACGAGGCGGGGCTGCTGCTGCACCCGCTGCTGGCCTCCCCGCCGGTCCTGAGCCTGTGGCGGGCCCCGACCGACAACGACGTCCTCGGCGGCATGGCCGAGCGCTGGCGCGCATGGGGGCTGGACCGCGCCGAGCGCGAGCTGGTCGCCGTGGAGCGCAAGGGGTCCACCGTGCGGGTGCGGTCCCGCTGGGCGACGGGCGCCGGGGTCGTCGAGCACGAGCAGGCGTGCACGGCGCTGGTGGACGGCCGGGTCCTCGTGGAGGAGACGGCGGTGCTGCCCGAGGAGCTGACGGACGTGGCCCGCGTCGGCACGGTGTTCGAGACCGAGGACGGTTTCGACCAGCTCGCCTGGTACGGGCAGGGCCCCTGGGAGAGCTACCCGGACCGGGCGGCCGGAGCGCCCGTCGGACACCACGTCGCCCCCGTGGACGCGCTGTTCACCCCCTATCTGCGTCCGCAGGAGAGCGGAGGCCGGCACGGTGTCCGGCACTTCACGCTCTCCGGCGGTGGCCACGCCCTGTCGGTACGGCTCGACGGCCCCCGGCAGGTCTCGGTCACCCGACACCGCGCGAGGGACCTGGTGGCCGCCGCGCACCACGACGAACTGACACCCCGGCCGGGCTGCGTGGTCCACATCGACGCGGCGCACCGGGGCCTCGGCACCGCCTCCTGCGGTCCGGACACCTCGCCCGCCTACCTCGTCCCGCCGGGCGTCCACCGCTGGTCGTGGACGTTGCGGGCGCTCTGACCCACGAACCCTCTTCCACGGAGTCACTGTGTGCATCTCGCACGAACCGGGGCAGGAGTCTGCCCACGCCCACTCGGGCAGACGCAACTTCCTGCGTGCCACGGCCCTGCTGGGCGCGGCCGCGACCGTCGCGCTGCCCACCGCCACGGCACAGGCGGCGCCCCGGCGCCCGAAGCCCGACCCCGGAAGCCGCCGCTTCACGCTCGCCGTCATGCCCGACACCCAGTACCTCTTCGACGGACCGAGCATCGACGAAAAGCCCGTGGAGGCGTCCCTGAAGTACCTCCTGGAGCACGGTGAGGAGGAGAACATCGTGTTCCTGTCCCACCTCGGCGACCTCACCCAGAACGGCACCGCGCAGGAGACCGCGGCGATCGGCGGCGCGTTCCGGCTGCTCGACCGCCAGGGCGTCGGCTACAGCGTCCTCGCGGGCAACCACGACGTGCGCTCCTCCACCGACGACCAGCGGGGTCCGACCCCGTACCTCGACGAGTTCGGGCCGGACCGCTTCGAGGGCCGGCCCACCTTCGGCGGGGCCTCGCCGGACGGCTACAACTCCTTCCACCTGTTCGAGGCGGGCGGCCGGGAGTGGATGGTGCTCGCCCTGGACTGGCGGCTGTCCGCGAAGGGGGTCGCCTGGGCGAAGGACGTCCTGGCCCGGCACCCGAGGACCCCGGTGGTCCTCACCACGCACGAGCTGGTCGACGGGGACGACTCCCTCTCCCCGTACGGGCAGACGCTGTGGGACCGGCTGGTCAAGGACCACGACCAGATCTTCCTCACCCTCAACGGGCACTACTGGCCGGCGGCGCGCGCGACGCGGAAGAACACCGCTGACAACGATGTCCATCTGCATCTCACGAACTACCAGAACCGGTACTTCGGCGGCGCGGCGATGATCCGTCTCTACCGTTTCGACCTCGACCGCAACACCATCGACGTGGAGACGGTCTCCCCGTGGATCCTGGGCCGGGCCGCCGAGGGGCTCAACGAGCTGGAGCGGCAGGAGAGCGAACTCACCGGCGACGCCGACCGGTTCACGGTCGAGATCGACTTCGACGAGCGGTTCGCCGGCTTCGCGCCCATGCCCGCGCGTCCGTCGCGTCCGGTCGCGCGGATGCTGGTGCCCGGCACGGTCGCGTACTGGCGCTTCGACGGGCAGGAGGACGGAGCGGCCGTCGGCGGCACGGTCCGTGACCGCTCGGGCCACGGCAACGACCTCGCTCTGGTCACCGTGGGCGGCGGCACGCTCACCTGGTCCGCCGACCACCACCCCGACCAGCCCGGCCACGGCAGTCTGGAGTTCCACGGCGGCAAGCCCCCGCTGAAGGGCGCGTATCTGCGGACGGTCGACGGAGCGCCGCTGAACTCCAAGACGTTCAAGGACGGTTACACCATCGAGGCGTTCTACCGCCTGCCAGCCGACTGGAACCCCTCGAACCACGCCTGGGCCGGCCTCCTCGGCCGGACCGGCACGGGCGGCGCGGCGGGCAAGACCGCCGACGACCCCGACGAGCCGCTGGCCACGCTGTCGCTGTCGAACGACCGGGAGCCGCAGTGGGCGGTGCGCCCGCTCAACCAGCAGGGCATCGCGACCAACTGGGGGCAGGAGACCCCGCTGGAGACGTGGTGGCACCTCGGAATCGTCAACGACGGGAAGCGCACCACGCTCTACGTGCAGGGCTGCCCGGTCGTGCGCAACCCGAAGGCGAGGGCCGTCGGGCTGACCTCGGTCGGACTGCCGTGGATCCTCGGCGGCTACGAGTACGCCGGGAAGATCGACCAGATCCTGCACGGGCGTCTCGGTGACGTCCGCATCGTCGAACGGGCGCTGCCCGTCGAGTCGTTCATGAACCACTGAGACGCGAAGGAACACCGATCATGTCCGACCTGTCCGCCACACCCGAGCAGCAGCTGCCCACCTGGGCCGATCCGTCCGTCTCCGCCGCCGACCTCGACGCACAGGGGGTGTCGCGCCGCGGGCTCCTGCGCGGCGCGGGCCTGTTCGGCGCCGCCTTCGCGATGGGTTCCACGGGCGCCCTGGCGGCACCGGCCTCCGCCGCGTCCCGCCCCTACGGCGGCGAGGACCCGCGCCTCGCCTACCTCGTCGGCGACCACCACATCCACACCGTCTACAGCCACGACGCCAAGTACACGTTCTCCCAACTGGCCGCCGCGGGCGCGAAGTACGGCCTCGACTGGATGGTGTTCACCGAGCACTCCAACTTCGGGCACGCCGACTTCGGGGCCGCGCTGGAGCACCAGGAGATCCTCGAGGCACGGGCCGAGAATCCCCGGCAGCTGATCTTCCAGGGTCTGGAGTGGTACATCCCGGCCGCCGAGCACTGCACGGTCTTCACGACGCCCGGCCGGCACGAGGTCGACCTCCTCACCCGCTTCGAGCGCGCCTACGACGGCAAGCTGCTGAACTACACGGACGGTTCCGCGGGCGGCACGGACACCGCCCGCAACGAGGCGCACGCGGTGAACGCGATCAAGTGGCTCGCCGAACAACGCCGTTCCGGCTACGTGGACGACGTGCTGGTCCTCGCCAACCACCCGTTGCGCCTCGGCATCGACTCTCCGCACGAGCTGCGCAACTGGCGGGACGCGGCGCCCGAGATCATGATCGGCATGGAGGGCGCGCCGGGCGCCCAGGGCGCGGCGATCCCCGGCTGGCGGGGGGCCACCTCGATACGCGGCGAGTACGAGAACAAGCCGTCGGCCCAGTCCTGGCCCGGTTACCCGGCGCAGGCGTTCCTCACGTACGGCGGTTTCGACTGGGCGACGGCGACCGTGGGCGGCCTCTGGGACGCCATGCTGGCCGAGGGCAGGCTGTTCTCGGTCACCACCAACTCCGACGCCCACCGGATCGTCTTCGACACCTGGCGGAACGGCGACTGGCCGGCCGGACAGAACTTCGACAACACGGGCAAGCTGCCCGACCCGGTGAACACCGACGCCCCGCAGCCCGGCAGCGACTTCTGGCCCGGCCAGTTCAGCCGCACCCACGTGGGCGTGACCCGCTACGGGTACCGCGCGGTGATGAGGGGCCTGCGCGAGGGCCGCGTCTGGGTCGACCACGGCCACCTGCTCGACGGCCTCGACGTCCGGGTGAAGCGCGACCGCAGCCCCGGCCGGGGCGTCACCCTGGGTGGCCGGCTGCGGGTCCGCAAGGGCGAGAAGCTCACCCTGGAGGTGACGGTGACGACCGCCTCGCGCCCCAACTCCCAGGGAATGCTGCCCGAGTTGGCCCATGTCGACGTCATCCGGGGCGCGGTGCTCGGCCCGGTGACCGACCGGGACGCCTGGCAGGCCCCCGCCACCAAGGTCGTCCACACGAAGGACGTCAGCGGCCGCAAGGGCACGTACACCCTGCGCATCCCGGTCACGGCCGGGGACGAGTCCTTCTACCTCCGCCTGCGGGGCAGCGACGGCAGGCGCAACGGGGCCGGTTACCTGGGAGCGTCCGTGGACCCGCACGGCCCGATCCCGCACGCGCCGGGCGACGGGAACCCGTGGGAGGACACGTGGTTCTACTCCAACCCGGTGTTCGTGGACATACGGTGAACACCAGGGCCTGACAGGGCGTGGGGAACCGCGCGACCGCCACGACGGTCCCACGGTTCCCCACGACGCCCTACGCGTAGAACCTGGACAGGCTCTGCAGCACGGCCGCCGGCTTCGGCGCCCCCTCGATCTCGATCGTGCCGTCGACGGTGATCTGGACGCCGCCCGGCACGTCCTCCACCGACGCCAGCTTGCCGACGAGGCGGATCTTGGACCCCACCTTGACCGGCGAGGGGAACCGCACCTTGTTCAGACCGTAGTTGACCTTCGTCGACACACCCTCGACGTCCAGCAGTTCGGTGAACAGCGGGATGAACAGCGACAGGGTCAGGTAGCCGTGGGCGATCGGCGCGCCGAAGGGGCCCTCGGCCGCCTTCTCGGGGTCGACGTGGATCCACTGGTGGTCCCCGGTCGCGTCGGCGAAGGTGTCGATGCGCTCCTGGGTGACCTCGATCCACTCGCTGGTGCCGAGGTCGCTGCCCGCGAGCTTCTTCAGCTCGTCGATGCCGTTCACGGTGATGCTCATGGGGCGTTCCTTGTCTGGGAGTCGGTGCGTCTAGGAGTCGGTCCCGTAGCGCTTGCGCACCCGGGCCTTGAGGAGCTTCCCGGAGGCGGTGCGCGGAAGTTCGTCCGCGATCACCACCGACTTCGGGATCTTGTACTTGGCGAGCCGCCCGGCCAGGGAGGCCAGTACCTCGTCGGCGTCCAGGACGCAGCCCTCGCGCGGCACGACGACCGCGCGCGGCACCTCGCCCCACTTGTCGTCGGGGATGCCGATGACCGCGCACTCGACGATGTCGGGGTGGGCGAGGAGCTGGTCCTCGATCTCGGCGGGGTAGATGTTCTCGCCGCCGGAGATGATCATGTCCTTGATGCGGTCGACGATGAAGACGTAGCCGTCCTCGTCGACGCGGGCGGCGTCCCCGCTGCGGAACCAGCCGTCGGCGAAGACGGCGGCCGTCTCCTCGGGCAGGCCCCAGTAGCCGGGCATGACGTGCGGTCCGCGGACCACGACCTCGCCGGGCTCGTCGATGTCGACCGGCGTCATGTCCGGCCGTACGACCCGCACATCGCTGAAGAAGTGCGGCACACCCGCCGAGCCCGCCTTGCTGACGGCGTGCTCGGCGTCGAGGAAGAGCGTGCCGGGGGCCGCCTCCGTCATGCCGTAGCCCTGGAGGAAGGTGAGTCCGCGCTCCTGGAAGCGGGCGATGAGCGGGGTCGGTACCGGGGAACCGCCGCAGGACAGCATCCTGAGCGACGACAGGTCGGCGTCGGCCCAGCGCGGGTGCCGGGCGATCTGGTCGAACATGGTCGGCACGCCGAACATGAACGTGATCCGGTGGCGTTCGATCAGGTCGAAGGTGGCGTCCGGGTCGAAGGACTCGACCAGGACGCAGGTGCCGCCCTTGAGCAGCACGGGCAGGGTGAGCATGTTCAGCCCGGCCGTGTGGAACAACGGGGCGGAGACCAGGGCGCGTTCGTCGGTGATGACGTCCTGGTCGACGAGCACGTTGACGGCGTTCCAGATGATGTTGCCGTGGGTGAGCATCGCGCCCTTGGGGCGGCCCGTCGTCCCCGAGGTGTACATGATGATGCAGGTGTCGTCGGCGGTGACGGGCTGGTCGATCGGCTCGGACTCGGCCCCGGCGAGGAGCGCCTCGTACTCCGCGCCGGTCTCCAGGAACGTCCGCACGTCGGTGCCGTCGCCGGGCAGTCCGGCGACGAGCCCGGTGAAAGCGGGCCCGTACACCAGTGCCTTGGCCCCGGAGTCCGCCAGCTGGTAGGCGATCTCGGGGCCCGCGAGGCGGGTGTTGAGCGGGACGAAGACCGCGCCGAGGGTGCCGGCGGCGAACAGCGTCTCCAGGTACGAGGGGTGGTTGGGCCCCAGGTAGGCGACACGGTCGCCGCGGCGCACGCCGGAGGCGCGCAGGGCGTGGGCGAGGCGCGTGGTGCGCTCGAACAGCTCTTTGTAGGTGAGGCTCGTGTCGCCGTGGATCAGCGCGGTGCGCTGGGGGGTCTTGCGGGCACGGCGGGCGGGCCACGATCCCAGTCCCTCATTGCGCATGTCTGTGCCCCTGTCCGTCGTTGCACATGGGGGTGTCCCTCACGGTCTCGTCATGGCTTCGTCGTGACGGCCACGGTCATGGCTTCGTCAGTCCGAGCAGCCGGGCGGCGTTCTCCTTCAGGATCTTCGGCCTGACCTCGTCCTTGATCGGCAGCTTCGCGAAGTCAGCGAGCCAGCGGTCGGGGGTGAGGACGGGGTAGTCGGAGCCGAAGAGGACCTTGTCCTTGAGCAGGGTGTTCGCGTACTGCACGAGCTGCGGCGGGAAGTACTTCGGTGACCAGCCGGACAGGTCGATGTGCACGCCCGGCTTGTGCGTGGCGACCGCCAGCGCCTCGTCCTGCCAGGGGAAGGACGGGTGCGCGAGAATGATCTTGAGGTGCGGGAAGTCGGCGGCCACGTCGTCGACGTGCAGCGGGTTGGAGTACTTCAGGCGGATGCCGCCGCCACCGGGCACGCCGGCGCCGATGCCCGTCTGGCCGGTGTGGAAGAGGGCGATCGTGCCCGTCTCCTCGATGACCTCGTACAGGGCGTACGCCACCGCGCGGTCGTTGGGGAAGAAGCCCTGGACGCTGGGGTGGAACTTGAAGCCCCTGACCCCGTACTCCTCGACCAGCCGCCGGGCCTGCTTCACGCCCGCCTTGCCGCGGAAGGGGTCGATGGAGGCGAAGGGGATCAGCACGTCCGCGTTGGCGGCGGCCGCCTCGGCGACCTCCTCGTTGGGGACGGGCTCGGTGCCGGTCGCGGACTCGGCGTCGACCGTGAAGATCACGGCGGCCATCTTCCGCTCGCGGTAGTAGGCGGCCGTCTCCTCCAGGGTCGGCTTCCGCTTGCCCTCGACCTTGAAGTACGCGGAGGAGGCGTCGTGCAGGTCGTCGGCCAGGGAGGCGTGGCCCTTGGAGGACACCTCCGCGTGGGTGTGGACGTCGATCGCGACCAGCTCGTCCACGTTCATGACGGGTTCCGCGGCAGTCATCACGCCTCCGGGATCTTCGGGGCGGGGACGCCCACGGTCTGCGGTTCGGCGCCCAGGGAGGTCGGCCACACGTCGGCCAGGGCCTCGGGGGTCCAGCCGCCGTTCGCGTACGCCGTCTTGATCTCCTGCGGGTGCGACCAGAGTGCCACCTTGTCACCGCCGATGCCGATGGCCTGGCCGGTGACTCCGCGCGCCGCCTCGGAGGCGAGGAACGGGATCAGGGCCGCGCAGTCCTCGGGGGTGCCGAAGCCCTCGCCCTTGCGCAGGAAGTCCGGGAACGGCTTGCCCTCGCGCAGCGCCTCGACGTACGGGGCGAAGACCGGGATGGTCTCGGTCATCGCGGTGGCGGCGACCGGGACGATCGCGTTGACGGTGATGTTCGCGCGGCCCAGCTCCATCGCCCAGGTACGGGCGAAGGCCGCGATGCCGGCCTTGGCGGCGGCGTAGTTCGTCTGGCCGAAGTTGCCGCGCTGGCCGGCCGGGGAGCCGACGAGGATCAGGGAGCCGCCCTCGCCCTGCTCGCGCATGCGGATCGCGGCGGCGCGGGCGCAGGTGAAGGTGCCCTTGAGGTGGGTGGTGATCACCGCGTCGAAGTCGTCGTCGGACATCTTCCACAGCACCTTGTCGCGCAGGATGCCCGCGTTGGTGACCAGGATGTCGAGTCGCCCGAACTCCTCCACCGCGCGTCCCACCAGCCGGTCGGCGGCCTCGGTCGTGCCGACCGGGACCACCTCGGCCACGGCCTTGCCGCCTGCCTCGGTGAGGGACTTCACGGCCGCTTCGGCCACGGCCTCGTCGATGTCGTTGACGACGACGGAGGCGCCGGCGGCGGCGAGGGCCTGTGCGTAGGCCAGACCGAGGCCACGGCCACTGCCCGTGACGACGGCGACCTTGCCGGTGAGATCGATGCTGGGCACGAGGGGATCCCTTCGGGTGGGGTGCGACGGCGGACGCTGACGAACGCCCGCCGACTGCGGCTACGAGATCGAAGCTAAGAGCAATAGTTGTTGACGTCAATAGTTGTTGTTCCCCGGGCGTTGCGTCATGCTGGGACGGAACACCAGCACGCCCCCTGTCCGGGGCCTCGACCACGGGAGCCCGCCATCGCCCGCCAGCAGACGCAGAACGCCGCCCCGATCGACGCGCGCGAGCCCTGGATGCGCGCCCTGCACGCGGACACGGGCTATCTGCTGTACCGCCTGGGGATGCGGTCCGGGCAGCTGTTCAACTCCTCCCTCCAGGAGTCGGGGCTGCGGCTGCGGCACTACGCGCTGCTGCGCTTCCTGGCCACGTCCCCGGGGGCGCTCCAGCGCGAGCTGAGCGCGTCGCTCGGGTACGACCCGAGCGCGATCGTCGGTCTGGTGGACGACCTGGAGAAACTGAGCTTCGCCGAGCGGCGCCCCGCCCCCGACGACCGCCGCAGCCGGATCGTCGTCCTGACCGAGAACGGCCGCGCCTTCCTGCGGGACACCGACGAGGCCGGACAACGCGTCACGAACGAGCTGCTGGAACCCCTCGACGCCGACGAGCGCGAGACCCTCCACGTACTGCTGCAGAAGGTCGCCGAGGCCGGACTGGGGTGACGCCATGCCGATGACCACCGACGCGCTCCCATGGCCGGGGCCCGTGCCCGGGCAGCCGTCGCCGCCGGGGACCGCGCCCCGGACGGCCGCGCCCGCGTCCGCGGGAGCCGCCCGCTCCGCGCCGGACCGGCTCCTCGCCGTCCTGGCCGCCTTCGACCACGAGCACCCGGCGCTCTCCCTGAGCGACATCGGCCGCCGGGCCGGGCTGTCCCTCACCACGGCCCACCGGCTGGTCGGCGCGCTCACCGAGTGGGGCGCCCTGGAGCGGGACAGCTCCGGGACCTACCACGTCGGCCTGCGCCTGTGGGAGCTGGCCGCGCTCGCCCCGCGCGGGCTCGCGCTGCGCCAGATCGCACTGCCGTACCTGGAGGACCTGTACGAGGCCACACACGAGAACGTGCAGCTCGCGGTACGCGACGGCGACGACGTGGTCTACATCGAGTGGCTCTCCGGGCGCTCGGCCGTCGGCGTCCACATCCGGGTCGGCGCCCGCTGGCCCCTGCACGCCACCGGGGTGGGCCTGGCGCTCCTCGCCCACGGCGACACCGTGTCCCAGGAGACCTACTGCCAGGGGCCGTTGACCTCGTTCACGCCGTACACCATCGCCGACGCGCCCCGGTTGCGGCGCGTCCTGGCCGAGGTGAGGCGCACGGGCGTGGCCGTGAGCAGTCGTCAGGTCACCGAGGACGCGCTGTCGGTGGCCGCGCCGGTACGCGGCCCCGGCGGTGGCGTCGTCGCGGCCGTCTCGGTCGTGGTGCCCCAGGCAGGCGCCCAGGTACCGGTGTTGACACCCGCCGTACGGGTGGCGGCTCGCGGGATCTCCCGCGCCCTGGGCTGGCAGCCGGACGAGCCCCGCCGGGGGTCACTGATCCCGGGCCGGGGCTCGTCCCCCTCGTGAGGGGTGTGCGGGTGGGGCGTCGGGCTCAGGCCGACAGGCCCTCGTAGACGGCCGCGAGGAGCATGAAGGCCCGGTCGTCGGAGAGTCCTTCGTCGATCATCTGGTTCATCACGTACGCCACGGACATCCGGGCGTCGAAGTCGACCAGGACGATCGAGCCGCCCCAGCCGGCCCAGAAACAGGTGCGGGGGTTGGGCAGTTGGCCGCCGTTCAGCCCGTAGCCCATGCCGTAGCGCATCGGCACGCCCAGGACGCTGTCCACGCCGTCGAACTGTTCCTCCAGAACCCGCTCGCAGCCCTTCTCCGACAGCAGCCGCACCCCGCGCGCCGCGCCGCCGCAGGCCAGCAGCGACTGCACGGCGGCGACCGAGCGGGCGTTGCCGTGACCGTTCGCGGCCGGGATCTCGGCGCGGCGCCAGGCGGTCGTGTTGGCGGCACCCTCCGGGATCACCGGGTTGGGCGGCGGACCGCTCCGGGGCGGGGAGGAGGGCGGCGGGATGATCGGCGCCACCCGGTGGTCGTGTTCGGCGGCGAGCCCGATGTGGAAGTCGGCCCCCAGCGGGCCCGTGACCTCCTCGGCGAGGAAGGTGCCGAGGCTGCGGCCGGTGACCCGGCGGACGATCTCCCCGAGCAGATACCCCTGGGTGACCGCGTGGTAACCGGCCTGGGTGCCGGGCTCCCAGGCCGGTGCCTGCGCGGCGAGCCGCGAGGTGACGGTCGGCCAGTCGTACAGGTCCTCCAGCGTCATGGGGGCCTCGAAGCGGGGCAGACCGGCCGTGTGCGCGAGCACATGGCTGACGCGTACGTTCTCCTTGCCCGCCGCCGCGAACTCGGGCCAGTACGTCGCCACCGGCGCATCCAGGTCCAGTACGCCCCGGTCGGCGAGCATCAGCACGCACAGGGCGGTCATCGTCTTGGTGGTGGACCACACATGGGTGAGCGTGTCCCGCTCCCAGGGTGTGGTGCGCGCCGCGTCGGCGTATCCGCCCCACAGGTCGACCACCGGCTCACCGTCCACGAACACGGCGACCGACGCACCCACGTCCTTGTCGTCCAGCGAGGCCGACAGCGCCTCGCGCACTCCGGCGAACCTGTCCGTGCACGTGCCATGAGTCATCGCCATGAGGGGAAGGTAGCGGGGCCTCCCAGGGCGGAGCCATCGAATTGTTCGTCGGCACACCGCCGTTCAGGTCACCGAAGCAGTCGTGCTCGCCGCGGGGCGTCGCCGCCGCGTCCGGCCTTGGAGAGCGACACGAGTGGCGAGTTGTGGCGCACGGGCGCGCTCGACGACCCGGGGGACACCGCGACCGAGCCCCCGCCGCGTGTCCCGCTCGTGGACGACGCGATCGTGGCGACCGCCGGCGCCATGGCGTTCTTCGTGAACCCGGGCGAACCGAAAGCCCGGCCATGCGCGTCCGCCGCCAGGCATCGGGCGCCGTCGGCGGCACCGGCCCCCACTCCTCGGCCGGATACCACCCGAGAACGGCCGATCTTCACAGGGTGAACTCGTCCCTGGCACAAGGACTTTCTCCGCTTTGACTCTTGACGGCCGCGGCGCCGGAGCGCACATTGACCGCACGCTCTTCTTGAGAGCGCTCTCAGGACGGGACTCCACGGAGCGCTCCCCCACCCGCGCATTCACTCCGTACACCCGAAGAGGCCGCTATGAGTGAACCCTCCGGCACACCCCTCGGACGTCGCCGCCCGCTCAGGCGCGCGTTCCTCGCCATGGCCGGCGCGTTGGCGCTGGCCACGGCGTGGGCGACGACCGCGCAGGGCGCCGCCCCCACACCGCCCGCAGGATGGACCCAGGTCTTCGTCGACGACTTCAACGGCACGGCCGGCACCGGCGTCAACACCTCCAACTGGCAGTACGCGAGCGGGACTTCGTATCCCGGCGGCCCCGCCAACTGGGGCACCGGCGAGGTCGAGACCATGACGAACAGCACCAGCAACGTCTCCCTCGACGGCAACGGCAACCTGCGCATCACCCCGGTCCGCGACTCGGCGGGCAGGTGGACGTCCGGCCGCATCGAGACCAACCGCACCGACTTCCAGCCCCCGGCGGGCGGCAAGCTCCGGGTCGAGTCCCGGCTCCAGATGCCGAACGTCACCGGGACGGCCGCCGAGGGCTACTGGCCGGCGTTCTGGATGCTGGGCGCCCCCTACCGGGGCAACTACCAGAACTGGCCGAGCGTCGGCGAGCTGGACATCATGGAGAACGTGCAGGGCCGCAACCAGGTCTGGGCCACGATCCACTGCGGCACCAACCCCGGCGGCCCGTGCAACGAGACGACCGGCATCGGCAACTCCACCGCGTGCCCGGGCACGACCTGCCAGTCCGGCTTCCACACGTACACCATGGAGTGGGACCGCTCGGTGACCCCCGAGACGATCCGGTTCTCCGTCGACGGCACCCAGTTCCATTCGGTCAACGCGGGCCAGGTCGACGCGACCACCTGGTCCAACGCCACCAACCACGGCTTCTTCATCATCCTGAACGTGGCGATGGGCGGCGCCTTCCCGGACGCGTTCGGCGGCGGCCTGGACGGCGACACCCGCTCCGGTGTTCCCATGGTCGTCGACTACGTGCAGGTGCTGTCGGCCGGTGGCGGCACGACCACCCCGCCCCCGACGGGCACCCGTGACGCTTACAGCGCCATCCAGGCCGAGTCGTACAACAGCCAGAGCGGCACCCTCACCGAGACCACGACCGACTCCGGCGGCGGCCAGAACATCGGCGCGCTGGCCAACGGCGACTGGGCGCTGTTCCGAGACGTCGGCTTCGGTACCACGGCCGCGAGGCAGTTCGTCGCCCGCGTGGCCTCCGGCGCCAACTCGGGGGTGAGCGGCCTCGTCGAGGTCAGGCTCGACAGCCGGTCGAACGCGCCGGTGGGCAGTTTCTCGATCGCCGACACCGGGGGCTGGCAGTCCTGGCGGACGGTGCCGGCGAACATCAGCGGGGTCACCGGCACCCATGACGTCTATCTGACCTTCACCAGCGGGCAGTCGCAGGACTTCGTGAACGTGAACTGGTTCAACTTCGGCCGCTGAGCGGCTGGTCGGCACGTACGAGGAGGGGCTTCGCGCATCGGCGCGGAGCCCCTTCCCGCGAAGCACTTCCCCGCGGAGCACTTCCCGCAGAGCCCCTCCCTGCCAGGCCCCCGGCGCTCTCGCCCGGCCGGTCACCGCATCTGCGCCACGGCGGGAGTAGCCGACTCGGCCGAGGGGGCGGCGAGATGGGTCAGGCGCAGCAGGAAGGCCGTCAGGGAGTGCCGCGGCACGGCGGCGTGCAGACCGAGCGGCAGGGTGGCGGTCGGCGCGGTCGCGTCGGCGTACTCGCGTTCCAGTTGTGCCAACGAGGCGCGCGGGGCCGTCAGTTGCTTCTTGCCGGGGCCAAGCAACGGCGGCAGGCCGTAGCGGTGGAGGCCGGTCGCCTCGACGGTGGCGCGGGGCAGGAAGCCGGGTTGCATGGTGAGGGCCCTCCCGCGGTACTCGCTCACGCGTGAGAATCGATGCACCTGCCCCGGACGGATCCACAACGGATCGCCCGCGCCCACCTCGTACTCGGTGAAGTCGACCATGTGGCGCACCGGACCGTCGTCGAACAGCAGCACCACGGTGAAGTCGATGCGGTGCACCCCCTCCAGGGGTATGTCCGCGCGCCACAGCTCGTGGTCGCTCATCGGGCCCACCCGCATCCCGATACCGGAGAGGCCGTCGTCGACGGGGAACGGGAAGGTCTTGATCCGGTCGCCGTCCGGGAAGTCTCTCTCCGTCATGTCCTCGCCGCCGCGTCGTCGGTGTCCCGGTTGCACCGAAGGCTGGGGCACGACGACCTACCCATCAAAAGTCAGACTTCACTTTTGCATGTGTCAGAGCACTCTCGCCGTCTCATCGAGGACTTCTTGAACATGAACTGGACAGAACTCGACCGGCACGCCGTCGACACCGCCCGCCTGCTGGCCGCCGACGCCGTGCAGAAGGCCGGCAACGGGCACCCGGGTACGGCGATGAGCCTCGCGCCCGCCGCGTACACGCTCTTTCATGGGACCCCGGAGGTGATCCTGATCGCCACGGGCTCCGAGGTGCAGCTCGCCGTCGGCGCGCGGGAGCGGCTGGAGGCCGAGGGGGTCGGGACGCGGGTCGTGTCGATGCCGTCGGTGGAGTGGTTCGAGGAACAGCCGCGCGAATACCGCGAGCGCGTGCTGCCGCCGTCCGTGAAGGCCCGCGTGGCGGTCGAGGCGGGGATCGGTCTGACCTGGTACCGCTACGTCGGTGACCACGGCCGCATCGTCTCCCTCGAACACTTCGGCGCCTCCGCCGACGCGAAGACGCTGTTCGCCGAGTACGGCTTCACCTCCGAGCACGTCGTCGCCGCCGCGAGGGAATCACACACCGCCGTGCGCGGTTGACGCGAGCGCCTGAAGGAAGATGATCATTGTGACCACCGAAACAGCCGTGGCGGACACCGTCACGGACCCTCTGGAGCGCCTCCGTGACGAGGGCGTCTCCGTCTGGCTCGACGGCCTCTCCCGCACCCGCGTCTCCTCCGGCAACCTCGCGAAGCTCGTCGAGAAGCGGCACGTCGTCGGCGTGACGACCGACCCGTCCGTCTTCCGGGCCGCCATCGGCTCCGGGGAGGGCTACGAGGAGCAGCTCGCCGACCTCGCCGTGCGCGGGGTGACGGTCGACGAGGCCGTCCGGATGATGACGACCGCCGATGTGCGCGCCGCCGCCGACGTCCTGCGCCCGGTGTACGAGGCGACGGCGGGACGGGACGGCCGGGTCTCCATCGGGGTCGGCCCCCGGCTCGCTCACGACACCGCCGCGACCGTCGCCGAGGCCAGGCAGCTCGCCTGGCTCGTCGACCGCCCCAACGTGCTGATCAAGATTCCGGCGACGAGAGCGGGCCTCCCGGCGATCACCGAGGTCATCGGGCTCGGCATCGGCGTCGACGCCACGCTGATCTTCTCGCTGGAGCGCCACTTCGAGGTGATGCACGCCTATCTGGCGGGCCTGGAGAAGGCGCGGGGGGCGGGCCTCGACCTGACCGCCGTCCACTCCGTGGCCTCCTTCTTCGTCTCCCGCGTCGACGCCGAGATCGACAAGCGGCTGACGCTGCTCGGCACACCGGAGGCACTCGCCCTCAGGGGCCGCGCCGCGCTCGCCAACGCGCGGCTCGCCCACGAGGCGTACGAGGAGGTGTTCGGCGAGGCCGGCGACACCGCGCACCCCGGCAGCCGCTGGACCGCCCTCGCCGGGGCCCGCGCCAACAAGCAGCGCCCGCTGTGGGCCTCGACCGGCGTGAAGGACCCGGCGTACAGGGACACCCTGTACGTGGACGAGCTGGTCGCGCCCGGCACCGTCAGCGCCATGCCCGAGGCCACGCTCGACGCCGTCGCCGACCACGGCGGCATCCGCGGGAACACGGTGAGCGGCGGCTACACGCGGGCACGTGCCGACCTCGCCGCCGTGGAGGCGCTCGGCATCTCCTACGAGGAGGTCGTGGGTCTGCTGGAGAACCAGGGTGTCGCCGCGCTCGAAGCGGCGTGGCAGGAGCTGTCGGACATGGTGGCGAAGTCGCTGAACAGCAAGGGAGTTGATGGGAAATGACCGCCGAGTGGCACAACCCGCTCCGGGACGCGGAGGATCGCCGGCTGCCCCGGATCGCGGGCCCGTCCGGGCTCGTCATCTTCGGGGTGACCGGTGACCTGTCCCGCAAGAAACTGATGCCGGCCGTGTACGACCTGGCCAACCGGGGCCTGCTGCCGCCGGGCTTCTCGCTGGTGGGCTTCGCGCGCCGGGACTGGGAGGACGAGGACTTCGCGCAGATCGTGCACGACGCGGTCCGCGAGCACGCCCGTACCGAGTTCCGTGAGGAGGTCTGGCAGCAGCTCGCCGAGGGGATGCGGTTCATCCCCGGTGACTTCGGCGACGACGAGGCGTTCAAGCGGCTCCGCGAGGCCGTCGAGGAGCTGGACGGTTCCCGGGGTACGGGCGGCAACTTCGCGTTCTATCTCTCGGTGCCGCCGAAGATGTTCCCGAAGGTCGTCAAGCAGCTCAAGAAGCACAAGCTGGCCAGTCCGCCCGAGGGATCCTGGCGGCGCGCGGTCATCGAGAAGCCGTTCGGCCACGACCTGGCCAGCGCCCGCGAGCTGAACGCGGTGCTGCACGACGTGTTCGACCCCGAGCAGGTGTTCCGCATCGACCACTACCTCGGCAAGGAGACCGTCCAGAACATCCTGGCGCTCCGCTTCGCCAACCAGATGTACGAGCCCCTGTGGAACCGGAGTTACGTGGACCACGTACAGATCACGATGGCCGAGGACATCGGCATCGGCGGTCGCGCCGGGTACTACGACGGCATCGGCTCGGCCCGTGACGTCATCCAGAACCACCTCCTGCAGCTGCTGGCCCTGACCGCCATGGAGGAACCGGCCGCGTTCGACGCGGAGTCGCTGCTGACCGAGAAACTGAAGGCGCTCAAGGCCGTACAGCTGCCGGAGGATCTGGGCCGGCACACCGTGCGCGGGCAGTACGCGGCCGGCTGGCAGGGCGGTGAGCAGGTGCCCGGCTATCTGGAGGAGGAGGGCATCGACCGCTCCTCGACGACGGACACGTACGCGGCGGTCAAGCTCGGCATCGACAACCGGCGCTGGGCGGGAGTGCCGTTCTACCTGCGGACCGGCAAGCGGCTGGGCCGCCGGGTGACGGAGATCGCGGTGGTCTTCCAGCGCGCGCCGCACTCCCCGTTCGACTCCACCGCCACCGAGGAGTTGGGGCAGAACGCGGTCGTCGTCCGGGTGCAGCCGGACGAGGGGATGACCGTGCGCTTCGGTTCGAAGGTGCCGGGTACCTCGATGGAGATCCGGGACGTCACCATGGACTTCGCGTACGGCGAGTCGTTCACCGAGTCCAGCCCGGAGGCGTACGAACGGCTGATCCTGGATGTGCTGCTCGGCGACGCCAACCTCTTCCCCCGCCATCAGGAGGTGGAGGAGTCCTGGAAGATTCTCGACCCGATCGAGGAGTACTGGGCCAAGCAGGGCAGGCCCGCGCAGTACGCCTCGGGCAGTTGGGGCCCCGAGGAAGCGGACGAGATGCTCGCACGAGACGGACGGAGCTGGCGCAGGCCATGAAATTCGACCTGACGGACACCACGGCAAGCAAGATCAACAAGGCCCTGGTGCAGGGCCGCCGGGCCATCGGCACGCCCGCCGTGGGCATGGTCCTCACGATGGTGATCGTGACGGACGAGGAGAACGCCTACGACTCGATCAAGGCGGCCGAGGAGGCCTCGCACGAGCACCCCTCGCGCACCCTGGTCGTCATCAAGCGGCACGCCCGTACCCCGAAGGACCGCACCAAGTCGCACCTGGACGCCGAGGTACGGGTCGGCGCCGACGCGGGCACCGGCGAGACGGTCGTACTGCGGACCTACGGCGAGGTGTCCGACCACGCCGACTCCGTGGTCCTGCCGCTGCTGCTGCCGGACGCGCCGGTGGTGGTGTGGTGGCCGGTGGACGCGCCGGAGAACCCGGCGAAGGACCCGCTGGGCGCGCTGGCCCAGCGCCGGATCACCGACATGTACGCCGTGGAGTCCCCGCTCGCCGCCCTGGAGCAGCGCGGCGCCTCCTACACGCCCGGCGACACCGATCTCGCCTGGACCCGGCTGACGCCGTGGCGCTCGATGCTGGCGGCCGCGCTCGACCAGGCCAAGGAGACCATCACCTCGGCCGCCGTGGAGAGCGAGGCCGACAACCCGAGCGCCGAACTGCTGGCCCGCTGGCTGGAGGCCCGGCTCGGCGTGTCCGTCGAGCGGGTCCTGACCGCCGGGCCGGTGGTGACAGGAGTACGCCTCGGCACCGCCAGGGGCGAGGTCGTCATCGACCGCCCCGAGGGCCCGCTGGCCACCCTCACGCTGCCGGGACAGCCGTCCCGCACCCTGGCCCTGAAGGTGCGCGCCACCTCCGAGCTGATCGCCGAGGAACTGCGGCGTCTCGACGCCGACGAGATGTACGCCGTCGCCCTGCGCGGCGGCGACCGCCAGGCCCCCACTCCTGACGCACAGAAGGAAGCGCACTGACATGACAACGATGCAGCTGGGCCTCATCGGTCTCGGCAAGATGGGCGCCAACATGCGCGAGCGGATCCGCCGCGCCGGCCACACCGTCGTCGGCTACGACCGCAACCCGGACGTCTCCGACGTGGGCAGCCTGGCCGAACTCGTCGAGCGCCTCGACGGCCCGCGCACGGTCTGGGTGATGGTGCCCGCCGGCGCCGCCACGCAGTCCGTCGTCGACGAGCTGGCGGAGCTGCTGTCGCCCGGCGACACGGTCGTCGACGGCGGCAACTCCCGCTGGACGGACGACGAGAAGCACGCCGCCGAGCTGGGCGCGAAGGGCATCGGCTTCGTCGACGCGGGTGTCTCGGGAGGCGTGTGGGGGCTCCAGAACGGCTACGCCCTGATGGTGGGCGGCGACGAGGAGCACGTGGAGCGCCTCCAGCCGATCTTCGAGGCCCTCAAGCCGGAGGGGCCGTACGGCTATGTCCACGCGGGCAAGGTGGGTGCCGGGCACTTCTCCAAGATGGTCCACAACGGCATCGAGTACGCCATGATGCAGGCCTACGCCGAGGGCTGGGAGCTGCTGGAGAAGGTCGACTCGGTGACGAGCGTGCGCGAGGTGTTCCGCTCCTGGCAGGAGGGGACCGTGATCCGTTCCTGGCTGCTGGACCTCGCCGTCAACGCGCTCGACGAGGACGAGCACCTGGCGAAGCTGCGCGGCTACGCCGAGGACTCGGGCGAGGGGCGCTGGACCGTCGAGGCCGCCATCGACCACGCGGTGCCGCTGCCGGCGATCACCGCGTCGCTGTTCACCCGCTTCGCGTCCCGTCAGGACGACTCCCCCCAGATGAAGATGATCGCCGCGCTGCGCAACCAGTTCGGCGGGCACGCGGTGGAGTCGAACAAGTAGGCGACAGCGTCCCGCAACGCCGACCGGAGAGTTCCCCGCGCCCCGCCAGGGCGCGGGGATTCGGACAGCTCGTGTTCGAACGGCCGGCCCGGGAGCTGATGGACGTCCAGCTCAGGAACCGGCGCGCCGGGGGCGGCGGGATCGCGCGGGCGTTCCACGCGAAGGCCCCGGTGGCCGTGGAGAACGCGCGGCTGCGTTTCCACGACGACCTTCCGGCAGCCCTGTGGGTCGGCTTCGCTCAGCCCGGAGCCGACTGTGCGGCGGTGGTCCGGCTGTCCAACGCGAGCGGCATCCGGCAGGGCGAAGGCTCTGCCTACCTGCGGGGCGCGGCGATACGCGTACGGGTGTCGGACGACGAGAGCCACGACCTGCCGGCCACCGGCTTCCCGGTGTCGCACGCGGCGAACGCGCGGGAGTTCGTGGCCTTCGCCAGGCCATGGCGGGCGCGCGGAGCCCGCTGCGGAAGCCGTTCGGGCTGTTCGTGAAGTTGCCGCTCGCGGTGGGTCTCGGCACGGCCGGGCGAGCCGCCGATCCTGTTCGCCAACAGCGCCTCCCACTGGTGGGACGGCTCCGAGGTGTACGGCGCGGACGAGCGGACCGCGCGGATCCTGCGGACGGCCGACGGTCGCGCCGAACTCCGGCTGGAGGAGGGCAACCCGCGGATCGCCGCCGCCTGCCCGCCCATGGTCGGGACGATGTCGCAGGCCGTGGACCGCGTCGTCCGGCAGAAGTTCGGCCGCGGCGGCGTCCACACCGACCGCGACGTCTTCGCCCGGATCTACCGCGAGGACTACGGGCAGTGCTATCTCACGGAGGCGAGCGAGTACGACGAGCGGGTGATCGACTGCGCCCGTGACATCTGTGAGTACATCCTCCGCACGCACGGCCGCCTCCCCGCCCACACGGACGCGATGCATGTCCCGGGCGTCTGGCTCCAGGTCCACCATGTGGAGAACGAGTACTACGAGCGGTTCCTCACCCACGGCCTCACGGACGCGCACCGGGCGCACGCCGAAGTGTGGTCCCACCAGGCGTGGTTGACAGGTACAGGCGTTGCGGGTGAGATGCCCGTTGATGATGATCAACGATCTGACGGCGGCCGAGCGGCGGGTGTGGGACGCCTTTCCGCTCGGCGCTGCGGTGGACTTCACGACCGCCGGTCCGGGAACGGCCGAGGACCGGACCGCGGCGGACGGCTCCGGCTGGGGGCCCGAGCGGACCGTCCGGGCCCGGGTGCTGCGGGCGTTGCTGCTCACCGCTCCCCAGGAGGAGGGCGAGGTCGCCGCCCTCAAGATCGAGGGCGCCCGGATCACCGGCGGACTGGAGCTGAAGTACGCCTCGGTCGACAGCGTCGTCCGGCTGAGCGGCTGCCACTTCGACGAGGTCCCCGACTTCTCGGGCGCGCGGTTCACCTATCTCAATCTGAGCAGGTCCGCGCTGCCCGGCCTGCGTTCGGCGCGGGTACGGGTCGACGGCGGCCTGCGGCTGACCGCATGCCGGTTCCGGGGCCCGGTCCGGCTCACCGGAGCGCAGATCTCCGGGACCCTGTTCATGGAGCGCGCCGAGTTCACCGGGTCGGACGACGAGCCCGCGCTGCGGCTCAACCAGGCGGAGATCGGCGAGGAGTTGTGCGCCCCCGGACTTCGCGCGGACGGTGAGGTCCGGCTCGGCGGTGCCCATGTCGCCGGCGCGGTCGATCTGAAGCGCGCACGGCTGCACCGGCCCGGCGGCACCGCCCTCGGCGCGGAGGCGCTCGCCACCGAGTCCGACATCGTGCTGCGCCACGCGGACGTACGCGGCCGGGTCGAGCTGCGCGGTGCCCGGGTGGGCGGCTGGCTGGAGCTGTCGTACGCGCGGTTGTCGAACCCCGGGGGCACGGCGCTGCGGGTGAGCAGCTCCGTCATCAGCGAACTGTGGTTGCGCGACGGCCCCCCGATGGAGGGCATCCTCAACATGCGGCGCGCCCAGATAGAGGTGCTGTTCGCGGAGCCGGACATGCTGCCGGACACGGTCCTGCTGAACAGCCTCACCTACACCTCCCTCATCCCGCACGAGCCCGCCCAGCGGCGGCTGCCCATGCTGGAGCGGGACGGGGAGGCGTATCTGCCGTACGCCTACGAGCAGTTGACGGCCTCGTACCGCCGGATCGGTGACGAGGACGCGGCCCGGCGCGTCCAGCTCGCGAAGCAGCGCCGGCACCGCGCCACGCTCCGCTGGTACGGGCGGCTCTGGGGCTACGCCCAGGACGCCACCGTCGGCTACGGCTTCCGTCCGCTGCGCGCGGCGGTCTGGATGCTGTCGCTGATGGCGGTGGGGTCGGTCGCCTACGCGGCGCAGCCGCCGAGCCCGCTGAAGGCGGACGAGGCCCCGCCGTTCAACGCGGTCTTCTACACCCTCGACCTCCTTCTGCCGATCATCGACTTCGGACAGGAGCGGGCGTACGCGCCCGAGGGTCCGGGCCAGTGGCTGTCGTACGTTCTCGTCATCACCGGCTGGATCCTGGCGACGACGGTCGTCACGGGTGTGACGCGCACCGTCAGCCGTCAGTGACTCCCCTCAGCCGACCGGCCGCCCGGCGTGCTGGGCGGCGAGGCGCACGGGCGCGTTCGGCGCGCCGTAGCCCTGGTGGCCGCCGTCCCGCTGGACGAGTTCGAAGAAGACCCGGCCGACGGTCTCGGTGTAGCAGTGACGGAACTCGCCGTCCTCGTCACGGTCGTAGAGGATGCCGAGTTCGCGGTACGTCTCCAGCTCGCCGTCGGCGAACGCGAACCGTGCGGCCAGGTCGTCGTGGTAGTTCGCGGGGACGGCCAGCAGCCGGCCCCCGGCCGCGCGGAAGGCGCGGGCCGCCGCGACCACGTCGGCCGTGGCGAGGGCGATGTGCTGGGGGCGGGCGGTGTCGTCGGTCGGGGCGGGGCCGACGCCGAGGGCGATCCGGACGGTGCCGTCCTCGTTGGTCACCGGCCGGCTGCGGAACAGGCCGTAGGGGTCGGCGACGTCGACGCTGCCGCTGGCCCGGAGGCCGAGCACCGTGCGGTGGAAGAGGGCGGCCTCGTCGAACTGGTGCCAGGGCTGGGTCAGGGCGAGGTGGTCGACGCCCCGGACGTGGTCCGCCGGCCCGGTGTGGTCGACGGGCCGGAAGTCCGCGGTCCAGCTGGGGAGTCCGGGTCGGTCCGTGGCGCAGAAGAAGAGTTCCGTGCCGTCGGGGGCGGCCACCGCGTCCAGGGCCGCGTCCTCGGCGGCGCGGCGGCGCGGCAGCACCGGTGCGAGCAGGGCCTCGGCCCGGCGGGCGGCGCCGGCCGGGTCCGGTGACTCCAGGCCGATCGCGGCGAGCTGGGTGCCCTCGCGCCGGGCGGCCGGGCCGGTGTTGACCAGCACGCGTGCCTCGCCCTGCTGCCAGAGGTCGACCGGCTTGCTGCGGTGCCGGGCGGTGCGGGCGAAGCCGAGCGCGCCGAGCAGCGCGCCCACCGGTTCGGCGTCGGGTGTGACCAGCTCGGTGAAGGCGACCCCCGTGGGCACCACCCGCTCCGGCAGCGCGGCGATGCCCGCCGCCTCCTGGAGCATCAGCAGCGAGCGGTGGGCGTCCACGGCGGTGGGGCCGGCCTCGGCCTGCCGGAAGACGTCGTTGAAGACCTCCAGCGACAGCGGTCCGTCGTATCCGGCCGCCATGACGTGCCGCACCAGCCCGGTGACGTCGAGGCCGCCCTGTCCCGGGAAACAGCGGTAGTGCCGGCTCCACTGCAGCACGTCCATCGCCATCAGCGGCGCGTCGGCGAGCTGCAGGAAGAAGATCTTCTCGCCGGGGATGTCCTCCACGGCCTTGGGGTCGGAGCCCCGGGCCAGGATGTGGAAGCTGTCCAGGCAGGTGCCGAGCGCCGGGTGGTCGGCCGCCTCCACGATGCGCCAGGCGTGGTCGTACGTACTGACGTGCCGCCCCCACGCCAACGCCTCGTACGCGACCCGGATGCCGAACTCCTGCGCCAGGGAGGCGAGTTGCCGCAGGTGGTACGCGGCGAGCGCGTCGTCGTCCTCGGCGAGCGGATGCACGCTGGAGCAGACGAGCACCGTGTCGCAGCCGAGCCGCCCCATCACCTCGAACTTGTGCCGGGCCCGCCGCAGATTCCGGTCGAACACCTCCGCCGGTACGGCCTCGATGTCCCGCATCGGCTGGTAGAGGTCGATGCTCAGTCCCAGGTCCGCGCAGCGGGCCCGTACCTCCTCGGGCGCGAGCGGACTGGCGAGCAGATCGTTCTCGAAGATCTCCACCCCGTCGAAGCCGGCCCGCGCGGCGGCGGTCAGCTTCTCGGTGAGGGACCCGCTGAGCGAGACGGTGGCGATGGATGTACGCATGGTGGTGCTCCTTGGAGGCTCATCGAGGCTCAATGAGGTGACGCCGCGCGCCCGACGGCGGTCAGTTGCGGGCGCCCGCGATCCCGGCCAGCTCGGTGATGTCGGCCAGCATCCGCATCGTGTCCGGCTCACGCCCGGTGAACAGGCGGAACGCGTCCGCGGCCTGGAACGCCGCCATTCCTCCCCCGTCCAGCGTGGCGCACCCCGCGGCCCGGGCCGCGCGCAGCAGTTCCGTCTCCAGCGGCCGGTACACCACCTCCGCCACCCACAGCCCGGGGTGCAGCAGCTCGGCGGCGAAGGGCAGTCCCGGGTGCGCGGCCATCCCGGTGGGCGTCGCGTGCACGACCCCGTCGGCCGCCCTCAGCAGCGCCGGCAGCGCGTCCGGCGTCGCCGCGGCGGCCCGCCCCGGACCGAAGTGCCGGGTGAGGGAGCCGGCGAGGTCGGTCGCCCGGTCGGGCATCGCGTCGACGACGGTGACGTGCTCCGCGCCGAGCGTGAGCGTGGCGTGCGCGACGGCCGCGCCCGCGCCCCCTGCTCCCAGCTGCACCACCCGCTCCAGCGGGGCGTCGGGCAGCCCGCGGGCGAAGGACGCGGCGAAGCCGGTGACGTCCGTGTTGTGGCCGACGGCCCGGCCTTCCTCGAAGACGACGGTGTTGACCGCGCCGAGCGCGGCGGCCTGCGGAGCGAGTCCGTCGAGGTGCCCGATGACGAGCTGCTTGCACGGGTGCGTGATGTTCAGTCCGTCGAAGCCCAGGTCACGGGCGGCGCGCACGAGGTCGCCGACCGCCTCCGGCGCGACTCCGAGGTCGTCGATGTCGATCAGCCGGTACAGACAGCGCAGGCCCTGCCGGTCGGCCTCCCGCTCGTGCAGGGCGGGGCTGAGCGAGGGCCCGATACCGGAACCGATGAGGCCGACGAGATACGAGTCCCGCGAAGAGGCGGGGTTCGAGACCTGGGGCACGGCGGGGCCTCCTGAGCGGCTCACTAATGTACGAACTAGTACGTTAGTCATAGCACCCGGGAATCAGCCCTGGGAAGACCCCGGCCCGAACCCGACCGCGAGCACGACCGCGAGCACGACAGGGATCGCGCCCCGGACCAGAACCAGGACCAGGACCAGGACCCGGACCCGGACCCGGACCCGGACCGGCAAGGGAACTCGGCGCCCGGCCGCCGGGCGCGGGCTTCTACAATCGCCGACACTGGCCCCTTGCCCGAAGGAACGCGATGACCAGCGTCGAAGAACCGGCACGACCGAACGGGCGCATCCGTGACGCCGCCCGCACCAAGGCCGAGATCCTCGACGTCGCGACCAGGGAGTTCGCCCGTTCCGGGTTCGCCGGTGCCCGGGTGGACGAGATCGCGGCCCGGACCCGCACCACGAAGCGGATGATCTACTACTACTTCGGCGGCAAGGAGCAGCTGTTCACCGCCGTGCTGGAGCGGGCGTACTCCGTGATCCGGCAGACCGAGCAGGAGCTGGACGTCGAGCATCTGGACCCGGTCGCGGCCATCCGCCGGCTCGCCGAGGTGACGTTCGACCACCATGAGGCGCACCCCGACTTCATCCGTCTGGTGAGCATCGAGAACATCCACGAGGCCGAGCACATCGCCTCCTCCGAGATGCTCGGCAGGATCGGCTCGCCCGCGCTGGACGTGATCCGCCGGATCCTGGCGTCGGGCCGCCGCTCGGGCCTGTTCACGGCCGAGGTCGACGCCGTCGACCTGCACGCGATGATCAGCGCGTTCTGCTTCTTCCGGGTCGCCAACCGGCACACCTTCGGCGCCCTCTTCGGGCGCGACCTGGTCGATCCCGGTCAGCGCGAGCACTACCGCACGATGCTCGGTGACATGGTGATCGCGTACCTGACGGCGGACCGCGCGGCGGACTGAGCACGCGGAGACCACGGGGATCACGGGGAACACGGGGAACACGGCGGCGGGGTGCGCGGCCGTCGGCCGCGTCGCCCCCGTCCCGGCCGCCCCGCGCCGGGAAGATCCTTCGGCATGACCTCTTGACACCCGGGAAACGTCGGCGCAACATCCGTAGCCAACCGCTACTAACTATCCAGTGGGTTAATTAGCCGGGCAGCACCCGGCACGGCCGCCCCGATCACCCCCAGGGTTCCGGCACCTCTCCCCCGGCAGCACCCCCTGCCTCCCTCCGCCACACTCCGCCTACGGTGGAGACCCCTCGAAGGAGCACGCCGTGTCCGTCCCCGCCGCACCGCCCGGCCAGCCCAGGAAGGCCGCCACGGCCGCCTGGATCGGCAGCGCCCTGGAGTACTACGACTTCTTCATCTACGGCAGCGCCGCCGCCCTGATCTTCCCGACGGTCTTCTTCGACGAGTCCGACCCGGCCACCGCGACCCTCCTCTCCCTGGCCACCTTCGGTGTCGCGTACGCGGCGCGGCCGATCGGCGCGCTGTTCCTCGGGCACTTCGGCGACCGGCTGGGCCGCAAGAAGATCATGGTCTTCACCCTGATCCTGATGGGCGTGTCGACGTTCCTGATCGGCTGCCTGCCCACGCGCGACCAGGTCGGCTCCCTCGCCCCGGTCCTCCTGGTGCTCTGCCGGGTGCTGCAGGGCATCTCGGCGGCCGGTGAGCAGGCCAGCGCGAACTCCATGACGCTGGAACACGCGCCGTCGGACCGGCGCGGGTTCTTCACGAGCTTCACCCTCAGCGGCACCCAGGGCGGCCAGCTGCTCGCCACCCTGGTCTTCATCCCGATCGCGGCGCTCCCCGAGGACCAGCTGCTGTCCTGGGGCTGGCGCGTGCCGTTCTGGATGAGCATCGCGGTGGCCGTCGTCGGCTATGTCATCCGCCGCACGCTGGAGGAGACCCCGGCCTTCACCCGGCAGACCGAGTCCGAGGGTGTCGCGAAGCTGCCGCTGGCCGTCCTGCTGCGCGAGCACTGGGCGGACGTGCTGCGGGTCATCGCGGGCGCGCTGGTCGCCTCGGTCTCCACGATCTTCACCGTGTGGGCGCTGGCGTACGGCACGAGCGAGTCGGTCGGCCTGTCCCGTTCCTCCATGCTGTGGGTGGGCGCGCTCGCCAACCTGGTCGCGCTCGGCGCGATCCCGCTGTGGGCCACGCTCTCCGACCGCATCGGCCGCCGCCCGGTGTTCGCGATCGGCGCGGGCGGCAGCGCGGTGATGATGTTCGTCTACCTGTGGGCGATCTCCACCGGCGCCTACCCGCTGGTCCTGGTCCTCGGCATCGTCACCTTCGGTGTCGTCTACAGCGCCGCGAACGGCATCTGGCCCTCCTTCTACGGCGAGATGTTCTCCACCCGCGTCCGGCTGTCCGGCATGGCCATCGGCACCCAGATCGGCTTCGCCGTCGCCGGTTTCGCCGTCACCTTCGCCGCGCAGATCGCCGGCCCGGACGGCGACGACTGGTTCGCCGTGGCCCTGTTCACCGCGGCCCTGTGCGTCCCGCCGGTCATCGCCGCGCTCACCGCCCGCGAGACCCACAGGATCCCGACCGAACTCCTCGGCGTCCGCACCCCGCGCGAGAAGAACGACCGGGAGCGCGTCGCGGCCTGAAACCCGGCCGCATCCCGCTCCGGGTCCCCGGACACCCCCGAGGTGTCCGGGGACCCGTGCGTCGCGGCGGCCCTCACGTGAGCGACCCCGACGCGAAGGGCGGCGCGGCTCAGCGGCAGGATGACCGCACACCGCCGCGACGAGGCGGCACCGCGTCGGGGGGGACGATGTGAAGCGCGCCGAAGACCCTTGCAGAACCACTCCGCCTCCGTGGCAGGGGTGGCCTTCGGCAGAGACGAGCAGACGGCGCCGGCGGATCGCCCTGCTCGTCCCGCTCGTCGGCCTGGCGGGGTGCGGGCTGCTCCTGCTGTTCGGGGCGTTCGCGCTGCTGCTCCTGGTGAGCCGGCTGTCGGTCCCCGTTCCCGAGGGGGAGCCCCGGGCCATGCGCCCGGCCGAGGTCGCGGGCACCTGGGTGGACGGGCAGGGCGGACGGCTGGAGCTGAAGGCGGACGGGACGTTCGCCTCGCACGGGATCTGCGGCGACTTCAACGACGCCGACCTCGACACCGCCGTCGCGCCGAACCCGGGCACGGGTACCTGGACACACGACACCATGCCGGACGTCGACACGGGGGACCCCGCATCGACGATCCGTCTCACGTTCACGCCGGGCGGGGTCTGGACCCAGTACGACGCCCGGGGCACGGCGAAGAACCCACTCCTGTGGGACTACGTCGGCGACCCCGACGAAGCCAACCTGTGCGTGCTGAGGAAGGCGGCCGGGCGCAGCAGCGAGTAGGCCGACGGGCCAGCGGGCCAGCGGGCCAGCGGGCCAGCGGGCCAGCATCGAGTAGACACTGTCTACCTTTCCTTGGTAGACAGTGTCCATGAACGAGCCGAACACGGGGCTGCGGTCCCGGCTGGTGGACGTGGGCGTCGAGTTGGTGACGGCGGAGGGGGTCCAGGCGCTGTCCCTGCGGGAGATCGCACGGCGGGCGGGGGTGTCGCACGGGGCGCCGCGCCGTTACTTCCCCACCCATCTGGAGCTGCTCTCGGCCATCGCACGCCGGGGCTTCGAGGACCTGGCGGCCAGGGGGGCGACCGCACTCGGGGACGGTACGGCGAGCCCCCGCGAGCAGATCGCGACGCTGGGGCGCGTGTACCTCGACTTCGCGCTCACCCACCGGGGCATGCACGAGCTGATGTTCCGTCATGATCTGCTGGAGAGCGACGGTTTGCGGCTGCGGGACGCCAGCCTGCCGATCTTCGGCCTGCTGGTGGACCTCGTCGCACGGGCCCGGCCCGACGCCGACGCCCGCCTCGTGGCGGGCGCCCTCCTGGCGAACCTCTACGGCATCGCCCAGCTGTGGACCTGGGGCAGTCTCCAGCTCACCACAGGCGCCGCCGACTTCGCGCCCCTGCTGCGCACCGCGCTGGACGCGCATCTGGGGAGCGAAGGGCGATGACGGCGTCCACGGCCGAGGCCGGCGTCGAGGGGAACACACCGGTATCCGCGCGCCACCGTCGGCTGACCCTCGCCAACAGCGTGCTCGGTGCCGTGCTGGTCGCACTCGACGGAACGGTGCTGATGATCGCCCAGCCGGCGCTGCGCGAGGATCTGGGCGCGTCCCTCACCGAGGTGCAGTGGACCAGCACCGGCTATCTGATCGCGGTGGCGGGGCTGTTGGTGTTCGCGGGACGGCTCGGCGACCGGTTCGGCCATCGGCGTGTCTTCGCCTGGGGCGTGCTGGGGTTCGGCGCGGCCTCCGCCGGCATCGGGTTCGCGCCCGGGGTGGGCTGGGTGATCGGGTTGCGGGTCGTCCAGGGTGTCTTCGGAGCGCTGCTGCAGCCCGCCACGCTCGGGATGCTGCGGGCCGCCTTCCCGCCCGAGAGGCTGGGGATGCCCATCGCGCTGCGGACCAGCGCCATCGGTGTGGCGGTCGCCGCCGGTCCGCTGGTCGGCGGTGTGCTCGTCGCGCAGCTGGGCTGGCGGGCGGTGTTCTTCCTCAACGTCGTACCGGCGCTGGTCATGGGTCTGGCGGCGCTGGCGGTGCGCACCCCTGCGGCGCGGCCCGCGAGCAGGGCTCCGGGCCCCCGGCTCGACCTGCCCGGCGCCGCGCTGCTCGCCGTGACCCTCGCGGCTCTCGTGCACACGCTGGTCGGGGTGCCGGAGCACGGCTGGACGGCCACCGGTGCGCTCGGCCTGCTGATCGCCGGCGCGTCCGCCCTCGCCCTCGTACGGCACGAGCGGCGCACGCCGAACCCGCTGTTGCCGTCCGCCGTGCTCGGTTCGCCGCCGGTGCGCGCCGCGCTCGGGGTGCTGGTGGCCGCTTCGGCGGCGATGCTCGGCGCGTTGTTCGTGTGCAGCTTCGTCCTCCAGGACGTCCTCGGCATGGACCCGCTGCGTACGAGCCTCGTCGCGCTGCCCGGCGGCGTGACGATGGTGCTGGGGGCGCCGCTGTCGGCCGTCCTGCTGCGCCGGTGGGGGGCCCGCCCCACGGCCCTGACGGGCACGGGGCTGCTGACCGCCGGTGTGCTGGCGCTGTCCCGGCTCGGCCCGGGATCGTCGACGCCGGTGATCGGCGCGGGATTCCTGCTGCTCGGCGCCGGTTTCGGCGCGTTGATGGTCACCGCGACCGCCGTCGTCGTACGACAGGCGCCGCCCGAGTCGGCCGGAGTGGCGGGCGGGCTGCAGCAGACCGCGATGAACGTCGGGCCCGCGCTGGGGGTGGCGGCCGCGACGACGCTCATGCCGTTCGGCACGGGCCCCGCCCTGTTGCTCCTGGCCGGCGTGGCCGCGCTCGGTGCGCCTCTCGCCGTACGAATGCCTCGACCCGCCCGCCCCGCGAGGGATGGAACGCGATCAGTACGGAACGATGAGGACAACAGCGTTGAACGAGAGCCGTGAGCCGGGCCACCGGAGGAGAACCACCATGGAACGACTGCGCCGAGAGGTCGACCCGCGCGAGGCGGGCCTCGACCCGAAGACCCTGGCCCGTCTGGACGCGCACCTGGCCCGGCAGGTCGACGAGGGCCGGCTGCCCGGCTATCTGCTGTCCCTGGCCCGCGGCGGCCGCGTCGCCCACCTGACGACGTACGGACACCGCGACCGCGAGGCGGGGCTCCCCGTCGAGACCGACACGTTGTGGCGGGTCTACTCCATGACCAAGCCCGTCACCTCGGTCGCCGCGCTGATACTGGTCGAGGAGGGCCGGCTGTCACTCACGGACCCGATCTCCCGCTACCTCCCGGAGTTCGCCGAGCCGCGCGTGTACGAGTCCGGGGAGGGCGCCGACGTCCGGACCCGGCCGGCCGGGCAGCCGATCCTCGTCCGCCATCTGCTGACCCACACCTCGGGCCTGACGTTCGGCTTCTACTACGACCACCCCGTCGACGCGCTCTACCGCGACGCGGGCCTGGAGAACTCCGTACGGCCGGGGGCCACCCTGGCGCAGACGTGCGCGGAGTACGCGCGTCTGCCCCTGCAGTTCGAGCCGGGCTCGCAGTGGAACTACTCCGTCTCCACCAACGTCCTCGGGAGGATCGTCGAGGTGGTGTCGGGGCAGGACCTCGACGCGTTCTTCGCCGAGCGGATCCTCGGTCCGCTCGGCATGACGGACGCGGGCTTCCAGGTCGGTCCCGAACAGGCCGGCAGGCTGGCCGAGTTGTACGGCGAGCAGGAGGACGGCTCGATCGCGCCCGTGCCGGGGCTGCCGTTGCGCGGCGGCCGGCCGCGCTTCCTCTCCGGCAGCGGCGGCCTCGCCGCCACCGCCCTGGACTACCACCGCTTCGCCGAGTTCCTGCGCCGGCGCGGCGAACTCGACGGCGTACGGCTGCTCTCCGCCGGGTCCGTCGACATGATGACCACGAACCAGCTGCCGGGAGGCGTCGACATCCACACGCACGGCAGTCCGTTCCACCGGCAGCCGGGCAACGTGGGCGTCGGCTTCGGGCTCGGGGTGTCCGTCGTCATCGACCCCGCCGTGACCGAGCATCCCTCTTCCCTGGGCACGTTCGGCTGGACCGGGGCCGCGACCACCATCTTCTGGGTGGACCCGGCGCGGGATCTGACGGTGCAGTTCATGACGCAGGTGCGGCGGCGGTCGTCGTTCTCGGTCTATCCCGACCTGAAGCGGCTGGTGCACCAGGCGGTGATCCAGCCGCCGCTCCGACAGGGGCCCGTCGCGTAGTGCCCCGGCCCCTGTCGGTGGCCTCGCTACGTGAACTCCACACCCGTCCGGGCCAGTTCGGCCAGCCACGCCTGCGACCGCTCTCCCGTCTCCGCGGCCCGGTTCAGGCCCGCCGGAAGCGATCCGTCCAGGATGTGTCCCACCCCCAGGGCCAGCGGGCGGGACACCAGGCGGGCCATCGCGCTCTCCTCCTCGGTGCCGACGGCGTCGAGGAGGTGCCGGCCGGACCAGTGTTCTCCCGAACCGGTGCGCACGTCGAGGGAGACGGCCAGGACCACCCGGTCGCGGTCGGCGTCGGTCGTCGGATGGCGGGCCGCCAGTTCGCGTGCCAGCGCGGCGATGCGCCGGTCGTCGCCGCCCTCCAGCTCGGCGAACACCGGCGCCCAGGCCGCCAGCCAGCCGTCGAGGCGGAGGGTGCCCCGGACGAAGGTCCGCGGCTTCCAGGCCGGTGGCAGGCCGTACTGGGCGACGAAGGGGACGCTGTCGCGGTTGGGGTAGGCCTCGAAGGTCTCGCCGTCGATGACATGGGGGCGGGTGGCCGTCCAGGGCCGGTCGGCCGTCGTCTCGGCTCCGTCCTCGATGTAACGGGCGGGCGAGCGCAGCGCGCCCAGCACCCCGGCAGGTGCCCAGCTGAAGCGGTACCTGAAGTCGTTGGGCACGGCCGGCACACCGCCGCAGTACGACGTGAAGGTGTAGGAGGCGGCGGTCTCCGGCCCGATCGCGCGGGTCGCCCGGGCGATCAGGCTGTGCGCGAAGAGGTGGTCGATGCCCGGGTCCAGGCCTGCCTCGGTGAGCACGGTGACCCCGGCGGCCTCGGCCGCCGGGACCTGCTCCAGGACCGCGTCCGAGACATAGCTGGAGCAGGCGAAGTGGGCCCGCGCGCCGACGCACGCCCCGAGCAGCGGCCCGTGGTCCGGCGCGGGGAGCATCGAGACCACGACGTCGCCCGGTGCCAGCTCGGCCGCGAGGGCCGGCAGGGTGTACGCACGGGGCTCGGCGCGGCCCGTCAGGCCCAGCGCGGCCAGGGCCTGCCCCGCGCGCTCCTCGCTGCGGTGCCACAGCCGTACCCGGGCGGCGCCGTCGCACAGCGCCGCCAGGCCGCTGCCCGTGGACAGGCCGGCGCCGACCCAGTGGACGGTACCGCTCGCGGGAACCACCTCGGCGGTCATCGGGCACCTACCTCTCTGTGAGCCCCGATTCGGCGCTCACCTGACGGAAACGGTCCAGACACCGGCCCCACGCCCCGCCGGTCCCGAAGTCCAGCAGCTGCGGCAGCAGCGCGGCCGAGAAGTCGGTGCTCGCCTCACGGGGCAGCAGGGAGGGCAGGTTGTCGATGGCGATGAGGTCGAGCGGCGGGTGCTCGCGCAGCCGCCGCACGGGGTGGTCCCACTCCGTGGTCGTGTCGTAGACCGGCAGGACGTTCATGGGGGAACCGACGTCGACGGTGACGTCGGACAGGGTCCGCAGGCGGCGGTCCGGGCCGTCGAGGTCCTTGTCCGTCAGGAACGGCGGGACCGGACTGGTCGTCAGTACCGTGTTGACCAGCAGGTCGTGGGCGAGCAGGGCGGGCCGGTCCAGGTCGCGGGTCTCGGCCAAGTCCCAGCAGGTCGGCTCGACGCCCGCCTCACCGAACGCCACCCGGGCACCCTGGCCGCTGCGGCCGAGGGCGCCGATCACCAACGCGCGCACGTCACCTGTCGACGCCCGGAGTTCGGACTCCATGGCTTCCTTGGTGGTCGGCTGGAGAGGGCCGCGCAGGGCGCCCCGGTGGTGCAGCACGGCGAGGGCGGCGCCCAGATAGCCCGCCCAGAAGCCGAAGGCGGCGAGCCTGCGGCCCCGGTCGTCCACCAGGTACTCCAGGTCCAGCAGCGCGCCGCCCCCGGCCGCGAACCGGCGCAGCAGCGCCCGCGCACCGGGCTGCCCCTTGTAGGCGTGCCCGAAGAAGATATGACGGTGCGTCAACTCGTCCGGTGTGTCCGGGAGTTCCTTGAGGCCCACGATCACCGCGCGCGCCGACGCCGAGACCCAGGAGCCGGGGTCGGCGACCTGGCAGCCGGCCTCCTCGTACTCCTCCAGGGGGAAGATCCGCTGCGGGGACTCCTCGACGGTGATCCGTACTCCGCTTTCGACGAGCCGCCGGGCGTCGGACGGCACGATCGGGGTGCGGCGTTCGGTGGTGCGGGTCTCGTGGCGGAGCCACAAGTGGAGATCGGTCATACGAGGTTGGCCTCCGGGCGCAGGGTGTCGGCCGTGAACCGGTCGACGCTCAGCGGGCTGATGTCGACGAAGGGTACGCGTCCGAGGTACAGGTCACGGACCACCTCGCCGACCGCCGGGCCCTGGAGGAACCCGTGGCCGGAGAAGCCGGTGGCGTACAGGAAGCGGGAGCACGAACCGGCCTCGCCGATCAGGGCGTTGTGGTCCGGAGTGATCTCGTACAGGCCCGCCCAGCCGCCTGTCCGGCGCAGGTCGAGCAGGCCGGGTGCGCGGCGCTCCATGGCCTCGTACAGGCGGGGGATCCAGCGGTCGTGGGTGTCGGTGGAGAAGCCGGGCCGCTCGTCGGGGTCGGACATGCCGACCAGGAGGCCGGGGCCCTCGGTGTGGAAGTAGAGGCTGCTGGTGAAGTCGATCGTCATGGGGAGGTTCGGCGGGAGGCCGGGGACGGCTTCCGTGACGGCGATCTGGCGGCGCAGGGGTTCCACGGGAAGGTCCACGCCGACCATGGCTCCGACGGACCGGGACCAGGCGCCGGCCGCGCACACCACGGTGTCGGTGACGATCCGGCCCTTGCCGGTGACCACCGCGGTGATCGTGTCCCGCCAGGTCTCGATGCCGAGGACCTCGCAGTTGCGCAGCACGGTCGCCCCGTGGCGGCGGGCCCCGGCGGCGTAGCCGTGGACCACGGACTCCGGCGTGCAGTGTCCGTCGTCGGGCGAGAACGCGGCGGCGAGCAGGCCCTCGGTGGAGATCAGCGGGGAGAGCCGCCGGGCCTCGGCCGGGTCGAGCATGCGGCTGGGGACGCCCAGGTCGTTCTGGAGCCGCACCCCCGCCTCGAACTGGGCGACCTCGCCGGGGGTCGTCAGGAGGAAGAGGTAGCCGACCCGGTGCAGTCCGATGTCGTGGCCCGGTTCCCGCCGGAAGCGGCCGAACGCCTCCAGGCTGCGGGCGCCGAGCTGGATGTTGAGTTCGTCGGAGAACTGCGCGCGGACCCCGCCGGCGGCCCTCGCGGTCGATCCGGAGGCCAGTTCGTCGCGTTCGACGAGGACGACGTCCTCCACTCCGGCGGCGGCGAGGTGGTAGGCGATGCTCGTCCCGATGACGCCTCCGCCGATGACGACGACCCGTGCGCTGCGGATCACGAACGCTCCCTTCGCCCGACCCCGGTCGGACGGCCCGACCGAATCAGGTCTTCCACCACGGGCGAACGTTCATGCGGAGCGCCCGCGTACCGGCCCGTGCGGGGGCGGCGCGTGGGGCGCTCCGGGCGGGCGCGGCGGCCGGTGTCGGAGCCGTGGGCCGCCTCCGGGGCGGCCGCCGCGCGGACCCCGGCGCTCAGGACGAGTGGACCACCGCGTCCAGGTGCGGCAGGTAGTGGTCGAGCCGCTCCCGCTTGGTGCGCAGGTAGGTGATGTTGTCCTCGCACGGCGTGATCAGCAGCGGCACCTGCTCGGAGACCGTGATGCCGTGGCGCAGCAGCGCCTCCCGCTTGCGGGGGTTGTTCGACATCAGCCGGACCGACCGTATGCCGAGGTCGTGCAGCATCTCGGCGGCCACCCGGTAGTCGCGGGCGTCCACCGGCAGTCCGAGGGCGAGGTTCGCCTCGACGGTGTCCAGGCCCTCCGCCTGGAGCTTCATCGCCTGGAGCTTGGCGAGCAGGCCGATCCCGCGGCCCTCGTGGCCGCGCAGATAGACGAGAACACCGCGACCCTCGGCGACTATCGCGCGCAGCGCGCTGTCCAGCTGTTCACCGCATTCGCAGTGCTGGGAGCCGAACGCGTCACCGGTCAGGCACTCCGAGTGCAACCGTATGAGAATTCCCTCACCACCGCTGATGTCGCCGTACACCAGTGCCACTTGTTCCTCGCCGCGGTCCTGGTCGAGATAACCTACGGCCTCGAAGTCGCCGTAGGTCGTGGGCAGGGGGGCGTTCACCACACGTAGGGCGCCGGAGGACTGGGCATTCGTGCCGAGTACACCAACATTTTCTGTCATGATCTGTTCCAATCTGGTAAGCCCTGGCGTCATGCGAAAATGACGGAGCATCAGCAGAGACGAAAGGCCGTGTAAAGATGAGCAGTTCGAGTCTTGTTCCGACGGACACCACCGCGGACGTCCGCGCGCGGGGGGAGCGGGCGGCCGGTCCTCAGGTCGCGGTGCTTCCCGTCGGCAGCTACGAGCAGCACGGCCCGTATCTGCCGCTGGCCACCGACACCCTCGTCGCCTGCGCCATATCCCGGGAGATAGCGGCCGCGTATCCGGTGCACCTCCTGCCGCCGGTGACCATCGCCTGCTCGCACGAGCACGCGGCCTGGCCGGGCACCGTCAGCATCTCCGCGACGACCCTGCACGCGATGGTCCGCGACATCGCCGCATCGCTGCGCCGCTCGGGCGTCGAGGCGCTGGTGGTGGTGAACGGTCACGGCGGGAATTATGTCCTGGGCAACGTCGTCCAGGAATCCACCGCGGCGGGACATCGAATGGCGCTTTTCCCGGCGATGGAGGACTGGGAAGCCGCCCGTGAACGGGCGGGCGTACAGACCTCGTTGCTCAGTGATATGCATGCGGGAGAAATAGAGACCTCCATACTTCTGCATTGCCATCCCGAATTGGTCCGGCCCGGTCACGAGACCACCGATTTCCTTGCCGACGACCGCCGTCATCTCCTCTCCCTCGGTATGTCGGCCTACACCGATTCCGGTGTCATCGGCCGTCCGTCCCTGGCATCCGCCGCGAAGGGAAAGGAGTTGCTGGCAGGGTTCGTCCATTCCTTCGGCGCGTACTTCTCGTTGGTCACCTCGGACGCCTGGGACACGGGAACGGTTCCGCCCGGGACGCCCTCGGCAACCGCCTCGTCCGCCGGCTGACGGCGGGCCCGCAGGGAGCCGTACCAGCGTCCGACGAGCACGAGGGCCCCCGGGAGGGCGGCCGCGAAGCTGAGCACACCGTAGACGACGGCCACGGTCAGGCCCTGGGAGGCGCCCAGACCGGCGGCGCCGAAGGACCAGGCGGTGACGCCCTCGCGGGGGCCCCAGCCACCGACGTTGAGCGGCAGGCTCATGGCGATCAGGGCCAGCAGCGCGAGGGGCAGGAGTTCCGGCGTGGTCGCGCCGGACCCGGCGACGTGTGCGGCGAGCAGGAACGTCGCCACGTACCCGGCGAGGACCGCCACCGAGGAGACCAGCACGGCGGGGCCGCTGTCGCGGTCCAGCAGTGCGCCGCGCGCCTCGGCGAGAGCGGCCCGGACCCGGCGGCCCCGGCCCGCGCCCGCGCCCGGCCCGCGGCCGATCCGGGTCGCGGCCCAGATCGCCGACGCGCCCAGCGCGACGAGCGCGGTCAGGCCCACCGCGTGGCGGGTCTGCTCGCGCACCGGCGAGGGCAGCACCAGCAAAACCGTCACGCCCAGGACCGCCAGCACCAACTGGCCCGCTGTGCGCTCGATGACCACCGCGCGCACGCCCCGGCCCATGTCCCCGGAGCTCCGGCCGTGCCGCACCGCGCGGTGCACATCGCCGAGGACACCGCCGGGCAGGGCCGCGTTGAGGAACAGCGCCCGGTAGTAGTCCGCGACGGCGGGCCCGAGCGGCAGTCCGATGCCGAGCGCCCGCGTCACCGCGCACCAGCGCCACGCGCTGCACACCGTGGTGAACACACCGATCGCGACGGCCGCCGCCAGCGTCCCGCCGTCGATCCGCCGCAGCCCGTCCACGAACACGCCGGTCCCCATCCGCCAGAACACGACGACGAGGATGACCGTTCCGGCGAGCGTGCCGAAGTGGGTGCGCAGGGCGCGGGTGAACGCCGAGCCGCCGGCTTTCGACGCCGTGGGCCCGTCCTGGGCGGTGGGGTCGGAAACGGCCGCGGGGGTGGCGCTCGGCTCCGAGGCCGCCCCGCGCGGGCCGGCGCCCGGTGTGAGCGCGCGGGCCCCGACCGTCTCCTCCACCGGCGCTGTCATGAGACCCCGCCCGTGGGCCGGGGCAGGGCCAGCAGGTCGCTGTGGTGGACGACGACACGGAGGTCACCGGCCGCGCCGGCCGCGAGCCGGTCGCGGAGGTACGCCTCGGCGCGCCCGGCGAGTTCGGGGCGCTGTTCGCAGGCGGCGCCGACCCAGCCGCGCAGCCACTCCTCGGCGAGGGCGGTGTACCGCGTGTCGAGCTGCCATGGGCTCGGGTGGACGCGGACCGTGGCGCCCTGCTGGGCGAAGGCCTCGCAGGCCACGGTGATGGCGTCCGGGCCGAGCAGATCGCTCGCGCGCTGGTGGGCGTTGAACGCCTCGGCGAACTCGGCGTCCATGGGGTGGGCGGGGGCGATGTCCACCCGGCCCACGACCGACAGCGTCAGCAGGGCGGGGACCCCGGCGCCCGCGCAGGCCGCGGCGAGCGCCTCGATCTCCTCGCGGGTGAGCACGTCGAGGAGCGCGGACGCGGTGACCAGCGAGGCACCGGCCAGATCGGCCGACGTCAGCCGCCCGATGTCGCCGCGCCGTGTGGTGACCGTGACGGGGCTGCCGTCGGCGGCCGCGCGGGGCGCCCGCGCGACGGCCAGCCGCAGCAGGTTCGGGTCCTGGTCGTGCAGGACCCAGCGCTGGGCGCCGTCGAGCCGGGGCGCGAGCCAGCGGCCCATGGAGCCGGTGCCGCAGCCCAGGTCGTGGACGGTCAGCGCGGTGGCCCGCCCGGGCAGGTTCGCCAGCCGGATCCGCAGCGGGTCCAGCAGCTCCGCCGCACGGGCGTCGGCGTCGGCGCTCTCGCGCAGCTCCAGCCACTGCGGCGCGTACTGGTGCCCCTCGGGCGCGGGTGTGTCACCGCCGCGCCCCGCCATGCTCAGCGCGGCCCCGACGGCGGACGCACCGGCCGCCGCGGCGGTGGGGCCCACGGACAGCGGGCCGCCCGCGGACGCGGTCATGTCGGCGGAAGTGGTCATGCCGCCCTCCGGGGTTCGTGCCGCAGCCGTCCCAGTACATGGGCGAGGCTGCGGGCCGTGGTCGCCCAGCCGTCCAGCGCGGCCCGGCGGCCGCGCGCGGCGGCCTTCAGCCGGCGCCGCACGTCGGCCTCGCCGAACCAGCCGCGCAGCTCCGCGGCGATGGCCGCGGGGTTCTCCGGCGGTACGAGGATGCCGGGGACCCCGCCGTCGGGGGCGCGGCCGACGGCCTCGGGCAGTCCGCCGACATCCGTGGCCAGCACGGGGATCCCGCGCGCGAGGGCCTCGGTGACCGCCATGCCGTACGTCTCGGCGTAGGAGGTGAGGACCATGAGGTCGGCGGCGGCGTAGCTGGCGTCGAGTTCCGCGCCCGCCTGCGGTCCGGCCAGGTGGAAACGGTCCTCCAGACCGAACTTCGCGATCAGCGTGCGGATGTGGTCGACGTACTCGGGCTCCTGATCGAGGCCGCCCACCAGGACGCAGCTCCAGCGCAGTTCGGTGACGGTCGCGAGGGCCTCCACCAGCCGGTGCTGGCCCTTGCGGGGGGTGACCGCGGCCACGCACAGGAGCCGGGAGACGCCGTCGGTGCCGGAGGCGAGGGGCGCGATGTCGGCGCCCGGGGCGGCGACATGGACCCGCTCGGGGGCGAGCCCGTGGTGTGACACGAGTCTGCGGACGGCCCACTCGCTGGTCGCGATCACGGCGGACACGCCCCGCAGGGTGGCCCGCTCCTTGGCGTCGAGTTCGGCGGCGAGCACGGGGTCCAGGCCCGTCTCGTCGCCGAGCGGCAGATGCACCAGCACGGCCAGGCACAGCCGCTCGGCCTCGGGGAGGATGATCTCGGGGACCCCGCAGGCGACCAGGCCGTCGAGCAGGACGACCGTGCCGTCGGGGAGTTCGCGCAGCGTACGGGCGAGTTCGGCGCGGGCCGGCTCGGACGGGCTGGGCCAGCTGCCGTCGACGGTGTGCTTGTGCACCTGCCAGCCGAAGCCGGGCAGGTCGAGACAGATCCGGCGGTCGTAGGCGTTGCCCCCGCTGGGGCGGGCCAGGTCGTCCACGCCGCCCGGCATCACGAAGTGCATCGAACGCAGCGACATGGGGACGATCGCCGCGTTCTTCAGCACCGCGTTCTGCACGGGCACATAGCCGAGCCGCACTTGCTCTCCCCCGTCTGCCTGGACAGCGCTGCCGTATGCCTGGGCGGTGCCGACGACCGCCCGGTCGATGGTCACGTCGGTCACAGGGCACGCTCGTAACTCGCCCAGGCGATGTGCGACTCGTGCAGGGTGACCGTGATGCCCGCGATGCCCTTGGCGTTCTCCCCGAGGGCCCCCTTGTGGATCCGCTCGGCGAGGCGGTCCGCGATCACCTTCGCCAGGAACTCCGTCGAGGTGTTCGTGTGGGCGAAGGCGGGCTCGTTGTCGAGGTTGCGGTAGTTCAACTCGCTCACCACGGCACCCAGCTCCTGCGTGGCCAGCCCGATGTCTACGACGATGTTGTCGTCGTCCAGTTCGGCGCGCCGGAAGGTGGCGTCCACGAGGAAGGTGGCGCCGTGGAGGCGCTGCGCGGGTCCGAAGACCTCCCCGCGGAAGCTGTGGGCGATCATGATGTGATCGCGGACGGTGATGCTGAACAACGGACGACCCTCCAGTGCGGTACGTCTGCCCCCGGGCCGGGGCATGCCGTGTAGTACGGCTGCTCCCTACCCGTTGTTCAGCCGAGTTTTGCTGTTTCTTTGGAGGTCGATGTTCCGTTCGGGCAGTTCAGGGGCGGGTGGGACAACCCGGAACGGTCGGCCTCGGGCTCACTCGGCCTCGTAGCGGACACGATGACACATGCCCGGCAGCTCTCCGCTCGCCAGCTTCGGCAGGACGTCGGGGAGTTCCTCGAAGCCACACTCTCCGGTGACGAGCGCGTCGAAACGGGCGTCGGCGAGGAGTTCGAGGGCGAGCGCCAGCCGGTCGGCGTAGGTGCGTCCGGCGCGGGCGGCCGGGGAGACGGTTCCGACCTGGCTGCTGCGGACGGTGAGCCGGCGCGAGTGGAAGGCCTCGCCCAGCGGCAGGGCGACGCGGCGGTCGCCGTACCAGCTCAGCTCGATGACCGTGCCCTCGGCGGCGAGGAGTTCGAGACAGCGGACGAGTCCCTGTTCGCTGGCGCTGGCGTGCACCACGAGGTCGCACTCCCCGAGCGCGTCCTCGGGCAGCGCGAAGTCCACGCCGAGGGCGCGGGCGATGTCGGCGCGCGCGGGGTCGGCGTCGACGAGCTGGACCCGGACGCCCGGGTAGCGGGCGAGCAGCGCGGCGACCGAGCAGCCGATCATGCCGCCGCCCACGACGGCGATCCGGTCCCCGATGAGCGGGGCCGCGTCCCACAGGGCGTTGACGGCGGTCTCCACGGTCCCGGCCAGGACGGCCCGCGCGGCGGGCACCGACTCCGGCACGACGGTGACGGCGCTCACGGGAACGACGTAGCGGCTCTGGTGCGGATACAGGCAGAAGACGGTCCTGCCGACCAGTGCGTCCGGCCCCTCTTCCACCCGCCCGACGCTGAGATAGCCGTACTTCACGGGGGCGGGGAAGTCCCCGTCCTGGAAGGGCGCGCGCATGGTCGCGTACTGGTTCTCGGGCACCTGGCCGCGGAACACGAGCGTCTCGGTGCCCCGGCTGACTCCCGAGTACAGCGCGCGGACGAGAACCTCGTCGTCAGCGGGTGTGGCGAGCATCTCCTCGCGGATCTCACCCACTTCGGGGGAGCGTAGCCAGAAGGCTCGGGCTGTCGGTTTCATGTGCGTCTCCGTGAACGGTCGAGCGGTTCGCCACGTACGCAGCGGTGGAAGTTCGCGGACACGGTACGCGGCGATGATCCACTTGTCACACGTTCGGAAGGTATGCGGTGGCCCTGATCAACACATACGACGGCCGGCTGTTGCTCTCGGAGACGACTGTGGGCGCGGGCGCCCAGGTGCTGCTCCTCGCCTTCCTGGGCACGGCGATCGGACTGGGCCCGGCGGGCTGGCTGACCGGGCTGGCCTTCGGGCTCGCCACCTGGGCCGTCCTCAACCGCGCCCTGCTGCGCACCCGGACCCGCACCTTCGGCCCCGCCAACCGCGTGACCCTCGGCCGGGCGATACTCGTCGGCGCCGTGACCGCCCTGGTCGCCGACTCCTTCCAGGGATCGCCGCCGGTCTCGCTGTTCGTCGGCCTGACCGCCGTGGCCCTGATCCTCGACGGTGTCGACGGCCAGGTGGCCCGGCGCACGAACACCTCGACCGCGCTGGGCGCGCGCTTCGACATGGAGGTCGACGCGTTCCTGATCCTGGTGCTGAGCGTGTACGTGGCGATGTCGATGGGCCCGTGGGTGCTGCTGATCGGCCTCATGCGGTACGGCTTCGTCGCCGCCGCCAAGGTTCTGCCCTGGCTGAACAACTCCCTCCCGCACAGCATGGCCCGCAAGACGGTCGCCGCGGTCCAGGGCGTCTTCCTGCTGGTCGCCGCCTCCGGTCTGCTGCCCTACGCGGCCGGCTTCGCCCTGGTCGCGCTGGCGCTGGGCTCGCTGCTCTGGTCCTTCGGGCGGGACATCGCCTGGCTGTTCCGCAACCGGACGGCCGGCGTCGAGCCGACGACGGCCACGGCGACCGCCGGGGAGACGATGACCGTGGCCATGGTGACCCCCGCCGCGCGCCGGACCGCCGAACTCGTCACGAGCTGACCGCCGTCCGAACGACGGGCTCACCGCGAGCCCATCCCGTGCGGGGCCCGGCTCAGGGGCCCCTCGCACGAGGGGAATCGCGGCAGCGACTCAGCGGACCCTGAGGACGATCTTCCCCGTGGTCCGGCCGGTCTCACCGTGGGCGTGTGCCTCGGCCGCCTCGGCGAGCGGGAAGGTCGCGTCGACGAGAGGGCGCACCTGGCCCTTCTCCACCAGTCCGGCGACGGTCCGCATCCCCGCGTGGTCGGCCTCGACGAGCATCGGCTCCAGCCGTACGCCCAGCTCCGCGGCCCGCTTCAGGTCCTCCTCGTAGCCGTGCGGGAGGATCGTGACGAGGACGCCGCCCGTGCGCGGGACGTCAAGGGACCGGCTGCGGACGTCACCGGCGAGGGCGAGGGTGTCCAGGACCACGTCGACGTCGGCGACGGCCTCGGTGAGGTCCGTGATCCGGTAGTCGATCAGTTCGTCCGCGCCCAGCTCGCGCAGCAGTTCGTGCTTGCCCGCGCCGGCCGTGCCGATGACGTACGCGCCGCGCGCCTTGGCGATCTGCACGGCGAGGTGGCCCACTCCCCCGGCGGCGGCGTGGATCAGGACGCGCTGCCCCGGCCCGACGCCGGCGGTGTCGACGAGCGCCCGGTACGCGATCGCCGGCCACGTCGGCTTCGCCACGGGCACGTCGCTGCGCCAGCACCTGCACCTGCACCTGCACCTGCACCTGCACGCGGCGATCGGGGTGTCGCCGCTGACGTACCGGCGTACGTTCCGGGCGGGGGCCGATACTCCCGCACCGGCTAGCCGGTGACGGCCGCCCCGGCCCCGGGCGGCATGTTGTAGGGCGTCACCACCTGGATCGCCGACGGGAGGAAGGGGCCCTCGTCGGGGAGGGCCTGGTGGGCGCGCATGATCATCTGGCAGGCGCGGCGGACGTCCTGGCGCAGGTCGTGGTGGAGCACGGCGGAGAGCCGGTGCTCGCGCAGCAGCCGGGTGTTGTCGTGGTCGAGGTCGTGGGCGACGAAGACGTGCGGCTCCCGGCCGAGCGCGGCGAAGGCGTCGAGCGTCGCGGTGTTGCCGCCGCCGATCGAGTAGACGGCGGCGATCCCCGGCGCGCGCTCCAGCGCGGCGAGGACGAGGTCGCGCTGGGTGGCGTCGAGGCCGTCGCTGTCGGTGACCTCGACGAGGGTCCGCCGTGGGTCGACGGCGCGCATCACCCCGCGGAATCCCATCTCGCGCTCCTCCTCGTTGCGGTAGAAGCCGCGGCTGATCGTCACCAGCACGGCACCCGGCCGGTCGCCGAGCCACTGCCGGACCAGATACGCGGCGGTCGCCCCGGCCGCCCGGTTGTCGATCCCGACGTACGCTCCGCGCGCACTGCCGGGCAGGTCCGTCACGTAGGTGACCACCGGTGTCCCGGCCGCGACCAGCCGTTCGACGGCGGCGGTCACCTCCGGGACGTCCGGCGCCTTGAGGACCACGCCCTGCGAGCCGCGCCGGCCGATCCGGTCCAGCACCCGGACCATCTCCGACGCGGACCCCGTCTCCCGGAAGTGGAACCGGGACCGCACGACGGCGGGATGCAGGGACGGCAGCTCGGCCTCCAGCGCCTCCCGGACCGCCGTGGAGAACCGCTCCGGGGTCTGCATCACGATGTCGACCATGAACGTGCGGCCGCCGATGCGCACCTGCGTCCGCTGGCGGTCCAGGTCCTTGACGGCCTGGTGCACCTCGCGGGCGGTGCTCTCCCGCACCCCGCCCCGGCCGTTGAGCACCCGGTCGACCGTGGCCTGGCTCAGCCCGGCCTGACGGGCGATCTCACGGATCGTGTAGGGGTGTGTCATGGCGATGTGTCCCGGATGTCGACGCTGCCGGCGCCGATGCCCGGTGGGCCGCGGGGAACCGGATGATGGGTTTTTGATGGTCCGCTGCGGGTTGTACGAGGGGCCCCGCGCCCCAAGACTGACAGAGGCGAGGACGCCGCGAAAGCTCGCCGGCGCGCGGGCCACCACCGGGTACGGCGGCACCCGCCGGCAGCGGACCGAAAGGACACACCCCGCATGGCACTACTGGAGGACAAGGTCGTCCTCGTCAACGGCGGCAGCCAGGGTGTCGGCGCGGGCATCGTCCGGGCGGCCCTCGGCGAGGGCGCGACCGTCGCCTTCACCGGCCGTCGCGCCGAGATCGGCGAGAAGCTGGCGGCGGACACCGGCGCCACGTTCGTCCGGGCCGACCTGACGGACCCGGCGCAGGTGCGCGGCGCCGTGGACCGGGTGGTCGCCGCCCACGGCCGGGTCGACAGCCTGGTCAACGCGGCCGGTCTGACCTCCCGCGGCTCGCTCCTCGACACCTCCCCCGACCTGTTCGACGCGCACATCGCGGTCAACCTGCGCGCCCCCTTCTTCGCGATGCAGGCCGTGGTCGAGCACCTGGTGGGCCGCTCGGCGCCCGGCACGATCGTCAACATCGGCTCCACTTGCGCGCACGGCGGCCCCCCGAACCTGGCCCCCTACTCCGCCGCGAAGGCCGGCCTCGCGGGCCTGACCCGCAACGCCGCCCACGCCCACCGCTGGGACCGGATCCGGATCAACGACCTCAACATCGGCTGGACGGAGACCGAGGGTGAGGACGCGATCCAGCGGGAGTTCCACGGGGCGGGCGACGACTGGCGGGAGCGTGCCGCCGAGCGCCTGCCGATGGGCAAGCTCGGTCAGGTGGACGAGATCGCCGACTTCGTCGTCCTCCTGCTGTCCGACCGCAGCGGCGTGGTGACGGGCTCCGTGATCGACTGGGACCAGAACGTCTTCGGCGCCCAGGACTGACCGCCCCGCCCCGCTTCTTCCCCTCGCCTCCTTCTGCTTCTCCCGCTTCTTCAGCACATCCGAAAGGGACACTCGATCATGCGCATTGGCATTCTGGGGCTGGGCCGCATCGGCGCCTTCCACGCCGGGACTCTCGCCGGGCTCGACGTGGTGGAGCAGCTGGTGGTCTCCGACCCGCTGGCCGCGGCCGCCGCCTCCGCCGCCGAGAAGTACGGCGCCACCGTGGCCGACTCGCCCGAGGCCGTCTTCGCCTCCGGCATCGACGGCGTCGTGGTCACCGCCGCGACCGACGCGCACCCGGGTCTGATCCTGGCCGCGGTCGAGGCGGGCATCCCCGTCTTCTGCGAGAAGCCGGTGGCGAAGACCATCGAGGAGAGCCTCGCTGTGCTGCGCGCCGTCGAAGGCGGCGACGTGCAGGTCCAGATCGGCTTCAACCGCCGCTTCGACGCGGGCTGTGTGACCGCGCGGCAGGCCTTCCTCGACGGCGAACTCGGCGACCTGCACACCGTCCGCTCGACGACCCTGGACCCGGCGCCCCCGCCGGCCGGCTATGTGGCGTCCTCCGGCGGCATCTTCCGGGACTGCGCGGTGCACGACTTCGACGTCGTCCGCTGGGTGACGGGCCGGGAGGTCGTGGAGGTCTACGCGACCGGCGGCAACCGCGGCGCGGCGTACATCAAGGAGGCCGGTGACGTCGACACCGCCTCCGCGCTCCTCACCTTCGACGACGGCACGATCGGCGTCATCTCCAACTCTCGCCACAACGCCCGTGGTTACGACGTCCGCCTGGAACTCCACGGCATGAAGGACAGCATCGCCGCCGGCCTCGACACCCAGCTGCCGCTGCGCTCCGCCGAGCCGGGCGTGACCTTCCCCGCCGGTCCCCCGCACAACTTCTTCATGGACCGCTTCGCCCCCGCCTACCGCGCCGAACTCACCGCCTTCACCGAGGTCGTCGCCGGCACCCGCACCTCCCCCTGCACCGTCGCCGACGCCATCGAGGCCAGCTGGATCGCCGAGGCGGCGACCCTCTCGGTGGCCGAGCACCGGCCGGTGAGGCTGGACGAGGTGCGCCGACAGGCCGGCTGACGGTCCGAGCCCGGCACGGGCGGGGCCGCGCGGCCGGGTGGGGGTCCCGCCCGGCCACGCGCCCTTGCCGTGTCAGGTGCTGGAACGGACGACCAGCCGGGTGGGCAGGATCAGCGGCGTGGGGTCCTGGCCGTCGACGATCGCGACGAGCATGCGCGCCATCTCGCGCCCGAGGGCCGCGATGGGCTGGTGGACGGTGGTGAGCGGCGGATCGGCGATCCGCGCCACGGCCAGGTCGTCGAAACCGACCACCGCCACGTCCCCGGGGACCGGCCGGCCCGCCTGACGCAGGGTGCGCAGCGCCCCCGCCCCCATGTTGTCGCTGGCCGCGAACACCCCGTCCACGTCCGGGTGTTCGGCCAGCAGCGCGGCCATGACGGCGGCTCCCCCGGCCTCGGTGAAGTCGCCCTCGCGCGGGGGGAACGGATCGAGCCCGGCCGCCAGCACGGCGTCCCGGTAGCCGCGGTACCGGGCACGCCCCGCCTCGGTGTCCATGCGCCCGCAGATCGCCGCCACCCGCGTTCTGCCGCGTGCGAGCAGGTGCTCGGTCGCCGCGCGGGCTCCGCCGGTGTTGTCGACGTCCACGTACCAGCGGGGGACCGTCCCGACCGGGCGTCCGCCGAACACCACCGGCAGGTCCGACTCCTCGGCCGCCCGGGCCAGCGGATCGTCCTCGCGCAGCGCCATCATCATCACACCGTCGGCGCCCTTGCAGCGGAGCAGTTCCGCCACCCGTTTGCGACCCCGGTCGGAGGCGGCCAGGCACAGCATCAGATGCAGGTCGGCTTCCTCCAGAGCGGCCGACGCCCCCACGATCACCTGGGCGAAGAACGGATCCGCGAAGATCGACGGTTCCTCTCCGGAGATGACCAGGGCGGCCGCTCCCGTCTGCCGGGTGGCCAGCGCGCGGGCGCTCGGATCGGGTACGTAACCGAGCTGCCGGACGGCCCGTTCGACCGCCTCGCGCTTCGAACGGCTGACGTGCGGTGCGTTGTTGAGGACGCGGGAGGCCACGGACCGGCTCACCCCGGCGAGTTCGGCCACGGCGTCGAGCGTGGGCCGCCGACGCGCCGGATCCACCACCATGACCACGAGCCCCTTCCCGTCCCCCATCGGCCCCCGTCAGCCCCATCGGACCCCGTCGGCCGCCGCCGGTCCGAAAACTGGGAGCGCTTCCGGCCCCAAGGACCGTAGAGCCTCGAACTCACCCTGTACAGAGGGCAGTTCACACTCCGGCCCTTGACAGTTCTCCCAGGCGGCCACACGATACCCACCACACCCCGAAGGTTCTCAGCGTCACTGGGAGCGCTTCCAGTGGGAGCGCTCCCAGCATCCGGGGAACGCCGCACCACCGCACTTCCTCAGCGCGTCACCCGCTCGGGACGAGAGCGCGTGACGTGTCCCTCCCAGGAATTCGAGGTGATGTCATGCGCCGCAGACTCCGCGTCCTGACGGCAGCGCTCTTCGCCCTGCCACTGGCGCTCACCGTCGCGCCGTCCGCCCACGCGGCCGACCCGACCTCCATGACCAGCGGGTTCTACGTGGACCCCGACTCCAGCGCGAAGAGGTGGGTGGCCGCCAACCCCGGCGACGGCCGGGCGTCCGCGATCAACGCCTCCATCGCCAACACCCCGACGGCCCGCTGGTTCGGCTCCTGGAGCGGGGCCGTCGGCACCGCCGCGGGCGCGTACGCGGGCGCCGCGGACAGCCGCGACAAGCTGCCCCTTCTCGTCGCGTACAACATCTACAACCGCGACTACTGCGGCGGGCACTCCGCCGGCGGGGCCGCCTCACCGTCCGCCTACGCGAGCTGGATCGCGCAGTTCGCGGGCGGGATCGGCAACCGCCCGGCCCTGGTCGTCCTGGAACCGGACTCCCTCGGCGACTACGGCTGCATGAACCAGGCCCAGATCACCGAACGCCAGAACATGCTCAGCGGCGCCCTCTCCCAGTTCGCCCGCCAGGCCCCCAACACCTGGGTCTACATGGACGCCGGCAACCCCGCCTGGACGGACGCGGGGACCATGGCCCGGCGTCTGCACGAGGCCGGCGTCCGGCAGGCCCACGGCTTCTCGCTCAACGTCTCCAACTACCTCACCACCGCCGAGAACACCGCCTACGGCAACGCCGTCAACAGTCAGCTCAGCGCCCGCTACGGCTACACCAAGCCCTTCGTCGTGGACACCAGCCGCAACGGCAACGGCTCCAACGGCCAGTGGTGCAACCCCTCGGGCCGCCGCATCGGCCCCGCCACCCAGCAGGGCGGAGGCGCCGAGATGCTGCTGTGGATCAAGGTCCCGGGTGAGTCCGACGGCAACTGCGGCGTCGGATCCGGCTCCTCGGCGGGCCAGTTCCTGCCCGAGGTCGCCTACAAGATGATCTACGGCTACTGATCCCGGCCCCCCTCGCGGGCGTACGGGATCAGCGCTCGCGCCGGTGGCCGCCCCCCGACGGTCACCGGCACGCGTCCGTCAGGAGACGGGGGGCACGTCCTTGCAGTCGGGTACGCCGTCCAGCCAGGCCGGGCCCTTGATGTAGATGTTGGTGACCCAGGCCTTGTAGTCGGGCAGGTAGGACCAGACGTCGTTCTCGTAGCCCTCCGCCTGTACCAGCTCCGCGTGCTTCTGGCAGTACACGCGGATGGTGGTCGAGTACGGGAAGGCGTAGACACGCTCGGCCGCGAGGCGGGGCTCGGCCTTGGTCCAGACTCCGGTGCCCCAGGTCTGGTGGATGTGGCCGGTGACCTGGCCGGTGTTGACGCGGACCGCGCCGAAGTAGTCGCCGCCGAGGCGGACGTCACTGACCATCAGCCGGGTGCCGGACTGCTTGGCCTCGACCATCTTGCCCGCGCCGAGGTAGATGGCGATGTGGTGCAGGTCCTTCTTGTTGCCGTAGGCCAGCAGGTCGCCCGGGACGAGCGGGGCGAGGCCCTGGGCGGCGGTGAAGCGGGCGGCGGCGCGGTGCGTGTAGTACTGCTGGCCGGCCACGCCGTTGAGGATGTCCGTGCCGCCCGCGGCCTGGGCGTACGCGTACCGCACGAGGCCGGAGCAGTCGAAGCCGCGCCGCTCGGGGTCGTGTTCACTGGCCGGGTCGGTGGGGTCCACCTGCCCGTAGGTGGCCCCCGGCAGGGCGCCGTGGCCGCCGCCCCACGAGTACCAGGTGCCCGCGGCGACCTCGGCGCAGGCCGCGGCGATCGCCCGCTCGGCGGCGGCCGAGGCGCCGGGCGCGAGGACGCCGCAGCCGGCGGCGGGGGCGGCCGGTGCCGCCGAGGCCGTGGACACCGGCGCCCAGAGGAGCAGGGCCATGAGTGCGATCAGTGTGCGGATGACATTGGTCCGGCTCACCATGCCGGAACCCCCGTTTCCTGTCGGTTTCGATGGACTGGGTGGTGGTGGTCGGACAGCAGCCTGCTCGACCCGCGCCCCGCTCGTCGAGATCCGGGGTGTCGCCCCCTCCCGACGGGCAACGGGAAACACCTGGGAAACCCCTCGCGACCAGGGCGGTTGCCGAGCGGCAACGAATCGCCCCGGCCTGTCGCTCAGCGCGGCCCGCACGGTGACGAGTCCGCCGGGACGGGCACCCCGGGCAGCAGTGTCGCGCGCTCCTCGGGCCCGATGCCGGCACGCAACCGGCAGATGTCCGCCAGCCGGGCGGCGGGATCGAGGTCCCACAGCCGTACGGTGCCGTCCGTGCTGCTGCTGGCCACGGTCTGCCCGTCGGGGGCGAAGTCGACGCCCCACACCGCGTTCGTATGACCGGTGAGCGTCGCCCACGGCCGCCGTCCGGCGATGTCCCACAGGCGTACCGTACGGTCGTTGCCGCTGCTGGCGAGGGTACGGCCGTCCGGGCTGAACGCCACCCCCCGCACCGCGCCCGAGTGACCGCTCAGCGCGGTCTCGAAGCGGCGGCTCCGGACGTCCCACAGGCGTACGGTCCCGTCGTTGCCGCTGCTGGCGAGGGTGCGCCCGTCCGGGCTGAACGCCACCCCCCGCACCGCGCCCGAGTGGCCGGTGAGCGAGGCGAGTTGGCGATGTCCGGCGACGTCCCACAGCCGTACGGTCAGATCGTCGCCGGCGCCGGCCAGGGTGCGGCCGTCGGGGCTGAACGCGACGTCGTTGACGAAGTCCTTGTGGCCGCGGAGCACGGCGAGCTGCCGGCGTCCCGCCACGTCCCACAGGCGCACCGTGTGGTCGGAGCCCGCCGAGGCGAGGGTCCGCCCGTCGGGCGAGAAGGCGACGGAGAAGACCTGTCCGCCGTGCCCGGTCAGCTTCTTCAGCGCCTCGTGCCCCGCGACGTCCCACAGCCGGACCGTGCCGTCGGAGCCCGCCGAGGCGAGCGTCCGCCCGTCGGGCGAGAAGGCCACCGAGAACACGGTCTCGGTGTGCCCTTCCAGGGCTGCCACGAGGTTGTGCGTCCGCGCGTCCCACAGCCGTACGGAGTGGTCGGCGTCGGCGGTGGCCAGCAGTTTCCCGTCGGGGCTGTAGGCGGTCTGCCAGACCTCCGTGAACGGACGCGACGTCAGGACCGCCCCGTTCAGGTCCCACAGGACGACCGACTGGTCGAAACCGGCCGTGGCCAGCAGGGCGCCGTCGGAGGTCACGGCCACCCCGAGGACGTAGTCGGTGTGTCCGGCGAGGACCAGGGTCTGCCGGCCGCCGCGCACGTCCCACAGCCGGGTCGTCCCGTCGCCGACCGCGCCGACGACCGTGGTCCCGTCCGGGGTGAAGGCGACGGCGTTGATGTCGTCACTGCTCCCCGTGAACGTGTCGGTCAGCCGTCTGCCGCCGACGTCCCACAGCCGGACCGTCCGGTCGACACCGGCGGAGGCCACCGTCCTGCCGTCCGGTGAGAAGGCGACACCCAGCACGTCGTCGGCGTGCCCCTTGAGCGCGTCGACGAGCCGTGCCCGGCCGGTGTCCCAGAGCCGTACGGCGCGGTCGGTGCCCGCGGAGGCGAGCATCCGGCCGTCGGGGGCGTAGGCCAGCGCGTTGACGCCGCCCCCGTGTCCGGGGAGGGTGGCGGTGAGCCGGGGGCGGGGGCCGGTGTCCCACAGCTGGACGGTCCCGTCGGCGGCGGCGACGGCGAGCGTCCCTCCGCGCGGGTCGAAGGCGACCGCACGCGCGCCCTGCGTACGATCGCCGAGCGTGCCCGTCCTGCGATGGCCGCCGGTGGTGCTCCACAGGGTCACCGGTCCGTCGGTCGACGTCACCGCGATCGTGCGGCCGTCCGCGCCGAAGGCGACCGAGCGCACGCGCCCGGCGACGGTGATCCGGGCGAGGACGCGGTGACCGCCTGCCGTGCGGCGCAGGACGACCGTGCCGTCGGAGCTGGCGGTCGCGAGGCTGCGGCCGTCGGGCGCGAAGGCGACCGCGTTGACCGGGCCGCGGTGTCCGTCGAGCCGGGCGGAGAAGGGCTGTGACTGGGTGCTGAGCAGGGCGCCGCGGGCCTCTGCGGTGGGCGCGGTCCGGTAGGCCTGCTCCGCGAGGAGCATCGACGCCTCCGGCCGGCCCCCGGCGAGCGACGCGGAGCGCGCGGCGAGGGCCTGGGAGCGGGCGACGCGTTCCTGGTCGAGGGCGCCCTCGCGCTGCTGGTAGGCGAGCCCTCCGGCGGTGACGGCGAGGCCCAGCAGCACGGCGAGCGTGGCGAGCATGGACTGCCGCAGTCGAACCTGCCGCCGGGCCTGGCCGCGCCGCGCGTCCTCCTCGGCCTGACTGGCCCTCAGGAACGCCTCCTCGTCGGGGCCGAGCCTGCTCCAGCCGTCCGACTCCTCGGCCCAGGCCCGCACGGTGTCGAGGCGGGTGCCCCGGTAGAGGGCGGACGGGTCGCGGCCCTCGCGCTCCCATTCGGCGGCCGCGTGGGCGAGTTGCTGGTGCAGCAGGAGTCCGGCCCGGTCGGCGTGGATCCAGCCGCGCAGCCGGGGCCAGGCGTGCAGCAGCGCCTCGTGGGTGATCTCGACGGTGTCGCTGTCCATCGTGATGAGCCGGGCCCGGACGAAGGCGTCGAGCGCGGCGGCGGCCCCGTCCGCGTCGCCGAGCCGCGCCATCAGGGCGTCCCGGCTCATCCGGCGGCGGGTCGCCCCGGTTCCGTCCATGACGAGCACCAGCCGGGACAGGATGCGGCGGATCGTCTTCTGCTCGGCGGGATACAGGCGCGCGAACACGTTCTCGGCGGTGCGGGCGACCGCTCCCTGGATGCCGCCCGCCCGTTCGTACCCGTCGACGGTCAGCGCGGAGTCCCGGCGCCGCTGCCAGGTGGCGAGCAGCGCGTGGGAGACCAGCGGGAGCGCGCCGGAGGGTGTCTCGTCGGAGCCGATCGCGGAACCCCGGGGGCGCGCGTCCGGGTCGTCGCGCAGCCCCGCGTCCCGCAGCAGCAGCGGGACCAGGCCGGGTTCGAGGGTGAGCCCGGCGAGTTCCGCCGGGAGGGTGACGGACTCCCGGAGTTCCGCCACGGTCATCGGGGAGAGGACGAACAGCCCGTCGGTGAAGACGGGGGCCAGCTCGGGCAGGCCGAGACAACTGCCGGTGAAGTCGGCGCGGACCCCGAGCACCACGACGGCGGGCGGGTGCGGACACTCCGCCGGCCGGGCGGTGGCCAGGGCGCACAGCACACGGGCGAAGGAGCGGCGTTCGTCCTCGTCCGTACAGAGGGTGAACAGTTCCTCGAACTGGTCGACGATCAGGACCGGTCGGGGCGGTGGGGGGCGCCGCTCGCCGGGTGTCTCCGGCGGGGCGTGCGATCCGGCCCGTACGGCGCCGAGGAGGGCGCCCGGGTCGTCCCGCACCTCCTCGGCGGTGAGGCCGAGGTCGCTGCCCAGCGCCTTCGCGGTGCGTTCCAGCAGTTCGTCCAGGGGACGCGCGGTGGGGGTGAGTTGGACCACCGGCCAGCGGTCGGCACCCGGCATGGGGAGGTCGCCGCGTCCGAGCGCGGGGACGAGACCGGCGTTGAGCAGGGACGACTTGCCGGCGCCGGACGGGGCGACGAGCATCAGCGGTCCGCCGCCCACCCGTTCGAAGATCCGCTCCACCAGTGCGGCCGTGGCGCGCTCGCGGCCGAAGAACCACTCCGCGTCCTGCGGGGTGAACGCCGACAGGCCGCGGTACGGACACACTCCGTCGGACCGGGGTGGCGTGGTGTCGGGGCCGGGCTCGCTGGGCGGTGTCCGGCGTACCAGGCGCAGCAGTTCGCCCTCGGCGCCCAGGACCTCGTCGCAGAGGCGGGCGACGTCGACAGTGGCGCGTTTCGTACCGGTCTCGATCTTGCTGAGGTAGCCCTTGCTGTAGTGGGTGCGGCGGGCCAGGTCGGTGAGCGACAGTCCGCGTTCGCGCCGCAGTCGGCGCAGTTGGGCGGGGAAGGACTGCTGAAGGGGGAGAGAAGGCGTGGTCGGCGCTGTCCCGTCCCGGTCGTCGCGGTGATCTGGGTCAGCTCCGAGCTGCGGGTTCCCCAAGGTGTCCCCCAAGGCAGTGCGGCCGTGAGACGGCGGATGCCCAGGTTACTGTCGGGGTGGTGAGAGCAACCAAATCTTTCACCCGGAGTGGCGAAAACACGACGCCCGGAACCGCGGGCAGATGCGGTTCCGGACGTCGTCTCCCCCGTGCCTCGGCGCCTCGTCCCCCGTGGCGCCCGAGGGTTACGGGTTGAGGCGGATCGAGTTGATCGGCGTCATGTTCTTGTCGATCCACCAGCCGCCGCCGGGGAGGTAGCCCTCGCAGCCCGTGCCGTTGTACCCGGTGCAGGTCTGCATGGTGGCGCCACCGGTCTGGTTGTTGATGATGCGGTGGGTCCCGACCATGTTGCTGAGGTTGTGGTAGCCGTACGTGTAGTACTTGTGCGACGGCACGTCGTTGTTCCAGCCCGCGTTCTCCGGGTAGATACAGACGTACCCGTCCGGGCAGCCGTGGCTGGTGGCGGCCTGCGCCTGGGTCGCGGTGGCGGTCATCACCGCGCCGGCCGCCAGTACCAGTGCCGCCGCGGTCCGCATCGCCTTGAGCTTGCGCATCGTTCCCCCTTGGTCGTGGGTCCTGCTGTGTGCTGTCGACATCAGAGTTGCCCCGGCCACCGACCGAGGTCGACGGGTTTCCTGTTGCCCTCCTGTGAGCCGCCCCGGGAAACTGGCCCTGACCTGGGGAAACACCCGGCCGGAGGCAACGCCGTCGCATCGCGCGGCAAACAAGCGGAACCTCGCCTCGCACAAAACCTGCGCGATCCATTGACGCGCACATGCCCCCCTCTTATCTTCTGATCGAACTTCCGCACAAGAGCCGATATTTCGAACAACATCCCACGCCTCAGGGCAGTTCGCGCAAAGACGGGACGAGCGTTGAACAGAACCCGCAGGGCGGTCCTCGCCCTCCTGACCTCGGTGGCCGCCCTGTTGGGCCTCACCACCGCCCTCGCCTCCCCGGCCGGAGCCGCCCATCCGGCGGCCGGGCAGGCGACGCGGTACACGATGACCGCGTTCACGAACAGCAGCGAGTCGAACATGTACGTCTACGACTCGCCGGACGCGACCGGCTTCACCCTCCGGAAGGGCCCGGCGTACACCCCGCCCTCCGGCCTGATCCGCGACCCCAGCATCTTCAAGCACACGGACGGCTACTACTACCTGACCTACACCACGCGCACCTGGTCGGCGCTCTCCACCACCATCGGCTTCGCCCGCTCCACCGACCGCCTCAACTGGACCTTCCTGTACGACTACACGGTCCCGATCAGCGGCCTGCAGCGCGCCTGGGCGCCCGAGTGGTTCGTCGACACCAACGGCAGCGTCAACATCATCCTGTCCGCGTCCGTCGCGGCCGACGGCGAGTACATCTTCAAACCGTACAAACTGACGGCGACGAACTCCGCCCTCACCGCGTGGTCGGCGCCCACCCGGCTCTCCGGCATCGGCCCGAACTACATCGACACCTTCATCGTCAAGATTGGCTCCACCTACCACGCGTTCACCAAGAACGAGACGACGAAGTACATCGAGTACGGCACCGCCTCCAGCCTCACCGGCCCGTACACCATCACGAAGACGGGCAACTGGGCGGGCTTCGGCTCCGGGATGGAGGGCCCGGCGCTCGTCCAGCTCGACAACGGAGGCTGGCGGATCTACTACGACGCCTACGGCGCCGGGCAGTACTGGTACAGCGACAGTTACGACAACTTCGCCACCTGGTCGACCCCGACCCAACTCCCCGGCCTCACCGGCTTCGTCCGCCATCTGACGGTCCTCAAGGAGACGGTCTCCGGCGGCGTCACCCTCCCCGCCAACACCACCCGCTCCCTGCAGTCCGTCAACTACACCGGCCGCTACGCCGTGACCCGCTCCGACAACCTCGGCTACGTCGACCCGGTGACGTCCTCCAGCACCACCGCCGTCAAGCAGAGCGCCACCTTCACGGTCGTGCCCGGCCTCGCGGACGCCAACTGCTACTCCTTCCGCACCTCCACCGGCCGCTACCTGCGCCACTGGGACTACCGGATCCGCTCCGACGCGGACGACGGCACGACCGTGTTCGACAAGGACGCCACGTACTGCGCCCGCCCGGGCACGGCCTCCGGCTCGGTCCGGCTGGAGTCGTACAACTACCCCGGCCGCTACATCCGCCACTACAACTACGAACTGCGCCTGGACACCTACGAGGCCACGGACACCTTCCGCGCCGACAGCTCCTTCACGGCCGTAAGCCCCTGGGCCTGACGCAAAGGGGAACCCCGCGCCCCCTCAGGGGCGCGGGGAACTGCGCGACCAGCCCCCACCGAACCCGCGGATGCGGGTCGAAGGGGCACAGCCCCTTGAGGATGGGACGGGTAGGGGCGGCGGGGGCGAGAAGAACCCCCGCCGCCCACCACCCCGTCACGCCTAACTCACCGGCACCGTCCCCGGCGCCGTGGCGTACCCCGCAGGCCGCGCGGTGAACGTCCCCCGCCCCTGCGTCCGGCTCCGCAGCCGCGTCGCGTACCCGAACAGCTCCGCCAGCGGCACGGTCGCGGTGACCACCACCGAGCCACCCCGGGGCACGGAGTCCGTGACCCGCCCCCGCCGCGCCGCCAGATCACCGAGCACCCCGCCCACGGCATCCGCGGGCCCGGTGACGGTGACATCGGCGACGGGTTCGAGGAGGCCCATCACCGCGACCCGCATGGCCTCGCGGAGCGCCAGCCGCCCAGCCGTGCGGAACGCCATCTCCGAGGAGTCCTTGGAGTGGGTCGCCCCGTCCGTCAGGGTCACGCTCAGCCCGGTCACCGGGTGACCGCCGAGCGGCCCCTCGGCGAGGGCGTCCCGGCAGCCGGCCTCGACCGCGCGGACGTACTCCTGCGGCACCCGCCCGCCGGTGACGGTCGAGCGGAACACGAAGCCCGTCGCGGCACCGTCGCCCTCCGCCTCCAGGGGTGCCACGTCGAGGACGACATGGGCGAACTGCCCCGCCCCGCCGTCCTGTTTGACGTGCCGGTAGACCAGCCCGGACACCCCGCGCACGACCGTCTCGCGATGGGCGACGCGAGGCCGGCCGACGGCGACGTCGAGCCCATGGCTCTGCCGGACCTTCTCCACCGCCACCTCCAGATGCAGTTCGCCCATGCCGGACAGCAGGGTCTGCCCGGTCTCGGGGTCCGTCCGGACGACCAGCGAGGGGTCCTCCTCGGCCAGCCGCGCGAGGGCCGTCGCGAGCCGGTCGGTGTCGGTGCTCCTGCGTGCCTCGACGGCCACCGACACCACCGGGTCGGCGACGGACGGGGGTTCGAGGAGCAGCGGCGCCGCCGGCGCGCACAGCGTCGTACCCGCGCGGGCCGACTTCAGCCCGACCACCGCGACGATGTCCCCGGCCACCGCGTGGTCCAGTTCGGCGTGCCGGTCGGCCCGGACCCGCAGGATCCGGCCGATCCGCTCGGTGCGCCGCGTGCCCGCGTCCAGCACGGTGTCCCCCTTCCGGATCGTTCCCGAGTACAGCCGCAGGTAGGTCAGCCGTCCCGTGGGTGTGGCGCTCACCTTGAACGCCAGCGCCGCGAGCGGCACGGTCGCGTCGGCCGGGCGCTCCCGCTCCGTTCCGTCGTGCGTACCGCGTACGGGCGGTACGTCCAGCGGCGAGGGCAGATACGCCACGACCGCGTCGAGCAGCGGTTCGATGCCACGGTTGCGGTAGGCCGAGCCGCACAGCACGACCACGCCCTCACCCGTGCGGGTCAGGTCGCGCAGCGCGGCGGCCAGCGTCCGCGCGCTCAGCGTGGACTCGGCGCAGAACTCCTCCAGCGCCAGGGGATGCAGTTCCGCCACCGCCTCCTCCAGCAGCCGTCGGCGTCGTCGCGCCTCCTCCCGCAGGTCGTCCGGCACCGGAACCTCCGCGGCCGTGTCGTCGCCGTCCGCCCAGACCAGCGCCCGCATCCGGAGCAGGTCCACCACTCCGACGAAGGCGTCCTCCCGGCCGATCGGCAACTGCACCACCAGCGGCACCGGATGGAGCCGCCGCCGGATCGAGTCGACGGCCGTGTCGAGGTCGGCACCCGCACGGTCCAGCTTGTTGACGAAGGCGATACGCGGGACGCCGTGCCGGTCGGCCTGCCGCCACACCGACTCGCTCTGCGGCTCGACCCCGGCGACCGCGTCGAAGACGGCGATCGCGCCGTCGAGCACCCTGAGCGAACGCTCCACCTCGTCGGCGAAGTCGACATGGCCCGGGGTGTCGATCAGGTTGATCCTGTGCCCGTCCCAGGCGCAGCTCACGGCCGCCGCGAAGATGGTGATGCCACGGTCGCGCTCCTGCGGGTCGAAGTCGGTGACGGTGGTGCCGTCGTGGACCTCTCCGCGCTTGTGCGTGGTCCCGGTGGCGTACAGGAACCGCTCGGTGACGGTGGTCTTGCCGGCGTCGACGTGGGCGAGGATGCCCAGGTTGCGGACGGCGGTCAGAGGGTCGGCGTGGGTGGTGACGGTGCTGCGCATGGCCCGTGGCCTTTCAGCTGAGCTGTTTCGGGGCAGCGCGATTCCCGTGCGGGTACGGCGGACGGCGGGAACGTGCGCGCGGACGGAGCTGTCGCTCCTTCCGCGCCCACAGGGGTTCGACGTCAGACGTGCGTCACGGGCATCCGGTACCGGCCGCGCAGCGGGCACCGGACGGACGAGGACACGAGGATCACCTCGTACAGGGAACGGGGAACGACGACGGCGGTGCGGTCGCACATGGCCGGGCTCCCCTCTCTCGTCACTTGGTGCGGTGAGTCTAGGGACAGCGACAGGGCCGGGTCACCGCATTTTCCGCCGGGTGCCTCACTCGGCCCTGATGTCGTCCACGTGGACGACGCCCTTGGTCACCGTGCCGCCTCCGTGGCCGAGGTACAGATGGAACGCCGTCACCTTGGCCAAGCGGGCCGCGTCGAGCACGGCGGTGGCGTGCTCGGTGTCCCAGGGAGCGGGCTGGAAATCGCCGAAGGGGACCTTGATCTCCTGCCCGCTCGTGTCGTCCAGCGGAAACCTGTACTGGAACTGGACTCCGTCGGCGACGACCTCGAGCGCCCCGGCGTTCTCCGAGCCGTCGCCCCGCAGCCACAGCGCCAGGCAGGTGAAGCCGGACCAGTCCGCGACGACCGGCCGGCCGATGCCGGTGAACTCCGCGCCGGTGAAGTCGTAGGCGTAGGCCAGTCCGTAGGAGCCCGAGGACTTGTGGTCGGGCGACAGGGTGAGGGTGTGGGCGTTGAGGTGGGTGTACGCCTCGCCGAGGGCGACATCGTCCCCGGCGTACCCCTCGAAGTCGTCGATCCAGCCTGCGGGCAGGGGGGCGGCCTCGCCGAGGAGGACGACGGCGGAGTCGGTGAGGGTCTCACCGTCCACCCGCGCGCGCACGGTGAGGGTCGCCGAGCCCTTCTTGCGCGGGGCCGCGCCGATCGACCAGATGGCCGAGTGGTAGCCGTCCGCGTCCAGGCGCAGGGGTCGGGCCCGCCCGCCGTCCACGGAGTAGGTGACCCGGCTCGCCCGCGCGGGCGTGACCCGCACCCGGACGGTGGTCCTGGCGGCCGTCACGCGCTGTCGGTCCGTGGGTGTCACCAGATGCACGGACGGGCCGTTCCTGACGGCGGTGGTGCGGGCGGCGAACACCCCCCGCAGATCGGAGGCGAAGAGGGTGTAGGGATCCTGATGGAACCGGACGAAGTCCGGCAGCAGGGCGTGGCCCGGGTACGGCACATAGGCGCGCCTGGTGCCTCCGAAGTTGGCCCACGTGGGCATGTAGGTCACCTGGCGGGCCAGCGGGTCCGCCTCGACGGCCCGCAGCAGCCGCGTGAACCACTGCGGGTCGCGGACCTCGGTGCCGCTCTCCCCGAACTCCGTGAGGGCCGGCACCTTGTCCCGCGCGTTGGCCAGCCGGACCACCATCGCCAGGTCCCGCACCAGACCGTCGAGCCAGGGGGTCGGTCCGGCGCCCTCGTCGTAGGAGTCGTAGCCGAGGACGTCGACGAAACGGTCGCCGGGGTAGGTCCTGAGGTAGCCGGTCGGGTCCCCACCGAGACTCGCGTTGGGCGAGTAGGCGTAGAGGAGATTGTGTACGCCCTTGGTGTCGCGCAGGTACTCGACGGTGTAGCGGAACAGCTCGATGAACTCGCCCGAGGTGGTGTGACCGGCGCCCCACCAGAACCAGCCCCCGTTGTTCTCGTGGAAAGGGCGGAAGATGACGGGGATGGCGGTGCCGTCCGGGCGCCGCGCGCCCTTGACGGCCTTCGCGACGCGGTCGAGGAACCGGTTGAAGCGCGCGTGCCGCGCGCCGCCGGGGAGGATCTGGCCGACGACCCGGCCGGAGGTGTCGTGGAAGTCCTTGCCGGTGACGAAGTTCGGCATGTGGGCGCTGAGGGTGTTGATCCCGCCGCGCGCGTCCCCCTGCCGGATGCACCGGCTGAGCGCGGCGATGTTCTCGGCGTCGGTGCCGTTCTCGGCGCCGGGGCGTTCGTCGCCGTCGAGGACGAGGGTGTCCCAGCCGAAGACCGCGGGGTAGTCGCCCACCGCCGCTCTGGTGTCGGACGCCCTGCCGTCGGGTGTGGTGAAGGTGAAGCCGTAGGTCAGGTCGTGCTGGTGCCCGAACAGGATGCCTCTGCCCTGCTGCAGCTTCAGGTACGCGAACAGCGCGCGGGTGGCGGGGGTCGCCCTGTCGTCGACGATCCGGACCGGTGTGGGCGTGCCGGGCGGCCCCGAGGGGGAGGTCGCCGTGGCGGCCACGGATGTCCGGGTGCCGGCCGCCGCGGCGACCGCGGCACCCAGGAGGATGAACGCGCGACGCTTCAGGGGGGAAATGGGCATGCGTCTCTCCGGCACGTGTGGGGGTCCTTCCCGTGACGCGGTCGGCCGGCCGAGAAGGGCGTCCTGGTCGGGGACAGCGCCGGCGCGTGACACGCGTGTGGTTCAAGTGCCGCTATTTGACTAGAGGTTGAGGGGAAAGGAAAGAGCCTGAGCGCGAGCGGGTCGCCTGAAAGGATCACGGGACTCGGCATCCGTGAAACACCTGAGGCATCACCTGGGGTCACGAGAACGCGAAGAGCCCCGACCGACCGGTCGGGGCCCTTCGCATGCTCATCGCCGTAGCGAGTGTCCGAGGGGGGACTTGAACCCCCACGCCCGATAAAGGGCACTAGCACCTCAAGCTAGCGCGTCTGCCATTCCGCCACCCGGACCAGGTGTCCGCCGCCTCGCCAGGGGTGTTCCCGGCGGCGACATGGACAACAATACCAAGACTTCGGAGTGCCCTTCACCTGCATATCCGGGTCCGGACGGGGTCGTGCGGGCCCTCCTCAAGCAGACCCGCACGACCTCACCCGCGGTGATCGGACGATCACGTCGCGGCCGTGTCAGGCCGCGGGGGGCATGAGGTGGTACTCGGGGAAGTTCCCCGGCAGCCGCTCCCCCGCCGGGCCGCGCGTGACGGCCTTCACCAGCAGGTCGCCGCCGACGAAGGCGCCCCGCCAGGAGCCGCCGAAGCCCCCGAACAGCTCGTCGCGGTCGCCGCGGGAGCGGGGTGTGCCGTGGCCGACCTTGAACGCCCGGATCTGGGGTGCCAGCCGCTCGTACGTCGCCCGGTCATCGGTGGAGAGGGTGGCGACGAGCGCTCCGTTGGAGGCGTTCATGGCGGCGAGCAGTTCGACCTCGGTGTCGACCAGGACGATCGTGTCGACGGGGCCGAAGGGTTCCGCGTGGTGGAGCGGGGAGGACGGGGGCGGGTTGAGGAGGGTGACGGGCTGGACGTACGCGCCGGTGTCCTGGCCCGGCAGGAAGCGCGCGTCGGCGAGCCGGCCCCGATGCAGCGGGACGGCGCCCCGGTCGACGGCCTCGGCGACCTGGTCGGTCAGCTCCTTGGCCTTGGCCGCGTTGATGACGGGCCCGAAGTCGAGCTTCGGGTACGGGTCGTCGGGGTGCTCCACCGCCAGCGGGTGGCCGACCCTGAGGGTGCGGACCGCCGGGAGGTAGGCCGCGAGGAACTCGTCGAACAGTTCCCGCTGGACGACGAAGCGCGGATACGCCGTGCAGCGCTGCTTGCCGTAGTCGAAGAGCTTGGGGACGACGGCGGCGAGGGTGTCCCAGTCGGTGTGGTTCCAGATGCCCCAGGTGTTCAGCCCCTCCTGCTCCAGGACGTGCCGTTTGCCCAGGTCGGCGACGGCGGTGGCCACGGCGGCGCCGGTGTCGCGGCCGCCGACGAAGGAGACGCAGCCGATCTCGGGGGCCCGCACGAGCGCCTCCGACAGCTCGCCCCCGCTGCCGCTGACGAGGGTGACCGGCAGGCCCTCGCGGGCGGCGAGGGCGCTGGCCAGGGTGAGGCAGGCGACGCCGCCGTCGGTCGGGGTCTTGGCGATGACCGCGTTCCCCGCCAGCGCCTGGACCAGCATCGCGTGGACGAGGACGCTCATCGGGTAGTTCCAGCTCGCGATGTTGGAGACCGGCCCGTCGAGGGGGACCCGGCCTTCGAGCATGGGTTCGATGTCGTCGACGTACCAGCGCACGCCGTCGACGGCCCGGTCCACGTCGGCCTGCGCGAGCCGCCAGGGTTTGCCGATCTCCCAGACGAGGAGCAGGGCGAGCAGTTCGCGGTGCTGGGTGAGGGCGTCGAGGGTGGCGGCGACCCGGGCGCGGCGTTCGTCGAGGGGGACGTGGCGCCAGGCCCGGTGCTGGTCGAGGGAGGCCCTGACCGCCTGGTGGGCGGTGATCGAGTCCAGGCGGGGCGGGCCGGCGACGGGACGTCCGTCGACGGGGCTGGTGGCGGGCAGGGCCCGGCCGTCGGCCCGCCAGGCGGCGGCCCAGTGGTTGAGGACGCGGTCGTCCCGGAAGGCCTCGGGGGCGATGGTCAGACAGCGCTGCCAGGCGTCGGTCCAGGCAGTGCCGGATTTGAGGGTGAGGGTGGCAGTGGGGGTGAGGGTGGGTGGTGCCATGGGTTGCTCCGCTCTCGGTGCACGGTCGGGGGCGGGGGGCATGCGTCGGCCACGAGGGGCCGGGGGCGAGCAGGTGCCTCGCGGGTGGTGGGGTCAGGCCCCCGCCTCCAGGGCGGCGAGGACCAGCCGGGCCGTCTCGGTGGGTGTGCCGCCGACCCGCACCCCGACCGCTTCCAGCGCCTCCTTCTTCGCCTGCGCCGTGCCCGAGGAGCCGGAGACGATAGCGCCGGCATGGCCCATCGTCCTGCCCTCGGGGGCGGTGAAGCCGGCGATGTAGCCGACGACGGGTTTGGTGACGTGGTCGCGGACGTACGCGGCGGCCCGCTCCTCGGCGTCGCCGCCGATCTCGCCGATGAGGACGATCAGTTCGGTGTCGGGGTCGTCCTGGAATGCGGCCAGGCAGTCGATGTGGGTGGTGCCGACGACGGGATCGCCGCCGATGCCGACGCAGGTGGAGAAGCCGGTGTCGCGGAGTTCGTACATGAGCTGGTAGGTGAGGGTGCCGGACTTGGAGACCAGGCCGACGCGTCCCGGCTTGGCGATGTCGGCCGGGATGATGCCGGCGTTGGACTGGCCGGGGGTGATCAGGCCGGGGCAGTTGGGGCCGATGATCCGGGTGCCCCTGGAGCGCGCGTACGCCGTGAAGGCGACGGAGTCGTGGACGGGGATGCCCTCGGTGATGACGACGGTGAGGCCGATGCCGGCGTCGGCGGCCTCGACGACGGCGGCCCGGGCGAAAGCGGGCGGCACGAAGACCACGGTGACGTCGGCGCCGGTGACCTCGATGCCCTCGGCGACCGAGCCGAAGACGGGGACGGCGCGGTCACCGAAGTCGACGGTGCGGCCGGCCTTGCGGGGGTTGACGCCGCCGACGACGTTCGTGCCGGCCGCGAGCATGCGGCGGGTGTGCTTCATGCCCTCGCCGCCGGTCATGCCCTGGACGAGGACCTTGCTCTCCTGGGTGAGGTAGATGGCCATGTCCGGGCTCCTCAGTTCGCGTGGGCGAGGTCGGCGGCGCGGCGCGCGGCACCGTCCATGGTGGTGGCCTGGTGGACGAGCGGATGGTCGCGGTCGTCGAGGATCGCCCGGCCGCGTACGGCGTTGTTGCCGTCGAGGCGGACGACGAGCGGCTTGGTCAACCGCACGCTGTCCAGGGCCCGCACGATGCCGTCGGCGACCGCGTCGCAGGCGGTGATGCCGCCGAAGACGTTGACGAGGACGGACTTCACGGCCGGGTCGGAGAGGATGACGGAGAGACCGTCGGCCATGATCTGGGCGGAGGCGCCGCCGCCGATGTCGAGGAAGTTGGCGGGGCGGGCGCCGCAGCCGGCGACCACGTCGAGGGTGGACATGACGAGTCCGGCGCCGTTGCCGATGACCCCGACCTCGCCGTCCAGCTTCACGTAGTTGAGGCCCTTGGCGGCCGCGGCGGCCTCCAACGGGTCGTCGTGCGCGAAGCCCTCGTCGCCCCGGCGGGCCTGCCGGAAGCCCGCGTTGTCGTCGAGGGTGACCTTGCCGTCCAGGGCGAGGATCCGGCCCTGTCCGGTGCGGACGAGGGGGTTGACCTCGACGAGGAGCGCGTCCGCGCGGGTCAGCACCTGCCAGAGCCGCATGAGCACGTCGACGCTCTGCGGGGGCAGGCCCGCCGCCTCGGCGATCTCGGACGCCTTCGCCGAGGTGACGCCCTCGGCGGGGTCGACGGGGATGCGGGCCACGGCCTCGGGGCGGGTCGCGGCGACGTCCTCGATGTCCATGCCGCCCTCGGCCGAGGCGATCGCGAGGAAACGGCCGGCCGCGCGGTCGAGAACGTAGGAGACGTAGAACTCGCTCTCGATGGCGACCGGTTCGGCGATCATCACCGTGCGGACGGTGTGGCCCTTGATGTCCATGCCGAGGATCTGCCGTGCCGTCAGTTCGGTGGCGGCGGGGTCGGCGGCGAGCTTCACCCCGCCCGCCTTGCCGCGTCCGCCGGTCTTCACCTGTGCCTTGACGACGACGCGTCCGCCCAGTCTGCGGGCGATCTCGCGGGCCTCCTTGGGCGAGTCGGTGACCTCGGCCCGCGGGACCGCGATGCCGTGTTCCTCGAAGAGTTCCCTTGCCTGGTGCTCGAAAAGGTCCATTCCGGCTCCTGACTCAAAGTGCCGCACGCCCCCTGGACACCATCGATGGGATGCGGGATAACAAGGTTCATACAGTATTCGTCGACTGTATGCAATCAACCGCGAGTGCGCTCCCCACGCTCAACGAAGACCCACGAAAACCCCTACGAAGGGACAGGACTTCGCCATGCCCGAGGGCAACAGCCAGGACCTCATCTCCGGTGGTCACCTCGTCGCCAAGGCACTCAAGGCCGAGGGTGTGGAGGTCATCTACACCCTGTGCGGCGGCCACATCATCGACATCTACGACGGCTGCGTCGACGAGGGCATCGAGGTCGTCGACGTCCGTCACGAGCAGGTCGCCGCCCACGCCGCCGACGGTTACGCCCGGATCACCGGCAAGCCCGGCTGCGCGGTCGTCACCGCCGGCCCCGGTACGACCGACGCCGTGACCGGTGTCGCCAACGCCTTCCGCGCGGAGTCCCCGATGCTGCTGATCGGCGGCCAGGGAGCGCACACCCAGCACAAGATGGGGTCGCTGCAGGACCTGCCGCACGTCGACATGATGACGCCGATCACCAAGTTCGCGGCGACCGTGCCGGACACGGCCCGCGCCGCCGACATGGTGTCGATGGCGTTCCGTGAGTGCTACCACGGCGCCCCCGGCCCCTCCTTCCTGGAGATCCCGCGCGACGTCCTGGACGCCAAGGTGCCCGTCGAGAAGGCGCGCGTGCCGAAGGCCGGTGCCTACCGGGCCTCGACCCGTTCGGCCGGTGACCCCGAGGCCGTCGAGAAGCTCGCCGACCTGCTGGTGCACGCCGAGAAGCCCGCGATCCTGCTGGGCAGCCAGGTGTGGACGACGCGGGGCACCGAGGCCGCCATCGACCTCGTACGCACCCTCAACATCCCCGCTTACGTGAACGGCGCCGGACGCGGCACCCTGCCTCCCGGCGACCCGCACCACTTCCAGCTCTCCCGCCGGTACGCCTTCTCGGGCGCCGACGTCATCGTGATCGTCGGAACACCCTTCGACTTCCGCATGGGCTACGGCAAGCGGCTGTCGCCGGACGCGACCGTCGTACAGATCGACCTCGACTACCGGACCGTCGGCAAGAACCGCGACATCGACCTCGGGATCGTCGGCGACGCGGGCCTGGTGCTGAAGTCGGTGACGGAGGCGGCTTCCGGGCGCATCAACGGGGGCGCGTCGAAGCGCAAGGAGTGGCTCGACGAGCTGCGCGCCGCCGAGCAGACCGCCATCGAGAAGCGGCTGCCCAGCCTGAAGTCCGACGCCTCCCCGATCCACCCGTACCGGCTGGTCAGCGAGATCAACGAATTCCTGACGGAGGACTCGATCTACATCGGCGACGGCGGCGACATCGTCACCTTCTCCGGTCAGGTCGTGCAGCCCAAGTCGCCCGGGCACTGGATGGACCCAGGCCCTCTCGGCACGCTCGGCGTCGGCGTCCCCTTCGTGCTCGCCGCCAAGAAGGCACGGCCCGACAAGGAGGTGGTGGCCCTCTTCGGTGACGGCGCCTTCTCCCTCACCGGCTGGGACTTCGAGACCCTCGTCCGCTACGACCTCCCCTTCGTCGGGATCATCGGCAACAACTCCTCCATGAACCAGATCCGTTACGGCCAGAAGGCCAAGTACGGCGAGGAACGCGAGCGGATCGGCAACACCCTCGGCGACGTCCACTACGACAAGTTCGCCCAGATGCTGGGCGGTTACGGCGAGGAGGTGCGCGACCCCGCCGACATCGCCCCCGCGCTGCGGCGCGCCAGGGAGTCGGGCAAGCCGTCGCTGATCAACGTCTGGGTCGACCCGGACGCGTACGCCCCCGGAACCATGAACCAGACGATGTACAAGTGAGGTGACCCCGGTGACCACCGAGACCGTCAGGACCGCCCCGCCCGGCAAGGCCCTCGAAGGTGTCCGCGTCCTCGACATGACGCACGTCCAGTCCGGCCCGTCCGCCACCCAGCTGCTCGCCTGGCTCGGCGCGGACGTGGTGAAGCTGGAGGCGCCCAGCGGGGACATCACGCGCAAACAGCTGCGCGACCTCCCGGACGTCGACTCCCTCTACTTCACGATGCTCAACTGCAACAAGCGGAGCATCACCCTCAACACCAAGACCGAGCGCGGCAAGGAGATCCTCACCGAGCTGATCCGGCGCTCCGACGTCATGGTCGAGAACTTCGGCCCCGGCGCGGTCGACCGCATGGGCTTCACCTGGGACCGCATCCAGGAGATCAATCCGCGGATCGTCTATGCCTCCATCAAGGGGTTCGGGGACGGTCCGTACACCAACTTCAAGGCGTACGAGGTCGTCGCGCAGGCGATGGGCGGGTCGATGGCGACCACCGGCTTCGAGGACGGGCCGCCGCTGGCGACGGGGGCCCAGATCGGGGACTCGGGCACGGGCGTCCACGCCGTGGCGGGGATTCTCGCCGCGCTGTACCAGCGGGAGAGCACCGGGCGCGGCCAGCGGGTCAACGTGGCCATGCAGCACGCCGTCCTCAACCTCTGCCGGGTGAAGCTGAGGGACCAGCAGCGGCTGGCCCATGGCCCGCTCCGTGAATATCCCAACGAGGACTTCGGCGACGAGGTTCCCCGGTCCGGGAACGCGTCCGGCGGCGGTCAGCCCGGCTGGGCCGTGAAGTGCGCGCCGGGCGGCCCGAACGACTACGTGTACGTGATCGTGCAGCCCGTCGGCTGGCGGCCGATGAGTGAGCTGATCGGCCGGCCCGAACTGGCGGAGGACCCCGAGTGGGCGACGCCGGAGGCCCGGCTGCCCAAGCTCGGCAAGATGTTCCAGCTCATCGAGGAGTGGTCGGCCACCCTGCCCAAGTGGGAGGTGCTGGAGCGGCTCAACGCCCACAACATCCCGTGTGGGCCGATCCTCTCCACCAAGGAGATCATCGAGGACGAGTCCCTGGTCTCCAACGAGATGGTCGTCACCGTGCCGCACCCCGAGCGCGGCGAGTTCGTGACCGTCGGCAGCCCGCTGAAGCTGTCCGACTCCCCCGTGGACGTCACCAGTTCACCGCTGCTCGGAGAGCACAACGAAGAGGTCTACGTCGGCGAGCTGGGGCTCGGCGACGAGGAGCTGCGCCTGCTCAAGTCGAACGGAGTGATCTGATTGATGGCCGAAGACCGGGTGCTGAGGGTGCGTGGCCTCCTCGACGCCGTACGGGCCGAGGGCCGGAGCGCGCTGACCGCTCCCGAGGGCAAGGTGATCGCCGACGCGTACGGGATCGCCGTACCCGGCGAGGAGCTGGCGCGGGACGTCGAGGAGGCCGTGTCGTACGCGGCGCGCTTCGGCGGGCCGGTGGTGATGAAGATCGTCTCGCCGGACATCCTCCACAAGACCGACGCGGGCGGTGTGATCGTCGGGGTGGAGGGCGCGGCGGACGTGAAGGCCGCGTTCCACCGGATCGTCGACAACGCGCGCGCGTACGCGCCGGACGCCCGTATCGAGGGCGTCCAGGTGCAGGAGCTGCTGCCGAAGGGGCAGGAGGTCATCGTCGGCGCGGTGACGGACCCGACGTTCGGGAAGGTGGTCGCGTTCGGGCTCGGCGGGGTGCTGGTGGAGGTCCTCAAGGACGTGACGTTCCGGCTCGCGCCGGTCGACGCGGACGAGGCGCTGTCCATGCTGGACTCGATCCGAGCGGCGGAGATCCTGCGCGGGGTGCGAGGGGCGCCCGCCGTGGACCGGTGGGCGATCGCCGAGCAGATCCGCCGCGTCTCCGAACTCGTCGCGGACTTCCCGGAGATCGCCGAGGTGGACCTCAACCCGGTGATCGCGACCCCGCAGGGCGCGGTCGCGGCGGACATCCGGGTGATCCTCGCGGAGTCGGTGCCCAAGCCGCGGCGCCGGTACTCGCGCGAGGAGATCCTCACGTCGATGCGCCGGCTGATGCAGCCCTCGGCGGTGGCCGTGATCGGGGCCTCCAACGAGCAGGGCAAGATCGGCAACTCGGTGATGCGCAACCTCGTCGACGGCGGCTTCTCCGGCGAGATCCACCCGGTGAACCCCAGGGCCGATGACATTCTGGGCCGCAAGGCGTACAAGAGTGTCACGGACGTTCCCGGTGAGGTGGATGTGGCGGTCTTCGCGATCCCCGCCAAGTTCGTGGCCGCCGCGCTGGAGGAGGTGGGCCGCAAGGGCATCCCCAACGCCGTACTGATCCCGTCGGGCTTCGCGGAGACCGGCGAGCACGAACTCCAGGACGAGATCGTGGCGATCGCCGAACGCCACGGCGTCCGGCTGCTCGGGCCGAACATCTACGGCTACTACTCGACGTGGCAGGACCTCTGCGCCACGTTCTGCACGCCCTACGACGTCAAGGGCGGGGTGGCCCTGACCTCGCAGTCCGGTGGCATCGGGATGGCCATCCTGGGCTTCGCGCGGACCACGAAGACGGGTGTGTCGGCGATCGTCGGGCTCGGCAACAAGTCGGACCTGGACGAGGACGACCTGCTGACCTGGTTCGGCGAGGACCCCCGCACCGAGTGCATCGCGATGCACCTGGAGGACCTGAAGGACGGGCGGGCCTTCGTGGAGGCGGCGCGGGCGACCGTCCCGAAGAAGCCGGTCGTGGTCCTCAAGGCGGGGCGCACGGCGGCCGGGGCGAAGGCGGCGGGCTCGCACACGGGCGCGCTGGCGGGCGACGACGCCGTGTACGAGGACATCCTGAAACAGGCCGGTGTCATCAGGGCGCCGGGTCTGAACGAGATGCTGGAGTACGCGCGCGCGTTGCCGGTGCTGCCCGCTCCGCAGGGTGACAACGTCGTGATCATCACGGGCGCCGGGGGCAGCGGCGTACTGCTGTCCGACGCGGTCACCGACAACGGGCTGACCCTGATGGAGATCCCGCCGGACCTGGACGCGTCCTTCCGCGCGTTCATCCCGCCCTTCGGGGCCGCCGGCAACCCGGTCGACATCACCGGCGGCGAGCCTCCGTCGACGTACGAGGCGACGATCAGGCTGGGCCTGGAGGACCCGCGCATCCACGCGCTCGTCCTCGGCTACTGGCACACGATCGTCACCCCGCCCATGGTGTTCGCCGAGCTGACCGCGCGCGTGGTGGCCGAGTTCCGCGAACGGGGCGTCGAGAAGCCGGTCGTCGCGTCGCTCGCGGGCGACGTCGAGGTCGAGGAGGCGTGCCAGTACCTCTTCGAGCACGGGGTCGTGGCGTACCCGTACACGACCGAGAAGCCGGTGGCCGTCCTCGGCGCGAAGTATCGGTGGGCGCGGGCCGCGGGGTTGTTGGGGGGCGGGCGATGAGGTGATCGAGGAGGGGGCGGCCTGGGACCGCCCCCGACCCCGAAAGCACGAAAGGAATGGGACAGGGGGCGCTGGCCAGCTCTTTCGACACAAGGGGTGCAATCCGTCATGACTACCACCGACATCTCGACACCCGTCCCCTACAGGGAGGTGACGGACCGGAACGGCCGTGTGTATCGGCTCGGTGAGACCGATATCGACATCATGGGCCGTAGGCGCAAGTGGATGGTCATCCTGCCGTGGATCGGCATGATGGGCATCAGCTCTGCCGAGTACGCGTTCGCATCGGCCGAGGACACACTGCACATCGCACACAGCTGGAACGACGGGCACATCTTCTGGATGCTCGGTGTCTGGGTGTTCTTCCAGGCAGCCGTGGCCTTCCCCGCCGGAAAGCTCAGGGAGAGCGGAAAACTGCCCGCCCGCTGGGCGATGATGCTCGGCGCACTCGGCACGCTGCTCGGATATCTGTCCCTCGCCTTCGCGCCGCATGTGATCGTCGCGTACGTCGGGTTCGGCATGTTCAGCGGTATGGGTGCGGGCATGGTGTACGCGACCTGCGTGAACATGGTCGGCAAGTGGTACCCGGAGCGCAAGGGAGGCAAGACCGGCTTCGTCAACGGCGGGTTCGCCTACGGTTCCGTGCCGTTCGTCTTCCTCTTCACCAACTACATGGACCTGACGAACTTCCGCTGGGTCCTCGTCTCGGTCGGCCTTTTCCTGGCCACGACGGTGGCCGTGGCCGGCTACTTCTTCCGCGACCCGCCGAAGAACTGGTGGCCTGCCGAGGTCGACCCGCTGCGGCCGCCGGACGACCCGCGGGCCCGTCGCGCACTGGCGATGAACCCGCCGGCCGTGCGGCAGTACACCCCCGGGGAGGCCTGGCGGACCGGGCGCGTCGCGTTGATGTGGTTCTGCCTGCTGTGCACCTCGGGCGTGAACATCTTCGGCATCGCCTTCCAGGTCGACATAGGCGAGGAGGCCGGCTTCGCCGGCGGCATCGTCGCGACGGCCATGTCGATGAAGGCCATCGTCAACGGCACCGGCCGGGGTGTGATCGGCTGGCTGTCGGACCGTTACGGACGCAAGCGCTGCCTGATCTTCGTCTGTATCGTCCTCGGCCTTTCGCAGTACGGAATCCTGTGGTCGGCCGACCTCGAGAACCTGCCGCTGTTCCTGCTCTTCTCCAGCATCTCCGGGTTCGGAGGGGGCGCCATCTTCCCGATGTTCGCGGCGATGACGGCGGACTACTTCGGCGAGAACAACAACGCGTCCAACTACGGGCTGGTCTACAGCTCCAAGCTGGTGTCCGGCCTGCTCGGCGCCGGTATGGGAAAGGTCGTGGTGGACAACTGGGGCCACAACGGGGCATTCACCCTGGCGGGCTCGATCTCACTGTTCGCCGCGTTCATCGCCCTCTTCCTGACCCCACCGGGCCGACCGAAGGCGAAAAGCCTGACGGCCAACCCGATGCCGATCAGCCGGGACACGGACTAGAGCCGCACGATGTTTCCGCCGACGCCCGGCTGGGTTCTCCCAGCCGGGCGTCGGCGTTGCGTCCTCGTTCTCGACCTCTACTCGCCGCTCTTCTCCCGCAGCGAGTGCAGGTGCTCGCTGGAGCGGCGGGCGAAGGTGAAGGACTCGGCGGGGTTGTCGTGCTCGGCCTGCCAGTGGTGGGCGCGTCGGGAACCCTTCAGATCGTTGACGGCCGAGATGAACTTCTGGTAGTCGATGTCGCCGTCGCCGACGTCCGTCATGCGGTAGCCGTACGGGTTCGACGGGTCGCTCTCGCCGTCCTTGACGTGGAACAGCGGGTAGCGGTCCGGGCGGCGCACGACGTAGTCGAGCGGCTCGAAGGGCGCGGCGGTGCCGTCGGGCCGCTTGGAGAATCGGAACTGGGCCACGTACGCCCAGAAGATGTCCATCTCCAGGAAGACGAGGTCGGGGTCGGTCTCGCGGAGCAGGACGTCGTAGAGGCGGACCTTGGGGTCGTCGGTGGCGAAGGAGAACTCCTCGGAGTGGTTGTGCTGGTAGAACTTCATGCCACGCGCCCTGGCGGCCGCGCCGTAGGTGTTGAACTCGTGGGCTGCACGCTTCATCGCGTCGACGGTCGTGCCGTAGCGGAAGGGGCCGGCGGCGGTGCCGATGTGCTTCAGGCCGAGGGCTTGGGCGTCGTCGAGGACCTTGGTGAGGTTCTGGGCGAAGGTGTACGCGTTCGGGTCGCTCGCGTAGTAGCCGACGTGGCTGCCGATCGGGTTCAGGCCGTGGTCGCGGGCCAGCCGCTTCAGCTGTTTGAGGGTGATGGCGCCCGCCGAGCCCTGGGTGTAGCCGGCGAACTCGATCTCGTCGTAGCCGTACTTCTCCAGCTCCGCGAAGACGGGGGCGAAGCCGAGGGTGGAGACCTTGTCGCGCAGGCTGTAGAGCTGGATGCCGAGACGGCCGGGCGGGAGGACGGGGCGGCCCCGGCCCTTGCCCGCGGCGGCCGCCTCGGTGCCGGCGGCGGCCTGGGCGGGGGCGGCCGCGCCCAGCAGGGCGGCGACGGTGGCGCCCGCGGCGACGCCGAGCATGCCTCGTCTGCTGAGGCGGTGGGTGAGTTCGGGATCCGTCTTGTCGGTGCGGCTCATGCCTGGAACTCCTCTGGGTGGGCGGGCGTTGTCAGTGGTGAGTGCTTCACTTGTGACCAGTTCGGACATGGGGGTGCTTGTCACCGGTCGGAGAGACCGGCCAGGCGCAGCAGGAGTGCTTTCACATCGGTGGCCGCCATACGGTCGCCGACGGCTCGGGGGGTGGAGCAGATGATGAGTGGACCGTCGTCGTCGCTCGTGGGCAGGCGGCCGTGGCTGCCGCGAATAGGCGAGGGATCCAGCGGCACGACCGCCATGCGGTAGCGCAGGCCCAGTTTCTTGCGGGCCAGTGCCGAGGCCGCCTTGAGCTTCACATACGGGTCGAGCGGGTCCATGAACAGCTCGACCGGGTCGTAGCCGGGTTTGCGATGGATCTCGACGGTGCGTGCGAAGTCGGGCGCACGGTCGTCGTCGAGCCAGTAGTAGTACGTGAACCAGGCGTCCGGCTCCGCGACGGCGACGAGTTCGCCGGAGCGCGGATGATCGAGGTGGTGGGCCTTCTTGCCCTCGTCGTCGAGGAGTTGATCGATGCCGGGCGGGTCCGCGAGGGCCTCCCTGGTGGCGTCCAGATCCTCGGGGCGGCGTACGTAGACATGGGCGATCTGGTGGTCGGCGACCGCGAAGGCCCGTGAGGCCATGGGGTCGAGGTACTCCATGCCGTCCTGGGTGTGCACGTCCAGGAGGCCGGCGCGGCGCAGGGCGCGGTTGATGTCGACGGGACGGTCGGCGCGGGTGATGCCGTACTCGGAGAGCGCGACGACGGTTCGGCCCTGCGCGCGGGCGTCGTCGAGCAGGGGTGCCACGGCCCGGTCGAGGTCGGCGGCCGCCTTCAGGGAGCGCGGGTCGTCGGGGCCGTGGCGCTGCAGGTCGTAGTCGAGGTGGGGGAGGTAGCACAGGGCCAGGTCGGGGCGGCGGGTGCGGAGGATGTGGCGGGTCGCGTCGATGATCCAGCGGCTGGAGACGAGGTCGGCGCCCGGTCCCCAGAAGTGGAACAGGGGGAACGTGCCGAGCTTGTCGGTGAGTTCGTCGTGCAGGGCCGGGGGCCGGGTGTAGCAGTCGGGTTCCTTGCGGCCGTCGGAGTAGTAGATCGGACGGGGGGTGACGGTGAAGTCGGTGTCGGCGCCCATGGCGTACCACCAGCAGATGTTGGCGACCGTGTAGCCGGGGTGGACGCGCCGGGCGGCGTCCCAGACTCTGTCGCCGGCGACGAGGCCGTTGTGCTGGCGCCACAGCAGGACGTCGCCGAGTTCGCGGAAGTACCAGCCGTTGCCGACGATGCCGTGCTCGGCGGGGAGCGTGCCGGTCAGGAAGGTGGACTGGGCGGCGCAGGTGACGGCGGGCAGCACGGTGCCGAGCGGGGCACGGGAGCCGGACTGCCCGAGGGCCTTGAGGTGGGGCATGTGGTCGAGGAGACGGGGGGTGAGGCCGACGACGTCCAGGACGAGGAGAGGGATGGGGCCGGACGCGGGCGCGGACGCGCGTCCGGGGTGCGGGGCGGTGTCGTCCCGGCTCATGGCAGCTCCTTGAGGCCGAGGTCGGTCAACAGGTCTCGGGCGAGGGCGAGTTCGGCGGCGATGCCGTCGGCGAGCTGGGCTCGGGTGCCGGGGCGCAGCTCCGGTGGCAGGGCCTGCCAGGTGTAGGTCTCGACCTCCAGATGGCGGGTGAGGGGGTGGGGGCCGCCGACGAGGTGGGCGAGGGCGGTCTTGAGGACCGGAAGCGTGGAGGTGAGGGGGGCGGCGGGGGCCGCGTGGAGCGGGACGTGGAAGTGGGAGCGCCAGGGGGAGGCGTCGGGCAGCACGTCGCCCGTGAGTGCTTCGCCGAGGTCGTCGGTGCCGCGCAGGCCGGCGGCGGGGAGGGTGCGGGTCTGGTGCAGGAAGCGGGGCTCGTCGAAGGCGGCGAGGGCTTCGCGGACCTCGGGGAGGTGCGGGTGTTCGGCGTGCAGGGCGGCGGAGAGCTGGGATTTGACGACGGGGACGCGGGCTCGGGTGAGCGCGTCCAGGGCGGTGTGCGGGTCTTCGAAGGAGGTGGCGAGGTGGCAGGTGTCGACGCAGACGCCGATGCGGTCGTGGCCGAGGGCGGTCAGCGGGCCGATGGCGTCGGCGGTCGTCTCCACGGTGCAGCCGGGTTCGGGTTCCAGGCCGACGCGGATGGAGCGGCCGGTCAGTTCGGCCACGGCGTCGAGGCGTTCGGCGAGGGTACGCAGGGCGGCGTGGGCGCGGGCGGCGCGGGTGTCGTCGTAGGCGGTGCGCCAGGCGAGGGGGAGGGTGGAGATGGTGCCCTCGGTCACGTCGTCGGGGAGCAGCCGGGCGAGGACGCGGGCGAGGGAGGTGGTGTGGTCGAGGCGCTCGGGGTCGGCCCAGTCGGGCCGGTAGACGCGGTACTTGACCTCTTCGGCGCCGAAGCCCTCGTAGGGGAAGCCGTTGAGGGTGACGACCTCCAGGCCGCGCCGGTCGAGTTCGGCGCGCAGGCCGCGCAGGGCGGACGGGTCGGTCACCAGGGCCGTGGCGGCGTCCCTGGCCAGCCACAGGCCGATGCCGAGACGGTCGCGGCCGAGGCGGCGGCGTACGGGCTCGCAGTGGTCGCGCAGCTGGGCGAGGACACCGTCGAGGGTCTCGGCCGGGTGCACGTTGGTGCAGTAGGCGAGGTGGACGGTGGAGCCGTCGGGGTGGCGGAAGCGCACGGGTCACTCACCGCCGCGCAGGATGCTGTTGCCCTCGTGCGTGGGGTCCGTGCCGGTGACGTCGAGGGCGAGGCGCCCGCTGAGCCCGTAGAAGGCGACGGGGTTGCGCCACAGCACGAGGTCGGCGTCGTCCTCGTCGAACCCGGCGGCGAGCAGGGCGTCCGCGACCTTGCGGGTCTTGAGAGGGTCGCTTCTGCCCCAGTCGGCGGCCGAGTTGACCAGGACCCTCTCCGGGCCGAACTCCTTGAGCACGGCGACCATGCGTTCCTCGTCCATCTTGGTGTCCGGGTAGACGGAGAAACCGAGCCAGGCGCCGCTGTCCCTGGCCTCCTTGACGGTGGTCTCGTTGAGGTGGTCGAGCAGCACCCGCTCGACGGGCAGGGCGGAGGCCCGTACGGCGTCCAGGGTGCGGCGCAGACCGGCGAGCTTGTCCCGGTGCGGGGTGTGGACGAGGGCGGGCAGGCCGTGGTCGGCGGCCAGTTGCAGCTGGTGTTCGAGCGCGTGGTCCTCGGCCGGGGTCATGGAGTCGTAGCCGATCTCTCCGACGGCGACGACCCGGTCCTTGAGCAGATAGCGGGGCAGCCGGTCCAGCACCGGCGTGCACCGGGGGTCGTTCGCCTCCTTGGGGTTGAGGGCGAGGGCGCAGTGGTGGGCGATGCCGTACTGCGCGGCACGGAAGGGCTCCCAGCCCAGCAGGGAGTCGAAGTAGTCGACGAAGGAGGCGGCCGAGGTGCGGGGCTGGCCCAGCCAGAAGGCCGGCTCGACGACCGCGCGCACGCCCGCCTCGTGCATCGCCTCGTAGTCGTCGGTGGTGCGTGACGTCATGTGGATGTGGGGGTCGAAGATGCGCATCAGGACTCCTTGCCGTGAGTGCCGTGGATGCCGTGGGCGCTGTCGAGGTCGTGCTCGTCGGCCGGTGGGGGCGCGGTCAGGGCCAGGACGCGGTGCAGGTCCCCGGGGGCGGGACGGCCCGCGCGGTCGCGTTCCTCGGCGAAGGCGCCGAGCATGCGGGCGAGTTCGCTGTCTCCGTGGGCGCGGCGGGCCAGGTCGGTGATCTCGTCGACGCGCACTCCGGTGAACAGGCACTTGAGCACGGCGTGCCGCCAGTGGTGCGGGGCCAGACGGCGGGCGGCGTACGGGCCGAGTGCGGCGGCGACGAGACGGGTGTCGTTGGTCCGCAGGGCGTCCTCGACGAGGTGCAGCGCCTCGGGGCCGGGCACGAGGTGGGGCAGCGCGTGGAGCACCGCTCTGCGTTCGTCGGCGGTGCCCTGGTCGTAGACCCGGGTGAGGGCGTCGGCGTCGGCGCGGGCCGCGTGCAGGATCAGGACGCGGACGCCGTCGGCGTGTTCGGTGCCGCAGCGCCGGCCGGCCTCGGCGAGGCGCAGCTCCCAGACGGCGAGGGGGCCATGGGTGCCCGGATGGTCGGCGGCCTCGTCGAGCGCCCGTGCCAGCCAGGTGCGGGCTGCCTCGGTGAGGTGGGCGTCGAGGTGGCGGCGCAGGTCGGCGGGAGCGGTGTGCGCCGGGTGGGTTGTCGGTCCGGCCGGGGTGTGGTGGTGGATCACGGGGTGCTCCCGGGAAGGGTGGTGCGGCCGGTCGCGCTGTGGCGGCGGCCGAGGGACCGTTCGAGGAACGCGAGGGACTGCTCGGCGAAGTGCGGGCCGGCGTGGGAGTGGCGGGGCAGTTCGACGACGGTCAGGGCTCGATAGCCGACGGCGGCCAGCGCCGCGAGGACGGGCGGGAAGTCGATCTCGCCCTCGCCGAGGGGGAGGTGCTCGTGGACGCCGCGTCGCATGTCCTCGATCTGGACGTGGCGGAGCCAGGGCGCGGCGGCGCGGACGCATTCGGCGGGGGACAGGGGTTCGAGGCACTGGCAGTGGCCGATGTCGAGGGTGAGGCCCAGGGCGGCGGGGCTGTCGAGGGCTTCGCGCAGGCGGTGGAAGTCGGCGAGCGTGGCGAGGAGATGACCGGGTTCGGGTTCGATCGCGAGGGGGACGCCGGCGGCGGTGGCGGCGTCGAGGACGGGGGCGAGCGCGTCTGGCAGACGTTTCCAGGCTGTGTCCTCGTCCGTGCCGTGCGGGGCGACTGAGCTGAAGCAGTGCACGGCATGGGCGCCGAGGTCGGTGGCGACCCGCACGGCGCGGATCAGCAGGTCGGCACGGCGGGCACGGTCGTCGGGGTCGGCGTCCAGCAGCGTGGGGCCGTGTTTGCGGCGCGGGTCGAGGACATAGCGGGCGCCCGTCTCCACGGTGACGGTCAGGCCGAGGGCGTCCAGCCGGTGGGCGAGGCGCCGGGTGCGGACGGCGAGGTCGGGGGCGAGTGGGTCGAGGTGCATGTGGTCGAGCGTCAGACCGACGCCGTCGTAGCCGAGGTCGGCGAGGAGGGCGAGGGCGTCGTCCAGTCGGAGGTCGGCGAGGCCGTTGGTGCCGTAGCCGAAGGAGAGGGGGGTGTCGTGGTGGCTCATCGCGTCTCCTCTCGCGGTTCGGCCGCACGCCCCGGTTCCGGCCCGGCTTCCGGGTCGGCTTCCGGGTCGTGCCGGGGCCGCGTCCTGGACCTCGCCCCCGGTCGCAGCCGCTCTGCGAACCCCGCCAGCGCCGCGTACTGCTCCCCCAGGGCCGTCGGACCGTCCCCCACCGGGTCCTTGAAGTAGAAGCCCAGCTCGGCCAGGGGCCCGGTGAGGCCCGCCGCGTGGGCCCCGGCCAGGAGGCGGGCGAGGTCCAGGACCAGAGGGGCGGCGAGGGCGGAGTCGCAGCCCTGCCAGGTGGTCTGGAGGACCATCCGGGTACCGAGGAAACCGTCGAAGGCGATGTGGTCCCAGGCGGTCTTCCAGTCGCCGAGGGCTGGGACGTCGTCGATATGGGTCTCGCCCTCGGGGGTGGCGCCCAGGCTGTCGGTCAGGACGCGTTCCTTGCCGGCGTTCTTGGCAGCGGCGGCGGCCGGGTCGGCGAGGGCGGCGCCGTCGCCCCCGCCGAGGAGGTTGGTGCCGGACCAGGCCCGGACGGCCAGGGCCCGCTGGGCGAACATCGGGCCGAGGACGGACCGGAGCAGGGTCTGGCCGGTCTTGCCGTCGCGGCCCGCGGACGGGAGGCCGGCGGAGACGGCGAGCGGGGCGAGTACCGGGTGGTGGAGACCGGTCGAGGGGGTGAAGTTGACGTAGGGGCAGCCCGCGCGGAGGGCGGCCGCCGCGTAGAGAGAGCTGGGAGGAAGGGCGGCGCCGGTGGGCGCGGGTTCCGTGGAGGCGACGTTCACCACCACGGCTCGGGTCAGGTTCCGGCGTCGTACGAAGTCCTGGATGTCGGCGGCGTGGGAGGAGATCAGCTCGTCGGGGGTCCTGGTGTCGCCCGGGAGGGGGCCGCCCGGCCTGATCTCCCGGTCGGCGGCGGCCAGTTCGGCTGCGACGGCCGCCGGAAGGCCGTGCGGCAGGACGCCCCCGGCCGCGAGGGCCTCGGCCCGTTTGGGCAGGGGGCAGTCGACCGTGTCGTGGCCGCCGAAGACGAGGGCGGACAGGGGCGGAAGGCGCGTCCCGGCGAAGAGGGGGGTCTCGGTGACCATGCCCGACGGGGCGTGCAGGCCCGCCGTGACGGCCGCGCAGCCCGCGACGACGGTGGTGGCGACGGAACCCCGTGCTCCGATCAGCCAGACGCCGACGCTCGGTGGGGTGACGGACACGGACGCGGACATGGGCAGCCTCCTCGTCGGGCCAGCGGTGGGAAGGGCCGGGAACCCTCCGTGGGGGAAGAGGGATCAGAAAAAGGGAGAAGGGGCAGGACGGCGGGCGGAGGTCCGGCGTCCCCCGCCCGCCGTCGCTCAGTCGCCCGGCGGCGGGTCCGCCCTGTCGGCGGCCCGTGCGGGCAGTTCCTTGATCCGGACGTCACGGAAGGACACCTGGTCCCCGGCCCCGTGGTTCTGGATGCCGACGTGCCCTTCGCGCAGGCTCCGTACCGGATCGGTGTTGGTGAAATCGTTGATCTTCACGCCGTTGAGCCAGACGCGCAGGCGCTCGCCCTCGACGCGGATCTCGTACGTGTTCCACTCCCCCGGCGGATTCAGGGCGCGGTCGCGCTTCCTGAGGTCGGCGGACCGGAAGCCGTACACGGACCCGGTGGTCCTCTCGGGCACGTCGGTGGCGTCGATCTGGATCTCGTAGCCGTTGTTCACGGCCGACCAGGGGTCGTCCGAGGGCGGGAAGCCCACGAACACCCCGGAGTTGTCGTCGCCGGAGGCGCCGGACATCCGCCAGTCGAGCTTCAGGGAGTACGACCCGAAGCTCCGGTCGGCGTACCAGAGCATGCCCATCCCGCCGGACGACGTGATCGTGCCGTCGTCGGCCAGGGTGAACGAGCCCGGACCCGCCTGCCGCCAGCCGTCCAGAGAGGTTCCGTCCAGCAGCGGCCGGTAGCCGTTCTCCGGGCGGCAGTCGGCCTGGGACTCGCCGATCGCCCACCGGATGCCGCCGAGCAGGTGCCGGCGGAAGGCGGGTTCGGCGAAGGACGCCTTGGTGTGGCCGCCGCCGGTGTAGAAGGCTCGGCCGCCCTGGTAGTCCTGGCACCAGGCGATGGGGTGGTCGCCGTTCATGGTGCCCCCGCTGTACGACGACTCGTCGAGCGAGGCGAGGACATGGGCCCGGTCACGGGGGTTGGAGCGGTAGTTGTACCACTCGTCCGTGCGGTTCCAGGTCGCGCCCAGCCCGGCGGTGGCCGGGTGGGCGTGGTCCTCGACGTCGACCGTGGCGGGCTGGATCGCGGGGTGCGACTGGAAGTACGCGCCCGCGAGTCCGCCGTAGAAGGCCCAGTCGTACTCGGTGTCGGCAGCCGCGTGGACGCCCACGTAGGCGCCTCCTCGCTTGATGTACCGCTCGAACGCGCGCTGTTGGGCCGGGTCGAGGACGTCACCGGTGGTCGAGAGGAACACCACGGCGTCGTAGCGACGGAGGTTGCGGGCGGTGAAGGCGCCCGCGTCCTCCGTGGCGTCGACCGCGAAGCCGTGGGCCGCGCCCAGTTCCCGTACGGCCGTGACGCCCTCGGGGATCGAGTCGTGCCGGAAGCCTGCGGTCTTGGAGAAGACCAGCACCCGGCGTTCGTCCTCGTGGCCCCCGGAGCGGCCCGCCTCATCGGACACGGCCGGTCCCGACACGCCTCCGATCAGCAGGGCGGCGCCTGTCAACGCGGTCAGCAATCGTCCGTTCCGCTGCGTGGCGAACTGCATGGCGCCCCTCACCGCTTCGTGAAGGTGAAGTCGTCGACGTCGAACAGTCCGCCGCCGCTGCCCTTGAAGACCAGGTAGAGCGTGGTGCTGCCGCGCGGGCCCTTGGCCAGGTCGGCGGTGACGTTCTGGAAGGTGTCCCAGCCGCCGGTCACCGGCACGGTGGCGCTGCCGAGGAGACGGCCGGCCGGCGAGCCGGCGCGGACCTCCAGCGTGCCGCCGGCGCCCCCGGAGGAGACACGCGCGGTGATCTTCTTGGCGTCGGACAGGACGTACGGCTCGAAGGAGATCCAGTCCCCGTCGTCGATGTTCCCGACGGTCTTTCCGCCGTGGGCCGTGTCCTTCGACTGGACCGCGATGCCCGAGGAGTCGCCGTAGTGCTCGGCCTGACGGTGGGTGGGCTGGACGACGTGCCGGTCGTGGGTGGTCAGCGGGGCCTGGCCGCCGCCTCCGCCGTCGGTGTACTCGGCGTCGAACACCCCGAAGATGTTGGCGTTCTCGTCGTGGCCGCCGTCGGCGCTGGTCTGGATGGTGCCGGTGCAGCCGTTGGCGGAGGTCACCGGGTGGCCGTGGCTGTCGTGGCCGAGGACGAAGGTGACCTTGACCTTGGCGCAGTCGATGGGCGTGCCGTCCTCCTTGTCGCTCACCTTCACCCTGAACGGCACGGCGTCACCGAACGTGAACAGCTGCCCGTCCTCCGGGAGTCGCAGTTCGACCTCGGGCGCGGTGTTGCCGACCACGATCCGTACGCTCGCGCTGCCGGTGCGGCCGGTGCTGTCCCTGGCGGTCACGGTCGCGGTGTAGGTGCCGTTCGTCCGGTAGGTGTACCGGGGGTTGGCGGCCGTGGAGGTGCCGCCGTCGCCGAAGTCCCAGCTGTAGGTCAGGGCGTCGCCGTCCTGGTCGCTGGTGCCCTCGGAGGAGAAGCGGACCCGCAGTCGCGCCTGGCCCGAGGTGCGGTCGGCCGACGCGACGGCGACCGGGGAGTGGCCGTCTGTGGCGTTCTCGATGCGGTAGAGGGCGGAGTGCTCGTCACCACCGAACCAGGAGATGCCGTAGTCGAGGACGTACAGCGCGCCGTCCGGGCCGAAGGCCATGTCCATGATCTGGGTGCCGGTCCAGGGCACGTCGCTGATGGACCGCACGGTGCCGTCGCCGTCGCTGGTGACGCGCTTGATCCAGCGGCGGCCGAACTCACCGGCGAAGAAGTCGCCGTCGTAGGCCTCGGGGAACTTCACCGGGGAGTCGAGCGAGGCGTCGTAGTGGTAGACCGGGCCGCCCATGGGTGACTCGGAGCCGTCGCCGAACTCGGGGACGCTGGGCCCGTTGTAGGGGATCCAGGCGGGCTCGGCCGGGGGCAGGTCGGTGAGGCCGGTGTTGTTCGGCGAGGTGTTCTTCGGGGCCGCGCAGTCGAAGGCCGCGCCCGAGGTGCCGGTGGCGAAGTCGTAGTCGACGTAGGCGTCGTTCTTGCCGGTGCAGTACGGCCAGCCGAAGTTGCCCGGCTTGGTCACACGGGCGAACTCGACCTGTCCGGCCGGGCCGCGCGAGGGGCTGGCGGTGCCCGCGTCGGGGCCGTACTCGCCGACGTAGAGGACGCCGGTCTTCTTGTCGACGCTGAAGCGGAAGGGGTTGCGGAAGCCCATCGCGTAGATCTCGGGGCGGGTCTTGTCCGTGCCCGGGGCGAAGAGGTTGCCGTCGGGGACGGTGTAGGAGCCGTCGGCGCCGACCTTGATGCGCAGGATCTTGCCGCGCAGGTCGTTGGTGTTGCCGGAGGTGCGCTGGGCGTCGAAGGCGGGGTTGCGGTTGGCGCGTTCGTCGATGGGGGTGAAGCCGTCGGACTGGAACGGGTTGCTGTCGTCGCCCGTCGACAGATACAGGTTGCCCGCCGCGTCGAAGTCGATGTCGCCGCCGACATGACAGCAGATGCCCCGGGAGGCGGGGACGTCGAGGACCTTCTTCTCGCTGGCCCTGTCGAGCGTGCCGTCGGTCTTCAGGACGAAGCGGGAGAGCCGGTTGACGCCGTCGAAGGGCGCGAAGTCGGCGGCCGTACCGGTCTCGGGGGCGTCACCGGCCGGGGTGTTCGACGGGGGCGCGTAGTACAGGTAGATGAAGCGGTTGTCGGCGAAGTCCGGGTCGACGCCTATGCCCTGGAGGCCCTCCTCGTCGTGGCTGTACACGTCGAGCTTGCCGGCGAGGCTGGTGTTGCCCGCCGCGTCGGTCAGCCGCAGTTCGCCGTCGCGCGATGTGTGCAGGACCGAGCGGTCGGGGAGGACGGCCAGTGACATGGGCTCGCCGACCTCCGGTTCGCCCTTGGCGAGGGTGACCTGCTGAAAGTCCTCGGCCGCGGTGGCCTTCGGTTCGGCACCGGTCGCGCCCGCCGGGGGTGCGGTGAGCGAGAGCGAGGCGCCCGCGAGCAGCAGTCCGCTCAGCAGGGCGATCGGTCCGCGCAGTCCGCGGCGTCTGAAGATGCTGGTGGCGCTGGTGGGGTGTCTGTTGTCGTCGTACGGGTGCACGAAATGCCTCCAGAGTGGGGCTGGTCGTACGGAGGTGTACGGGTGTGTGCGGTACGCCGGGGTGCGCCGTCACCCCGGAAGACGGGAAAGCGCTACTCGTTGCCGCCGAACGCCGCGTCGAAGGCGGCCGACGGCGGTTCGAAGTCGAACGCCTTGAGGCGGGTCAGGGCCTCGGGGGCGCCCTGGAGCCGGTCCATGCCGGCGTCCTCCCATTCGACGGAGATCGGCCCCCGGTAGTCGATCGAGCGCAGCATCCGGAAGACGTCCTCCCAGGGGACGTCGCCGTGGCCGGCCGAGACGAAGTCCCAGCCGCGCCGGGGGTCGCCCCAGGGCAGGTGCGAGCCGAGGCGGCCGTTGCGGCCGTCGAGGCGCTTGCGGGCCTCCTTGCAGTCCACGTGGTAGATCCGGTCGCGGAAGTCCCACAGGAAGCCGACCGGGTCGAGGTCCTGCCACACGAAGTGCGAGGGGTCGAAGTTCAGGCCGAACGCCGGGCGGCGGTCGACGGCTTCGAGGGCGCGCTGGGTCGTCCAGTAGTCGTAGGCGATCTCGCTGGGGTGGACCTCGTGGGCGAACCGCACGCCCTCGGCGTCGAAGACGTCGAGGATCGGGTTCCAGCGCGTCGCGAAGTCGTCGTAGCCGCGCTCGATCATCGACTCGGGGGCGGGCGGGAACATGGCGACCAGGTGCCAGATGGCGGAGCCGGTGAAACCGATGACGGTGTCGACGCCGAAGGCGGCCGCCGCCCGCGCGGTGTCGGCCATCTCGGCGGCGGCCCGCCGGCGCACGCCCTCGGGCTCCCCGTCACCCCAGATGCGGGCGGGCAGGATGGCGCGGTGGCGCTCGTCGATGATGGCGTCGCACACGGCCTGGCCCACGAGGTGGTTGGAGACGGCCCAGCACTTCAGTCCGTACTTCTCCAGGAGTTGGTGCCGGGAGTCCAGGTAGGACGGGTCGGCGAGGGCCTTGTCGACCTCGAAGTGGTCGCCCCAGCAGGCGAGTTCGAGACCCTCGTAGCCGAAGTCACGGGCGAGGCGGCAGACCTCTTCGAGGGGCAGGTCGGCCCACTGGCCGGTGAAGAGCGTGAAGTCGCGCGGCATGTCCGGGTCTCCTCAGACCGTGGTGGGGGTGTGGGTCGGGGTGTAGACGCAGTTCTTCTCGGCGCTCTCCTCGACCGCCGCGAGCACACGCTGCACCTGGAGGCCGTCGGCGAAGGACGGCTCGGGCCGGTGGCCCGCCGCGACGGCGTGGACCAGGTCACGGGCCTGGTGGACGAAGGTGTGCTCGTAGCCGAGGCCGTGGCCCGGCGGCCACCAGGCGTCCAGGTAGGGGTGGTCCGGCTCGGTGACGAGGATGCGGCGGAACCCGGCGTGGGCGGCGGGTTCGGTGTGGTCGTGGTAGGCGAGTTCGTTGAGGCGTTCCAGGTCGAAGGCCAACGAGCCGCGCTCGCCGTTGAGTTCGATGCGCAGGGCGTTCTTGCGGCCGGTGGCGAAGCGGGTGACCTCGAAGGAGGCGACGGCGCCGGAGGCGAAGCGGCCGGTGAACAGCGCCGTGTCGTCGACGGTGACCGCGCCCCGGCCCGCGGTGCCGCCGGTGGACGCGAGACCCTCGGAGGCGCCCGCGGGCAGGGGGCGTTCGCGGACGAAGGTCTCCATCAGCGCGGACACGCCGACCACCGGCTCGCCGGCCATGTACTGCGCGAGGTCGACGATATGGGCGCCGAGGTCGCCGAGCGCCCCGGAGCCGGCCGACTCCTTGCGCAGACGCCAGGTCAGGGGGAACTCCGGGTCGACGAGCCAGTCCTGGAGGTACGTCACCCGCACGTGCCGCAGGGCTCCCAGCCGGCCCTCGGCGACCATACGGCGGGCGAGCGCGGTGGCGGGTACGCGGCGGTAGTTGAAGCCGATCATGGCCAACTGGCCGCGCGCGTGAGCCTCTTCGGCCGCCGCAGCCATCTCCTCGGCCTCCGCGACCGTGTTGGCGAGGGGTTTCTCGCAGAGCACGTGCTTGCCCGCGGCGAGAGCGGCGAGGGCGATCTCGGCGTGGCTGTCGCCGGGGGTGCAGATGTCGACCAGGTCGATGTCGTCCCGGGCGATCAGCTCCCGCCAGTCGGTCTCCGTCGAGGCCCACCCGTGCCGGTCCGCCATGGTCCGCACCGCGTCGGCGTCCCGCCCGCACACGGCGGCCAGCACGGGGCTGAGCGGCAGCTCGAAGACCCGGCCCGCCGTGCGCCAGCCCTGGGAGTGGGCGGCACCCATGAAGGCGTAGCCGACCATGCCGACGCGCAGCGGTGGCGTGCCGAGCCCCCCGGCGTGCCCGGCGGGCCAGGCCCCTCCCCCGGGCCGGGGCCTTCCTGACTCCTCCGCCTCGGCCTGGTCGGGCTGCTGCGGCTGTCCCATGCGTGTGTCCTCCTCGTGGTGGCGGCGCGGTGGGGGTGGGGCCTGACCGCGAGTGCGGGGGCCGGGGGTTCGGGTCCCGTCGGCGGTCGGGCCCCGTCGGCGGGTCCGGTCACTTGAAGCCCGTGGACATGTACTGGTCGACGTTGGCCTTGTCCACGACGGCCGAGTACAGGGTCAGCGAGGACGGGATCTCGAACTCGGCGAGGCCGCCGACGCCCTTGCCCTGGCCGAGGGCGCGGGCGAGGTCGATCGCGGAGGCGGCCATGGTCGGCGGGTAGAGGACGGTGGCCTTCAGCACCCCGTCGTCCTTCTTGATCGCCTGGAACGCGGAGAGCGCGCCCGCGCCGCCGACCATGAGGAAGTCGTCGCGCCCGGCCTGCTCGATGGCGCGCAGGGCACCCACGCCCTGGTCGTCGTCGTGGTTCCACAGGGCGTCGAAGTCGGACTGGGCCTGGAGGAGCTGGGCCATCTTGGCCTGGCCCGACTCGACCGTGAACTCGGCGGCCTGGCGTGCCACCTTCTTGATGTTCGGATAGTTCTTCAGCGCGTCGTCGAAGCCCTTGGTGCGCTGCTTGGTCAGCTCCAGGTTGTCGAGCCCGGCCAGCTCGATGACCCGGGCGTCACCCTTGTCCTTGAGCTGCTCGCCGATGTAGTGCCCGGCGTTGAGCCCCATGCCGTAGTTGTCGCCGCCGATCCAGCAGCGGTACGCCTGCGGGGAGTTGAAGATCCGGTCGAGGTTGACGACGGGGATGCCGGCCCGCATCGCCTTGAGACCGACCTGGGTGAGCGCCTTGCCGTCGGCGGGCAGCACCACCAGGACGTCGACCTTCTTGTTGATGAGGGTCTCGATCTGCCCGATCTGCTGGGCGGTGTCGTTGGAGCCCTCGGTGATCTCCAGCGTGACGTCCTCGTACCGCTCGGCGCGGCTCTTGGCGTTCTGGTTGATCGCGTTGAGCCAGCCGTGGTCGGCCTGCGGTCCGGCGAAGCCGATGGTGACCGCCTTGCCGGGCTTGTCGTCGGCGGCCGGCTGTTTGTCGGCGGCCGGGTCGCTGTCAGGCTCGTTGCTGGTGCAACCGACGAGGAGGGCGCCGGCCGAGACGGCGGCGGTTCCGAAGAGCAGTCTTCTGCGGCTGGTGATCTCTGGCATGGCGGTGGACCTTTCCCGTGTCGGCTCTTCGGTGTCTCAGGTCGTGCTTGCCGTACGTCGTTGGACCAGGACCGCGGCGACGATGATCGCGCCCTTGGCGATCTGCTGGACGTCGCTCTGCAGGTTGTTGAGCGCGAAGATGTTGGTGATCGTGGTGAAGATCAGGACGCCTAGGACGGAGCCGGTGATGGTGCCCCGTCCCCCGCTGAGCAGGGTTCCGCCGATGATCACGGCGGCGATGGCGTCGAGTTCGTAGAGGTTGCCGTTGGTGTTCTGGCCCGAGCCGGACAGCACGATCAGCAGGAACGCGGCGATGCCGCAGCACAGCCCGGAGAGCAGGTACATGTAGAGCCGCTGGCGGCGGACGTCGATGCCCGCGAGCCGGGCCGCCTCCGCGTTGCCGCCGACGGCGACCGTGCGCCGGCCGAAGGTGGTGCGGTTCAGCACAAACCAGCCGATGGTCGTTGCGACCGCGAAGACCAGGACGAGTGGCGGGATGCCGAGGACGTACGCGTCGCGCTCGCCGAGGTCCAGGACGGAGTCGACGGTGACGACCTGGGTGCTGCCGTCGGTGATCTGCAGGGCGAGCCCGCGGGCCGAGGCGAGCATGGCGAGGGTGGCGATGAAGGGGACCACCCTTCCGTAGGCGACGAGCAGCCCGTTCACCAGTCCGCAGCCGACGCCGACGATCATCGCCGTGAAGAGGATGCCGGCGAACCCGTACTCCTGGGTGGCCACGGTCGTCGCCCACACGGACGCCAGGGCGACGATCGCCCCGACGGACAGGTCGATGCCGCCGGAGGTGATGACGAAGGTCATGCCGACGGTGACGACACCGATCACCGAGGCCTGGGTGAGGACGAGTTGGAGATTGCGGGTGTCGAGGAACTCGTCGGGTCTGGTGAAGCCGCCGATGAGGATCAGCGCGGCGAGGACACCGAGAAGCGAGAGGGTGCGGACGTCGGCGCGGAACACGCGGGCCCGCCAGGCGGGCGGCGCGTCGACAGGTGTCACTTTGTCCGCCCCCCGGGGCGGGGACACGGGCTGGGTCATGACGCCGGGCTCCCTTCGCCGGTCACGGGACTTCCCGCACCGGCCGCCGGACTTGCCACACTGTCCACCGGGCTTCCTTCCATCACGAGGTCGAGGACGCGGTGTTCGTCCAGCTCACGGGCGGGCGCCGTGTGCACGACCCGGCCCTCGCGCAGGACGAGCACCCGGTCGGCGAGGCCGAGGACTTCGGGCACCTCGCTGGAGACCAGCAGCACGGCGAGCCCTTCGTCGGCGAGCCGGCGCACCACCGCGTACAGCTCGGCACGGGCGCCCACGTCGACGCCCCGGGTGGGCTCGTCGAGCAGCAGGACCCGGCAGCCACGCAGCAGCCAGCGGGCGAGGACGGCCTTCTGTTGGTTGCCGCCGGAGAGCGTGCGGACCGGTACGTCGGGGTTGTCGGGGCGCAGGGACAGCTCGCGGGTCGCGGCCCGCGCGGCGCGGTGCTCGGCGCTCCGGTCGATCCAGCCGACGCGCGCGAAGCGGCCCATCGACGACACGGAGACGTTCCTGGTGACGGACTCCAGCATCAGCAGCCCCTGCGCCTTGCGCTCCTCGGGGGCGAGCCCGAGCCCGGCCCGTACGGCGGCGCGTACGCTGCCGGGCCTCAACGGCCGCCCGTCGACGCTCACCCGACCCGCCGTCGGCTTCCGGGCGCCGTAGATCGTCTCCAGGATCTCCGACCGCCCCGAGCCGACGAGTCCGGCGAGGCCCACGATCTCGCCGGGCCGTACCTCCAGGTCGAGGGGCTCGAACTCACCGGCGCGCGCCAGCCCCCGCACCTCCAGCACGGGTGTGCCGGAGGTGGGCGGCGCGACGGGCCGGTCGGGGAAGACGTACTCGACGTTCCGTCCCGTCATCAGTGCCACGACCTCGCGTGTCGGCGTGGACTTCGCGGGCAGCCCGCCGGCAACGGCCCGCCCGTCCTTCAGTACGGTCACCCGGTCGCCGATCCGCCGGATCTCCTCCAGGCGGTGCGATATGTAGACGACGGCCACCCCGGCGGCGGTCAGGGCCCCCACGATCCTGAACAGGTTGTCGACCTCGTCCGGATCGAGCGCGGCCGACGGCTCGTCCATCACGATCAGCCGTACGTCGTGGGAGAGCGCCCGCGCCATGGAGACGATCTGCTGCTGGGCCGCCGACAGCTCACCCACGAGCCGCGCCGGATCGACCTCCGGGTGCCCAAGTCGCTTGAGCAGGGCGGCTGTCGACGTACGCGCCGCTTTCCCTCGTACGACGAAGCCGGCGGCCGTGGGTTCATGGCCGAGGTGGACGTTCTCGGCCACCGACAGGCCCTCGACCAGGTCGAGTTCCTGGTAGATGGTGGCGATGCCGAGGCGCATGGCGGCGATCGGGGACTTCAGGGTGACGGGCTCGCCCCGCCAGGTGATGGTGCCTTCGTCGGGCTGGTGGGCGCCGGCCAGGACCTTGATCAGCGTGGACTTCCCGGCGCCGTTCTGGCCGAGCAGACAGTGGACCTCTCCGGCCTGGACGTCGAGGTCCACGCCGTCCAGGGCCCGGACTCCGGGGAACGACTTGGTGATGCCGGACATGGTGAGCAGCGGTAATTCTGGTGCCATGAGTTCCCCTTGGCGGGCGTGCGGGCCGGTTGCAGGGCGTTGCGCGTGCGAGGGCAGGCGTGTTCAGGGCAGGGCGGGGCGACGCGGGGCGGAGCGGGGCGCCGACCGGTGAGGCCTTGTGGCGGGAAACGGCCTACGCGGGTGAGAACAGGTGGTCGCTGATGAGGCGGGCCGCGCCGATGACTCCGGCGGTGGGTCCGAGTTCCCCCAGCACGATGGGCAGGTTGTTGGTGGCGAGGGGAAGTGACTGGCGGTAGACCTGGGTGCGGATGGCGGCGAGCAGGGTGTGGCCGAGGCCGGTCACCCCGCCGCCGATCACGACCAGGCCGGGGTTGAAGAAGCTGACGAGTCCGGCGATGACCTGGCCGGTGCGGTTGCCGCCCTCGCGTATGAGGTCGAGCGCGGTGGCGTCGCCGGCGGCGGCCGCGGCGGCCACGTCGACGGCGGTCAGAGGGCCGTTGATCTCCAGCCGGGAGGCGAGTTCCGCCGAAAGTCCCTGCTGGGCGGCGTCGTTGGCGTCCCGGGCGAGGGCGGCGCCGCTGAAGTGGGCCTCCAGGCAGCCCCGGTTGCCGCAGGCGCAGGGGCGGCCGTCCGGTACGGCGAGGATGTGCCCGATGTCTCCGGCGCTGCCCGTCGTCCCGCGGTGGACCTCGCCTCCGACGACGATGCCGCAGCCTATGCCGGTGCCGATCTTGACGCACAGGAAGTCGCCCACGGAACGGGCGACGCCCGCGTGCTGCTCCCCCATCGCCATCAGGTTCACGTCGTTGTCGACCATGACGGGGCAGCCGAGTTCCTGGCTGAGCGCCTCGCGCACCGGGAACCCGTCCCAGCCCGGCATGATCGGCGGGGCGACGGGGACGCCCTCGGGGAAACGGACCGGTCCGGGGACGCCGATACCGGCGCCGTCGAACCCCTCCGCGAGCCCGGAGGCGCGCAGCTTGGCGGCCATGGACAGCACCTGTTCGAAGACGGCGACCGGGCCGTCCCGTACGTCCATGGGCTGGTTGATGTGGCCGAGGATCTCCAACTCGGCGTTGGTGACGGCCACATCGATCGAGGTGGCGCCGATGTCGACGCCGAGGAAACGGAGTTGGGGGGCGAGCCGGATGTTGTGCGAGCGGCGCCCACCGCGCGAGGCGGCGAGTCCGTCCGCCACGACGAGCCCCGTCTCCAGCAGCCGGTCCACCTCCACGGCCAGCTTCGACCGCGAGAGATCGACCCGGTCACCGAGCTGCGCCCGGGAGTTGGGCCCACCGTCCCGCAACAGCCGCAGCAGCTTGGCCTGGTGCGCGTTGGCAGGTCGAGCCGTCATACGTCTCACGAGCCCCTCCCCGCCTCATCGGCACCGCCGTGCTTGGCTTTCGAGGGGAACGTAGCAGCGGCTGCCGGGCCTGGGAAGAAGTCGCGCATCAATTGGCGCAGACTTTCTCCACTGAGTGGACAAAGGAGGGGGCAAGGAAGAGGGCGGGAGCGACGGCTCGAACCCCGCTCTACTTCTCCCGCTCGTGGTACGTCTTGCGCGTGTGCTCCGTGTGCGCCCGCATGACCTGCGTCGCGCGGGCCTCGTCGCGGGCGGCGATGGCGGCGATCAGTTCGCGGTGTTCGATCCAGGACTGGTTGCCGCGCTGCCGGGCGACCGGGGTGTAGTACCAGCGGACCCGGCGGTCGACCTGGGCGGCGAGTTCGGCGAGGACCGTGTTGCCGGCCAGCTCCATGACCTTGGCGTGGAAGCGGGCGTTCAGGGCGACGGCCGCGTCCACGTCGTCGACGCCGACGGCCCCCTCGCCCTGCGCGCAGAGTTCCTCCAGGGCCGTGATGCCCGCCGTGCCGGCGTTCGCCGCGGCGAGGCGGGCGGCCTCGGCCTCCAGCAGGGTACGGACCGTCAGCAGCTGGTCCGCCTCCGCCTCCGTCGGCTCGTGGACGAAGGCGCCCTGCGCGGGCCGGAGGTCGACCCAGCCCTCGGTGTTGAGGCGCTGCAGGGCCTCGCGCACGGGCTGCCGGGACACCCCGAGGTGCCCGGCGAGTTCGCTCTCGACGAGGTGCTGGCCGGGGCGCAGCGCGCGCGTGGTGATGAGTTCGAGCAGGGCCTCGTAGACGCGGTCGCGCAGCGGGCCGGGGCGTTCGAGCTTGGGCACCGCTCCTTGCGGAAGTCCTGTCGACAACATCGGGTCCCCCTCCAGAGCACCACTGGGTGTACTGCACACGGAAAGTCAACGGCCCGTACTGGAAAGAACTGGAAAGTCCGAGTCAACAGCCAGTATGGATTGTCTTTCGTCTACAGTCTACGACCCGTGATGGCCAGAGGACCGACGAGTATGCCTCGTCACACCGCCCAGAGCGGCACCACGAACGCCCTGCTCAGCGGCTCACGGGCAGCGGACCACCTGTCCGGCGTACGACAGGTTGCCGCCGAAGCCGAACAGCAGGACGGGGTCGCCGCTGGAGATCTCGCCGCGTTCGACGAGCTTGGAGAAGGCGAGGGGGATGCTCGCGGCCGAGGTGTTGCCGGACTCGACGACGTCCCGCGCGACCACGGCGTTGACCGCGCCGATCTTCGCGGCGAGCGGCTCGATGATGCGCAGGTTGGCCTGGTGCAGGACGACCGCGGCGAGATCGGCGGGCGTGAGTCCGGCCTTCTCGCACGCCGCGCGGGCGATGGGCGGCAGCTTGGTGGTGGCCCAGCGGTAGACGCTCTGGCCCTCCTGCGCGAAGCGCGGCGGGGTGCCCTCGATCCGCACGGCGTTGCCCATCTCGGGCACCGATCCCCACAGCACCGGCCCGATGCCGGGTTCCTCGGAGGCCTCGACGACGGCCGCGCCCGCCCCGTCCCCGACGAGGACGCAGGTCGTGCGGTCGGCCCAGTCCGTGACCTCGGACATCTTGTCGGCGCCGATGACGAGCGCCCGGGTGGCGGCCCCCGCGCGCACCGCGTGGTCGGCGGTGGCCAGGGCGTGGGTGAACCCGGCACAGACGACGTTGACGTCCATGGCGGCCGGGTTCGGGATGGAGAGCCGGTTCGCGACCCGGGCCGCCATGTTCGGGGAGCGGTCGATGGCGGTGGAGGTGGCGACCACGACCAGGTCGATGGCCTCCGGGCCGAGACCGGCCGAGGCCAGCGCCTTGGCGGCGGCATGGCCGGCCAGCTCGTCGACCGGTTCGTCGGGTCCTGCGATGTGCCGTGTGCGAATGCCCACCCGGCTCGTGATCCACTCGTCACTTGTCTCGACCAGACCCGCCAGGTCCTTGTTGGTGAGCACCTTGGCGGGCTGGTAGTGGCCGACGGCGACGATGCGCGAGCCGTTCATGAGTGGTTCCCCTCGTAGCCTGTGGTCAGCGGGATCCACCAGTCTGATCAGTGACTCACGGGTATGAGGGCGGCTGAGGCGACAGTAAAGCGCGGCCCGAGTTGTGGGCTTCCGTCAGAGCCGTGATGAGTCCCGGCCGCGTGGCGAGTCTGCCGCGGTGACCTTCGTCCCAGGTGACGTCCAAAAGCCGGCGGACGGCACCGGCGCCCTCCGCTTCCGGGTGTGCGACCTCCGCCCGACCGGCGGCGACCGGTACCTGGTGCTCGGCCTGGGTTCGGGGCGGGCCGCCGACGTCGACGTACCGTCCGGACGGGACGACGACGGCGGCACGCGGGCCGGGACGGCGGTGCTGATCGGGCTAACGTCGGCCCGAGATGTTCCTGGCGGGGACGGGACCGGTGCCGGGCCGGTGGCCGGTGTAGCGCGGTGGCCGGCCCGGCGCCGCGTAGGCGAGGTGCACGAGGCGGGAGTGTTCCTGACGCATGTGCATCAGGGACTCCAGGATGTACCCGACGAGCAGGATGAGCACCGCGATCGTCATGATCGCGGCGGCGAGGATCGCCGTGGGGATGCGCGGCACGGTGCCCGTGCGGATGAAGTCGGCGATGACGGGGATGCCGAGCACGACCGAGACGAAGGCCAGGACTCCCGCGACCACGGTGTGGACGAGCGAGGGCCGCTCGCGCCGGGCGAGATCGAGGATGACCCGCAGGATGCGCCAGCCGTCCCGGAAGGTGCGCAGCTTGCTCTCGCTCCCGGCGGGCCTGACCCGGTAGTCCACCTCCACCTCGGCCGTGGGGAGCCGGAGGTGGAGGGCGTGGATGGTCATCTCGGTCTCGGTCTCGAACTGGCGGGCCAGCGCCGGGAAGGACTTGACGAAGCGGCGTGAGAAAACGCGGTAGCCGCTCAGCATGTCGGTCACGTCGTTGCCGAACAGGGACCGCACCGCTCCGGTGAGCAGCCTGTTGCCGGTCGCGTGTCCCACCCGGTAGGCGGCGCTGACCGTCTCGCGGCGGGCGCCGACCACCTGGTCGTACGGCCCTTCGAAGAGCAGGTTGACCAGGTCGCGCGCCCGGGACGCGTCGTAGGTGTCGTCACCGTCGATGAGGAGGAGGGCGTCGGCGTCGACGTCGGCGAAGGCCCGCCGGATGACGTTGCCCTTTCCCTTGCGCGGTTCCTCGCGGACGATCGCACCCGCCTCACGGGCGACCTGCACCGTGCGGTCGGTCGAGGCGTTGTCGTACACGTAGATGTCCGCCTCGGGGAGCGCCATCCGCAGGTCGCGCACCACCTTGCCGACGGCGGCCTCCTCGTTGTGACACGGCACGACACACGCGATCGTCGGTTGCACGGCCACTCCCTACCTGATCCGGCGTCGGATGACGACAGAATTTCGGATGATGATAGGAAATAATGCGTTATGGGCGCGTCCGAACGGTCGGGACGCGCCGGGTCGTTACTCTCGCCGTGTGCTGGTCCTCGTATCCACGGTGCTGCGTGTGCGTGACGCCATCCGGGGCGTCTGGCGCGAGGCCGCCAAGTTCGGGGCCGTCGGGGCGCTGGCCTTCGTGGTGGACAACGGCGGCTACAACCTGCTGGTGTTCGGCCTTCCCGGCGGCACGGAGGGCGGGGTGATGGGGGCCGCCCCCGTGCGGGCCTCCGTCCTGGCGACGGCCGCCGCGGCGCTCTTCAGCTGGGCGGGGAACCGCTACTGGACCTACCGCCACCGGCATCGCGCGAACATGACGCAGGAACTGGCCCTGTTCCTCTTCGTGAACGTGGTCGGTGTCGCCATCACCGCGGGCACGGTCTTCGCCTCACGGCATCTGCTCGGGCTGGAGTCGATGGGCAGCGACAACGCGGCCCGCGTCTTCGGCTGGGCCCTCGCCACCCTGTTCCGCTTCTTCACCTACCGACGCTACGTCTTCGTCGCACCCTGATCCGTGCCGCGTTCCGATCCGCGCCGCGTTCCCATCCGCGCCGCGTTCCGATCCGCGCCGCGCCGCGCCGCGCCCTGACCCGTACGGTCCCGTCGACGCTGTTAGCATCCGCCGCATGGGACGAATGGTGCACATTCGGGGTGAAAAGCACTGGATCTGGTGGCTGACCGCTGTCGCCGTGGTGTGTTGCGTGGCCACGACCATCGTCTTCAGCCCCGGGTTCATGAGTCCCGACAGCATCGACCAGCTCCGACAGGCCATGGGCAGGACGCCGCTGACCGACTGGCATCCGCCCGTGCTGAGCCTGCTGTGGCGCGCGCTGATCGCCGTCACCGGCACGCCCGCGTCCATGGCCGTCCTCCAGTCCGTCGTCCTGTGGGGCGCGCTGTGGGTGCTCGCCCGGTGCGTCTGGGAGATGACCGCGAGCCGTGCCGGTTCGCTCGCCGTCCTCGGCCTCGGACTGACTCCCCCCGTGCTCACGTTCGTCGGCGTGGTGTGGAAGGACGTGCACGCGGCCTGCGCGCTGCTGGCGGCCTGCGCGGTGGCGTTCGTCGGGCTGCGGCTGCGGGACCGCGGCCTGTCCCCCGGGATGCGCTGGGGCCTGCTCTGGCTCGGCGTGTTCTTCCTCGCCTACGCCGTGCTCGTGCGCAAGAACGCGTTCCTCGCCGCCCTTCCGATGTTCGTCCTGCTCGTCCTCGCCCTGTGGCACTCCCCCGGGCGTCGCACGTGGGCCGCGTGCACGGCGGCGCTGGTGGCCGCCGTCGTGCTGCCCGCCGCAGCGATCTCCATGTTCGCGCGGCCCGTGCAGACGGATCAGGGGGCGCAGATCCTGCTCGACGATCTCGTCCACGTCCTGACCGTGGAGGAACTGCGGTCGGCCGACGTCCGGCCGGAGCTGCGGGACCGCCTGGTGGCCGCCGCCGAGGAGTGCGACCGCGTCAACGCCGTGTCGGACGCCTACTGGGCCTGCTACCAACGCTCGGCGGACGGACTGTCCCGGGACGCGGACCAGCTCACCTCCCTGTGGCTGCGCGAGATGCCCGGACATGCCTCCGGCTACGTCCAATACCGGCTGCGGCTCTTCACCGCCCTGCTCTTCGAGACGGGCTACGTGTACCAGCAAGGGGTCTTCGCCAACGACCTCGGCATCGAAGTGGCCCGCCCCCGGCTGGAAGCCACCCTCGCCTCGTACGTCATCGGCGCGGCCACCGATCTGCGGCCCCTCTTCCGGGGGTGGTTCTGGCTCGCCGTCGCGCTCGTGCTCACCGTCCGGCCGGGCCGGGGGAGGTTCTCCCTGCCGATCCGGGCGCTGGGCATCAGCTCGTTGGCCTACGTGCTCGGCTACCTGCCCATCGTGCCGGCGACGAACTACCGCTACGTCTACTGGCCTGCGCTCGCCTGCGCGCTCGGTCTCCTGCTGCTCTGGCTGGACCGCGCCGTCCCCGACCGGCCCACGGCCGGCTCCGGCGTCCGGCGCGACAGCGCCGCCGTCATCCTCCCCACCGTCGTGACGGCGCATCGGCCGACGGCTCCCGAGGACCGGTCCGCGACGTGAGTGTGCCGATGCCGGGGCATCGGCATCGGCATCGGCATCGGCATCGGCACAGCTCGCTCGTGGCTCTCACCCGGTGAAGAGTTGCGTGGCCTTCCGTACGAGTTCGTACAGACCGTAGGCGAGCGGTACGCCCACCCAGATCCACGCGAAGACGATCAGGGGGCGCCGGTCAGGCGGATTCGGGCTGCTGGCGCTGGACGACATCGGTGGCCTCCCTCGGGGCGGGGATGTGGAAGCGGGGGTCGACGGGCCGGACCAGTTCGTTGACGACGAAGCCGATCACGAGCAGGCCGATCATGATGAAGAAGGACGTGCCGTACAGGTCGGGCCCGGACTTGCCCGCCTCCTCCTGCCGGTCCGCGATCCAGTTGACGATCAGCGGTCCGAGGACGCCGGCCGTGGACCAGGCGGTGAGCAGCCGGCCGTGGATGGCACCGACCTGGTACGTGCCGAAGAGGTCCTTCAGGTAGGCGGGGATCGTGGCGAAGCCGCCGCCGTAGAAGGACAGGATGACCAGAGCGCAGATGACGAACAGCGGCTTGGAGGAGTCGCCGAACTGGGCGATCAGCAGGTACATCAGCGCGCCGACGCCCAGGTAGACGCGGTAGATGTTCTTGCGTCCGATCAGGTCGGAGGTCGAGGACCAGACGATCCGGCCGGTCATGTTTGCCGCCGAGAGCAGCGCGACGAAGCCGGCGGCCGCGGTGACGGTGACCGGGGTGGAGGAGTCGGCGAAGAAGTCCGTGATCATCGGGGCGGCCTTCTCCAGGATGCCGATGCCCGCGGAGACGTTCATGCAGAGGATGACCCACAGGCACCAGAACTGCGGGGTGCGAATGGCGTTGCGGGCCGAGACCTGCGGACCGTCCAGGACGCCCGGTCCCGTGTCGGTGCTCGCGCGGTCCTCGCCGCGCGGCACCCGTACCAGCAGCACCCCGAGCAGCATGAACACGGCGTACGACAGTCCGTGGACCAGGAAGGCGACGGCGATGCCGGAGGAGTCGGAGCCGAAGGACTCCAGCATCTGGGCGGACCACGGCGAGGCGATGAGCGCGCCGCCGCCGAAGCCCATGATCGCGATGCCGGTGGCCATGCCGGGCCGGTCCGGGAACCACTTGATCAGGGTGGAGACGGGCGAGATGTAGCCGATGCCGAGGCCTATCCCGCCGACGAAGCCGTAGCCGAAGACGATCAGCCAGTACTGCTCGGTGGCCGCGCCGAGCGAGGCGATCAGGAAGCCGGAGGAGAAGCAGAGCAGCGCCACCGTCATCGCCCAGCGCGGCCCGTTGCGCTCGACGAGGGTGCCGCCGAACGCGGCGGACAGGCCCAGCATGACGATGCCGAGCTGGAAGGGCAATGCGCTCTGGGTGCCGCTGAGGCCGAGCGCGGATTCGAGCGGCGGCTTGAAGACGCTCCAGGCGTAGGCCTGCCCGATGGAGAGATGAACGGAGAGCGCGGCCGGGGGGACGAGCCAGCGGCTCCAGCCCGGAGGCGCGACGGGGGGACTCATGATCCCGGACGGTAGGGAGTGCCGAGGGGAGTTGGAAAGGCGGCGCGTCGACCGTATGCGGTGAGCGGTATGCACCGCGCGCCGAACGGTCGTTCCTCGGCCACCCGCACGCCCGAGGACCGGCCACCGTCATGTCCCGGTAATGCCTTGCCTGGCCGTTGCGTGAACCCTTGCCGCCCCAACTTCCATACTGTAGACAATATTTCGTCGACAGATTTCAGCAGTGCGTCATCTCCGCGGTATCCCTCGACCGAACGGAGCTCCCTCGCCATGAAAGTCGCAGTTCTCGGCGCCGGTGCGATCGGCGCCTACGTCGGCGCCGCGCTCCACCGCGCCGGCGCGGACACCCACCTCGTCGCCCGTGGACCGCATCTCGCGGCCATGAGGCGGAACGGGGTGCGGGTGCTCAGCTCGCGCGGGGACTTCACCGCCCGCGCCCACGCCACCGACGACCCGGCCGAGATCGGCCCGGTCGACTTCGTCTTCCTGGGCCTGAAGGCCAACTCGTACGCGGCGTGCGGGCCGCTGATCGAGCCCCTGCTCCACAGCACCACGGCGGTGATCGCCGCCCAGAACGGCATCCCCTGGTGGTACTTCCACCGGCACGGCGGCCCGCACGACGGCCACCGTGTCGAGAGCGTCGACCCGGGAGGCGCGGTCAGTGCGGTGCTCGCGCCCGAACGGGCCGTCGGATGTGTCGTCTACGCGGCGACCGAGCTCGAAGGGCCCGGTGTCGTACGGCACCTGGAAGGCACCCGCTTCTCCGTCGGTGAGCCGGACCGTACGGTCTCGGCACGCTGCCGGGCGTTCAGCGAGGCCATGATCGCCGGTGGCCTGAAGTGTCCGGTGGAGCCCGATCTGCGGGGCGACATCTGGATCAAGCTGCTCGGCAACATCTCGTTCAACCCGATCAGTGCCCTGGCCAGGGCGACCATGCGACAGATGTGTCTGCACGGCGGCACCCGCCAGGTCATCGAGACGATGATGGCCGAGACCCTCGCCGTCGCCCGGGCCCTGGGCTGCGAGGTCGGTGTCTCCATCGAACGGCGGATGGCCGGCGCCGAACGGGTCGGCGACCACCGCACCTCCACGCTCCAGGACCTGGAGCGCGGCAAACCGCTGGAACTCGACGTCCTGCTGGCCGCCGTCGTCGAGCTGGCGGACATCACGGGTGTCGAGGTGCCCACCCTGCGCACCGTCCACGCCATCTCGGACCTGCTCGCGCTGAGGAGCGCGGCATGAGGAGCGTCGTATGAGGAAACGCGACCGGACCCCGAAGACCTACACCCGCCTCACCCATCCCCTCGTCCGCGACTCCCGCGACGAGCCCTTCAGGCGGGCGGGCTGGGAGGAGGCGCTGGACCGCGCCGCACGGGGCCTCGCCCGCAACCGCGACGCGTTCGGCCTGTTCTCCTGCGCCCGCGCCACGAACGAGATGAACTACGTGGCCCAGAAGTTCGCCCGCGTGGTCATGGGCACCAACAACGTCGACTCCTGCAACCGCACCTGTCACGCGCCGAGCGTGGCCGGCCTCTCGGCCGCCTTCGGCTCGGGCGGCGGCACCTCCTCGTACGAGGAGATCGAGCACACCGACGTCATCGTGATGTGGGGCTCCAACGCCCGTTTCGCGCACCCGATCTTCTTCCAGCACGTGCTCAAGGGCATCCACAACGGCGCCCGGATGTACGCCGTCGACCCGAGGCGGACCTCCACCGCCGAGTGGGCGGAGAGCTGGATGGGGCTGAACGTCGGCACCGACATCCCGATGGCCCACGCGATCGGCCGGGAGATCATCCACGCGGGCCTCGCCAACGAGGCGTTCATCGAGCGGGCGACCACCGGCTTCGAGGAGTACCGGGCGCTCGTAGAACCGTGGACGCTGTCGCTGGCGGAGAAGGTGACGGGCGTACCGGCCGCCGCCATACGGCAGTTGGCGCACGCCTACGCCCGGGCCGAACGGGCCCAGCTGTGCTGGACGCTCGGCATCACCGAGCACCACAACGGCACGGACAACGTCCGCGCGCTGATCAATCTCTCGCTGCTCACCGGCCACGTGGGCCGCTACGCCTCGGGCCTGCAGCCCCTGCGCGGCCAGAACAACGTGCAGGGCGGCGGCGACATGGGCGCCATCCCCAACCGGCTGCCCGGCTTCCAGGACATCCTCGACCCGGAGTCCCGGCTGAAGTTCGAGTCGGCGTGGGACACCGTCATCCAGCCGCACTACGGGCTGAACCTGACGGAGATGTTCGAGGCCATGGAGGAGGGCTCGCTGAAGGCCGTGTACTGCATCGGGGAGAACCCGGCGCAGTCCGAGGCCGACAGCGAACAGGCCGTACGGCGGCTGGGACAGCTGGACTTCCTCGTCGTCCAGGACATCTTCCTGACGAGGACGGCCCAGCTGGCGGACGTCGTGCTGCCCGCGACCGCCGGATGGGCCGAGACCGACGGCACCACCACCAACAGCGAACGGCGGGTCCAGCGGGTCCGCCGTGCCGTCACTCCGCCGGGCGAGGCCCGCGAGGACATCGACATCATCTGCGACCTGGCCTCGCGGCTCGGGCACGAGTGGAAGTACGCCGACGCCGAGGCCGTCTGGAACGAGCTGCGGTCGGTGTCGCCGGACCACTACGGGATGACCTACGAACGGCTCGCGCGGGAGCAGGGCATCCAGTGGCCCTGCCCGGACCCGGACCGGCTCGAACCCTCCTATCTGCACGGGCGGTTGTGGGACCCCGACCCCGCGCACCGGGGCCCGCTCGCGCCCTTCGGGATCGTCCAGCACGATCCGCCGGTGGACCTGACCGACGAGCGGTTCCCGATCCGGCTCACCACCGGGCGGCGGCTCGACTCGTACAACACCGGTGTGCAGAGCGGTGGTTACGCCTCGCCGCTGCGGCGCGGGGAGTACATCGAGCTGTGTCCGGAGGACGCGGAACGCTACGGGGTCGCGGTGGGCGAGGAGGTGCAGGTGTCCTCGCGGCGCGGATCGGTGGTGGCGCCCGTGTGGATCGACCTCGCCCTGCGGCCCGGCCTCGCCTTCATGACCATGCACTTTCCCGACGAGGTGGACACCAACCAGCTGACGATCGAGGCCAATTGCCCGATCGCGGGCACGGCGGAGTTCAAGGCGTCGGCGGTCCGGATCGAGAAGCTGCCCGTCGCGACCATCGTGAGGTGATGTCAAGTGGACCTGCACTTCGGTGACAGCAAGCCCACCGATGAGGAGAGGGCGGCCGTCGACGCGTTGCTCGGCCCGCCGGAATCCTCCTGGGAGGGCGCGGCCCGCGACGCGATGAGGGCCGAGGATCTGCGGTGGGCGCGGGGCGGCCGGGAGGCCCGGGACCGCCGTGACCTGCTGTTGCCGGGGCTGCACGCCCTCAACGACCGGATCGGCTGGATCAGTGAGGGTGCGCTGGACTATCTCTGCCGACGGCTGACCGTGCCGCCGGCGGAGGCCTACGGCGTGGCCACCTTCTACGCGATGTTCTCGGTCAAGCCGCGCCCGGCCACCGTGCTGCACGTCTGCACGGACCTGGCGTGCGCGGCGGCCGGGGCGGCCGACCTGTGCGCCGGGGTCGAGGCCCGTCTCGGCCCCGGCAGCGGGGTGAGCGTGCAGCGCAGCCCGTGTCTGGGGCTGTGCGAGCGGGCGCCGGCCGCCCTCGCGGTCCGGGCCGGGGACCCGGTGCGTACGGCCGTGGCGGCGCCGGCGACCGTCGAGGCGGCGGTGCTCGCGGCGAGCGCGCCCGACTCGGCGGACGAGGAACCGCCGGACGCCCTGGCGGTGCCCCAGGCCGGGGACCCGTCGTTGACGTTGCTGGGCCGCGTCGGCGTCGTCGATCCGACCTCCCTCGACGACTACCGCGCCCACGGCGGCTACACGGCCCTGCGGCGGGCCTTCGAGCTGGGCCCCGCCGGGGTCATCCGCGAGGTGACCGACTCGGGCCTGGTCGGGCGCGGCGGCGCCGCCTTCCCCACCGGCCGCAAGTGGCAGGCCACGGCGTCGCAGCCCGACCGTCCGCACTACCTCGTCTGCAACGCGGACGAGTCCGAGCCGGGCACGTTCAAGGACCGCGTGCTCATGGAGGGCGACCCGTTCTCCCTGGTCGAGGCGATGACGATCGCCGCGTACGCGACCGGCGCGCACCGGGGCCACCTGTATCTGCGCGGCGAGTACCCACGGGCCCTGCGCCGCTTGGAGAACGCCCTCGCCCAGACCCGCGCCCGCGGCCTGCTCGGCGACGACGTCCTCGGCCAGGGCTACGCCTTCGACATCGAGATCCGGCGGGGCGCGGGCGCCTACATCTGCGGCGAGGAGACGGCCCTGTTCAACTCCATCGAGGGCTACCGGGGCGAGCCCCGCTCGAAGCCGCCGTTCCCGGTGGAGAAGGGCCTGTTCGGCAAGCCCACCGTGGCGAACAACGTCGAGACCCTGGTGAACGTCCTGCCGATCCTGACCATGGGCGCCCCGGCGTACGCGGCGATCGGCACCGGCCGCTCCACCGGACCGAAGCTGTTCTGCGTGTCGGGAAGCGTGGACCGGCCCGGCGTCTACGAGCTGCCCTTCGGTGCGACCCTCGGCGACCTGCTCGCCCTCGCCGGGGTGCGGGAGCGGCTGCGGGCCGTGCTCCTCGGCGGCGCGGCCGGTGGTTTCGTACGGCCCGACGAGCTGGACATCCCGCTCACCTTCGAGGGGACACGGGAGGCGGGCACCACGCTCGGCTCGGGGGTCGTGATGGCCTTCGACGACACCGTGCCGCTGCCCCGGCTGCTGCTGCGGATCGCGGAGTTCTTCCGCGACGAGTCCTGCGGACAGTGCGTGCCGTGCCGGGTCGGGACCGTACGGCAGGAGGAGGCGCTGCACCGGATCGCCGAGCGGACCGGCGCGGCGGCGGCCGGTGACATCGCGCTGCTCAGGGAGGTCGGCCGCGCGATGCGGGACGCCTCGATCTGCGGTCTCGGGCAGACCGCGTGGAACGCCGTGGAATCCGCGATCGACCGCTTGGGGGCGTACGAATGACCGTGATCCCGCTGGGAGTGCCGCGTCGCCTGCTGGAGTTCACCCTCGACGGTGAGCCGGTGCGGGCGCCCGAGGGCTCGACGATCCTGGACGCCTGCCGGGCCGCCGGCAAGGACGTGCCCACCCTCTGCGAGGGTGACACGCTCACACCGAAGAACGCCTGCCGGGTCTGTGTCGTCGAGGTCGAGGGGGCCAGGACCCTCGTCCCGGCCTGCTCCCGCAGGGCCGAGCCCGGTATGGAGGTGCGCACGGACACCGAGCGCGCCCGGCACAGCCGCAAGGTCGTCCTGGAACTCCTCGCGTCGTCGGTCGACCTCTCGACGACCCCGAAGGCCGCGGGGTGGATCAAGGAGTACGAGGCGAAACCGGACCGCTTCGGCCCGGACGCGGCCCGGCTGAACGAGGAACCGAGGGTCGACAACGAGCTGTACGTACGGGACTACGACAAGTGCATCCTGTGTTACAAGTGCGTGGACGCCTGCGGGGAGCAGTGGCAGAACTCGTTCGCGATCTCGGTCGTCGGACGCGGCTTCGACGCGCGGATCGCCGTGGAGCACGACGCCCCACTGACCGACTCGGCCTGCGTGTACTGCGGGAACTGCGTCGAGGTGTGCCCGACGGGCGCGCTCTCCTTCAAGTCGGAGTTCGACATGCGGGCGGCGGGCACCTGGGACGAGTCGGCGCAGACGGAGACGACCACGGTCTGCGCGTACTGCGGAGTGGGCTGCAACCTCACCCTCCATGTGCAGGACAATGAGATCGTGAAAGTCACCTCGCCGCACGACAACCCGGTGACCCACGGCAACCTCTGTATCAAGGGCCGCTTCGGCTACCAGCACGTACAGAACCGGGACTGAGACACGACATGGGACGAGTCACGGAACGACGCAAGGTGATCCGCATCCGGGACGGCGCGGTCTCCACCCGCCCGGACACGCTCGTCGCGGAGGAGCCGATGGAGATCCGGCTGAACGGCAAACCGCTCGCGATCACCATGCGCACGCCCGGCGACGACTTCGCGCTGGCGGCGGGGTTCCTGGTCAGCGAGGGGGTGCTCGCCGAGCGGTCGGACCTGCAGAACATCGTCTACTGCGCGGGCGCCACTGAGGACGGTTCGAACACGTACAACGTGGTGGACGTGCGGACCTCTCCGGAGGTCGTCGTCCCCGACATCACGCTCGAACGGAACGTGTACACGACCTCGTCCTGCGGGCTGTGCGGCAAGGCGTCGCTGGACGCCGTCCGTACGACCGCCCGCTGGGCCGTCGACGACACCCACGGGGGTGAGGCTCCCCCGGTCCGGCTCGACCCCGAACTCCTCGCGAGCCTCCCCGACCGGCTCCGCGCGGCGCAGCGGGTCTTCGACCGGACCGGGGGTCTGCACGCGGCTGCCCTGTTCGGCGAGGACGGCGAACTCCTCGACGTACGGGAGGACGTGGGCCGGCACAACGCCGTCGACAAGCTGGTCGGCCGCGCCCTGCAGAACGGCGGCCTGCCCCTGTCCCGGGCGGTGCTGCTGGTGTCCGGGCGAGCCTCGTTCGAGCTGGCGCAGAAGGCGGTGATGGCGGGGATACCGGTGCTGGCCGCGGTGTCGGCGCCGTCGTCACTCGCGGTGGATCTGGCGGCCGAGGCCGGGCTGACGCTGGTGGGGTTCCTGCGGGGATCCTCCATGAACGTGTACGCGGGCGAGCACCGGATCGCTCTGCGGGCCGCGGCCGACCGGGGCTGACCGGGTCCGCGTCCACGACGGCGGGGCCCCCGGTGGCGGGGAGCGCCCCCTGCGCCCTGGGGGCCCCGTCACTTCGCTCCCCTGAAAGACCAGGCCCGCGCCCCTGGAAGACCAGACCCTGCTGGCCTGAAAGACACGGGCCCTGCGGGCCTGAAAAGGGCAGGGCACAGCCCCTGCTTTTCAGGGGCGCGGGGAACTGCGCGAGAAGCCCCCACCGGACCCGCACACGCCCGCACCCCCGAACCCCCACCCCCTCCCGCGAAAACACGCCCGACCACCCGCACGGTTCTTGTGGGCCCCAGAACCCACCAGTACCGTCATGGCCGCACATCGGACGTGGGACGTCCGATGTCCCATCACCCAGACGGATGAAGGGCTGGCCGCACCATGCCGTCGAGTCTTCACGCACGTCTCAGAACACCCCTCACCTCCCCCCTCACAGCGGTGCTCACCACCACCGCCCTCCTCGCGCTCTCCCACCCCGCCGGGGCCGAACCCCAACGCGCTTCCCCCACCGCCGAGTTCGAGCAGCAGGTCCTCTGCAAGGCCTCCCAGGACCCCGGGTACGCCTGCTTCAGGATCCCGGCGGTCGTGCGGAGCACCACCGGCACCCTCCTCGCCTTCGCCGAGGGACGCGTACTGAACTGCGGGGACGCCGCCGACATAGACCTCGTGGTCAGCGGTCCACGGACGGCGGCCGCACCTGGGGGCCGCTGCGGGTGGTCAACGAGGGCGGGGGCGACACCCACGGCAATCCCGCGCCGGTCGTGGACCGGGAGACCGGCCGCGTCGTACTGGCGGAGACGTACAACACGGGCCGCCCGGACAGCGCGAGTTGCGAGGTCCCCTGCGACCGGACCCCACACCTGCAGTACAGCGACGACGACGGACTCACCTGGTCCGAGCCGCGCAGCCTCGGCGACCAGATCCGCCCGGCCGGCTGGAACTCCTGGTACGCCACCGGCCCCGTGCACGGCGTCCAGCTCACCCGGGGCCGGCACGCGGGACGCCTGGTCCTCGGGGTCAACGCCGAGACCTGGGCGGACGGCCGGGTCACCGCCAACCACGCGGCGCTGGTGACCAGCGACGACGGCGGGGAGAACTGGAAGGTCGGCGCCACCGACTCGTGGCCGATCGCCGACGACGGCACGTTCCGCCAGAAGCCGTCGGAGCTGACGCTCGCCGAACGCGGGGACGGCTCGGTGCTCGTCAGCGGGCGCGAGCAGGACGGCACCGACCTGGGCCATCGCGCCCAGACGGTCAGCCGGGACGGCGGCACCACGTTCGCCACACCTTTCCGGACCCTCCCGGACCTGTACACACCCCAGGTGCAGGGGTCCGTGCTGCGCCTCGGCGGCCGGATGCTGCTGGCCGCCCCCGCCGACCCCGACCGCCGCCGGACGATGGCCGTCCGCTCCTCCTACGACGGCGGACGCACCTGGGAAAGCGTGGACCGGGGCACGGTCGTCACCACGGACTGGTCCGGCTACTCGGACCTGGTCCGGATCGGCGCCGGACCCCATGGCAACGATGTCGTGGGGCTGCTGTACGAGGGCGGCGCGGTCGACGCCCGGGACGAGATCCGCTTCGCCCGGTTCACCGAAGGCTGGCTGAAGCCGCGCCGGGGCCCCGACCCGAGGACGCCCGACCGGGCCCCGGGCGGCCGTCCGGCGGCCGTCCTCGGCGGCGCCCGGCCGACGGAGGGGACGGCCGGCGGCGCGATCGAGTTCGACGGCGTCGACGACGCCGTCCGCCTGCCCTACCGGCCCCGCCTCCCGCTCGGCGCCAAGGACTTCACCGCCTCGCTCCCGTTCCGGTACACCGCGACCGCCGGGGAGCAGCCGATGCTGTGGATGGGCGGGGTCGGGACGACCCAGCCGCAGGTGTGGGTGCGCGGGGAGCCCGCGGCCGGGCGGCTGACCGGTCTGATCACCGTCCGGGACGGCGCCTCGCCGCCCCGGACGGCATCGGTGCGGTCCACGGGCGCGTACAACGACGGGCAGTGGCATCAGCTGGTGCTGCGGCGCGACAGGGGCGGGCAGCTCACCCTGTTCGTCGACGGCACCCCGTTCGCCACCGCCGACGTCCCCGGTTCGGTCAGCCGCAACGCGCCGTTCGGCGTGCACATCGGGCAACGGGTCGACAGCCGGGCCCACTTCACCGGTGCGATCGACGAGGTACGGGTGTACGACCGGGCGTTGAGCGACGTGGAGGTGGCCGGGCTCGCCACGCGGGACGCCCCGACCCGGGGCGAGATCCTGCGCCTGCCCATGGACCGGGTGGACGCGGGCAACTAACGTCCCTCCCGTGCCCGATGACGCAGGAGCACGACAGCGGACGGGGGCCGGACCGGTCCTCATCCTGGCCCTGGTCCTGGCCCTCGCGGCCGTGCTGCTCACCGCCCTCCCGGACGACGACCGGGAGGGCGGCGGCGCCTGCACGGCGCGTACGGTCCGGGACTGGGACCCGGACCCGGCCCTGACCGGCGAGTTCACCCGGTACGGCGACGACGCGACCCGTACCGACGACTGGACCGGCGGCGACGGGACCCACTCGGTGCGGCTCCCGGACGGGCGGCTGCTGTGGCTGTTCTCGGACACGTATCTGGGCCAGGTGCACCCCCCGCCCAACCCTGCGGGCGAGTCCGTGGCGTGGCGGGACACCGCGACGCCGCTGGTGCGCAACTCGGCCGTGGTGATGTCCCCTTCGGGGCGTCTCGAAGCCACGCTCCCGGCCCCCGTGTTCCCGGACCCGGCCCCGCAGCACTGGCGCTGGCCGGTGGCCGCCCGGGTCGAGCCCCGCTCCCCCGGCTCGGACGAGAAGGTCGTACGGGTGCTGCTGTGGACGCGTACGGCGGGCAGGGCGCCGTGGATCTACGGGGTGCCCACCTCGACGGAGGTGGCCACGCTGTCGCTGCCCGGTCTGCGGCTGGAGGGGATCACGACGGTGCTGGACCAGGCGTCGGTCGCCGATCCGGCCCGGCGGGTGCTGTTCGGGACGACGGCCGTCGACGCGGGTGAGTGGACGTACGTCTTCGGCGGCACCGACGCGCAGGCCGCCTCCCGGCCGACCTCGCACGCGTACGTCGCCCGGGTGCCGCGCGGCAGGCTCGGGGAGCCGGGGGCGTGGGAGTACTGGGACGGCGCGCGCTGGGAGGTGCGGGGGCGACGGGCGCCCGTGCTCGGGAACGGGGCGGACAAGGGGGTGGGCAGCGCCTTCACCGTCGTACGGGACGGGCGTACGTATGTGCTGCTCACCATGGCGGCCGGGACGGCGGGGCTGACGACCGTGACCGCGTACTGGGCCTGCTCCCCCACCGGGCCGTGGCACGGGCCCACCAAGGGGTTCAGTCCCCCGTTGCCGAACAGCGGGGTCGCGGCGTACAACCCCCAGGCGCACCGGCCGGCGGACGACGGGCGCCTGGTGCTCAGCTACGACGTCAACTGGCTGGACGCCGACGCGGCGGCGGCGCAGCTGAACATCACGCGGAACGTGTCCCTGTACCGACCGCGGTTCGTATCGCTTCGTCTCGCTCCTCCGTGACGGCCGGCTCCACCGGGTCGTGCGCGCGGCGCTTGGCGATGACCGCGCAGACCATGAGCTGCATCTGGTGGAACAGCATCAGCGGCAGGACGGCGAGGGAGGCCTCGGGGCCGAACAGGACGCTCGCCATGGGCAGTCCGGAGGCGAGGGACTTCTTGGAGCCGGCGAACTGGATGGCGATCCGGTCCGCCCGGTCGAAGCCCAGGGCCTTGGCGCCGTACCAGGTGAGCAGCAGCATCACCGCGAGCAGGACGGCCTCGACGACGAGGAGTCCGGCCAGCCGCAGCGGGCTGACCTGGCTCCAGATCCCGCGCACCATGCCCTCGCTGAACGCGACGTAGACGACGAGGAGGATGGAGCCCCGGTCGGCGAGGCCGAGGATCCGCTTGTGCCGGGTGACGAAGGCGCCGATCCAGCGGCGGGCGAGCTGCCCGGCGACGAACGGGACCAGCAGCTGGAGCACGATCTTCAGCACCGAGTCGGCGGAGAACCCGCCGGCGCTGCCGCCGAGCAGGGCCGCCGCGAGCAGCGGGGTGAGGACGATGCCGGCGAGGGAGGAGAAGGAGCCCGCGCAGATCGCTGCGGGCACGTTGCCCCGGGCCATCGAGGTGAAGGCGATCGAGGACTGGATGGTCGACGGGACGAGGGTGAGGAAGAGGAGCCCGGTGTAGAGGGAGTGGCTCAGAAACACCGGTTCCAGGCCCCGGGCCGCCAGGCCCAGCAGCGGGAAGACGACGAACGTGCAGGCCAGGACGGTGCCGTGGAGCCGCCAGTGCTTGAGGCCGTCGAGGGCCTCGCGGGTGGAGAGCCGGGCCCCGTAGAGGAAGAAGAGGAAGGCGATCGCGGCGGTGGACGCGCCCGACGCCACCTCGGCGGCCGTTCCCCGCGCCGGGAGGAGCGCCGCGACGCCCACGGTCGCGAGCAGCAGCAGGATGTAGGGGTCGATCGGCAGCCGGCTCGGCCACTTCAGGCGTTTCACGGTGCTCCACGTGCTGTCGACGAGGGTGGTGTCCGGGACCGGAAGGCCCCTCTCCATCGTCCTCCTCGACCCCTTGATCGGGAATCAGTCATACCGTTCTGACTGTCATCACGTTTCGCGATGACCGAGTAGGGTGGCGATCGTGTACGAGCCCTCCCATCTGCGCACCTTCCTCGCCGTGGCCCAGACGCTGAGCTTCACGCAGGCCGCCCGGCGGCTGGGGCTGCGGCAGTCCACGGTCAGCCAGCATGTCCGCCGCCTGGAGGACGCGGTCGGGCGGCAGCTGCTCTCGCGGGACACCCACTCCGTGGAGCTGACGGAGGACGGCGAGGCGATGCTCGGCTTCGCCCGGCGGCTGCTGGAGGTGCACGAGCAGGCGACGGCGTTCTTCACCGGGACCCGGCTGCGCGGGCGGCTGCGGTTCGGCGCGTCCGAGGACTTCGTGCTCACCCGGCTCCCGGAGATCCTGGAGGCCTTCCGGCACGACCATCCCGAGGTGGATCTGGAGCTGACGGTCGAACTGTCGGGCACGCTGCACGAGCGGCTCGCGGCCGGCCGGCTCGACCTGGTGCTGGCGAAGCGGCGCCCGCAGGACCCGCGCGGCGAACCCGTGTGGACGGACCGGCTCGTCTGGATCGGAGCGGAGCGGCTCCGTGTCGACCCCGACCGCCCGGTCCCGCTGATCGCCTACCCGCCGCCGGGCATCACGCGCGCCCTGGCGCTGGAGGCCCTGGAGCGCGAGGGCCGCTCCTGGCGTATCGCCTGCACCAGCGGAAGCCTCAACGGGCTCATCGCCGCCGCCCGGGCGGGCCTCGGCGTGATGGCGCACTCCCGCCGCCTGGTGCCTCCCGGACTGGTCCGGGTCCCGGAGCGGGCCGGGCTGCCGGAGCTGGGCGAGGTCGACTTCGTCCTCGTCCACGGCCGCCGCCCCGGCGCGGCCGCCGGCGCGGCGGACGCCCTCGCGGCGGCCATCCTCTCCGGCGGAAACCGACTGCACGGCCGAGCACGAGAGATCTGACCGGAGGCGGGGGCGGAATCCCGGGCCGAGGCCCGACCGTCGGACAGCCCGACGAGCCGTCCGGCAGAGGTGAGGGATGTTCGCGTCCGACCAGGGCGGACGGTGTTCACGAGGACACGCAGCGCGACCGGGGCGTGCGGGTTCAGTGGAGATTGACCTCACGGGACTTACCGCGAGGTCCGGCGCTATGCCGGATACCTCCGCTTCTGCGGTCGTTTTCCGGCACCGACTCGCGCCATGCATCCCTATGCGCCCCCTCCACAACCCTCCCGTCCGTTCTCGCGGTGAGGTAGCTTTCACGCGCTGTTCGGAGCGCCACGAGGAGCGGGTTTGCGCGAGTTCACCACCCCCCCGTTGGCGTCGGCGCCGCCGGTGGGCGGCCTGGCCGACGTCGTCTTCGAGCACGCCCAGGAGGACCCGGACCACATCGCGCTCGGCCGCAAGGACGAGCGGGGCGAGTGGCGCGACATGACCTCCGCCGAGTTCCGCGACGAGGTCCTCGCGCTCGCGAAGGGGCTGCTGGCGCAGGGCATCCGGTTCGGCGACCGGGTCGCCATCATGTGCCGTACCCGCTACGAGTGGACCCTGTTCGACTACGCGCTGTGGACCGTCGGCGCCCAGGTCGTCCCCGTCTACCCGACCTCCTCCGCCGAGCAGGTCTTCTGGATGCTGTACGACTCCCAGTGCACGGCGGCCATGGTCGAACACGAGGACCACGCGATGACCATCGCCACGGTCATCGACCGGCTGCCGCAGCTGCGCCGGCTCTGGCAGCTGGACGTCGGCGCGGTACAGGAGCTGTACGAGTCGGGGGCGCATCTCGACGACGAGGTGGTGCACCGGCACCGCCTCGCCGTGACCCCGGAGTCGATCGCGACGATCATCTACACCTCCGGCACGACGGGCCGCCCCAAGGGCTGTGTCATCTCGCACGCCAACTTCATGGTGGAGGCGGACACGGTCATCGAGCGCTGGGCGCCGCTGTTCAAGTCCCGCAAGGGCGACGCGGCGGCGACGCTGCTGTTCCTGCCGCTCGCCCATGTCTTCGGGCGGATGGTGCAGGTCGCGGGCATCCGCGGAAAGGTCAAGTTCGGCCACCAGCCGCAGCTCAACGCCGCCGTCCTGCTGCCCGACCTCGCCGCCTTCCAGCCGACCTTCTTCCTCGCGGTGCCGTACATCTTCGAGAAGGTCTTCAACGCGAGCCGGCGCAAGGCCGAGCGCGAGGGGAGGGCCGGGCCGTTCGAGAAGGCCGTCGAGGTCGCCGTGAAGTACGCGGACGCGATGGAGGCGAGGGCCTGGGGGATCGGGCCCGGCCCGTCGGCGGGCCTGCGGATGCAGCACCAATTCTTCGACAAGGTCGTCTACGCCAGGATCCGGGAGGCGATGGGCGGCCGCATCAAGTACGCGATGTCCGGCGGCTCGGCGATGGACCGACGGCTCGGGCTGTTCTTCGCGGGCGCCGGCGTCCACATCTTCGAGGGGTACGGCCTGACGGAGTGTACGGCGGCCGCGACCGCCAACCCGCCGGAGCGCACCCGGTACGGCACGGTCGGCCAGCCCATCCCGGGCACGAGCGTGCACATCGCGGACGACAACGAGATCTGGCTGCGCGGACCCCATGTCTTCCAGGGCTATCTGAACAACCCGAAGGCCACCGACGAGACCCTGCACGACGGCTGGCTCGCCACCGGCGACCTGGGCTCCCTCGACGAGGACGGCTATCTCACCATCACCGGGCGCAAGAAGGAGATCCTGGTGACGTCGGGGGGCAAGAGCGTCTCCCCGGCGATCCTGGAGGAGCGTGTGCGCGACCATCCGCTGGTCGCCCAGTGCATCGTCGTCGGCAACGACCGTCCGTACATCGCCGCCCTGGTCACCCTGGACGGCGAGGCGGTCGAGCACTGGCTGCAGATGCGCGGCAAGCCGAAGCCGGCGCCGGCCGAGCTGGTGCGCGACCCGGAACTGGAGACCGAGGTGCGGCGGGCGGTGGTCGCCGCCAACACCCTGGTCTCGCAGGCCGAGTCGATCCGCACGTTCCGTATCCTCGCCCACCAGTTCACCGAGGAGCACGGGCTGCTGACCCCGTCGCTGAAGCTGAAGCGCAAGGCGATCGAGAACGCGTACGTGAAGGAGGTGGAGGCGCTGTACCGGGCGTGAGGCCGCCCGTCGGCCCCGATCCCCTTCCTCGTCAGACCAGTTGGTAGCCCTTCATGTTCCGCAGCAGCAGATGACAGTTCTGCAGGGAACCCGAGGTGTCGCCGAGGGAGCGGTAGATGCCCCACTTGGGGCGCAGGCGGTCGGCGAGGAAGGTGTCGACGCCCGAGCGGGAGACGTCGATGAGGGTGGTCGAGCCCTTCCGGAGGATCCAGCGCACCGAACCGGCCGAACCGTTGCCGACCTTGACCTGGAAGTCGACGTCGACCCAGGCGTCGTGCAGGGGCGCCAGATCGGTGCGGCCGACGAGGATGTCGTCGATCGGCAGCTTCAGCTCGATGGTCTGGGCACCGTTCACCCGCCGCAGGGACTGCACCACGAGGGGCGAGGTGCCGGCGCCGGGCTGCTTCATCTGCATGATGTGCGTGAAGCTGGTGGTCGCCTTCAGCGAACTCGGGATGTACATCCCGTAGGTGACGCGCCAGGTCTGCCCGTCGGACCAGCGCAGGAAGCCGCTGCCCGTGCGCAGGCCGGTGACCTCGTGGCGCTGACGGTCGGTGGAGGTGTCCCGGTCGACGGTGTGCATGTCGAACCGCCAGGTGTCGCCGACGGCGCGGATGTGCGGCGAGGCGGAGGTGTGCGAGTCGGCGCGGTCGTCCTCCAGGGTCTCGAAGGCGCGCAGCCCGTCGGCGCTCGCCGAGGGGGACCACTTCACCTGCCAGGAGGCGGCGTGCGCGGCGGGAGCGGGCAGCCCGACAGTGGCTGCGGCGGCGCCGCCGAGCGCGGCGCCGAGGACGTTCCTTCGTGTGGGGGTCATGAGCCATCCATTCACGTATGCGGCCATCATTCACCGACGTGCGTTACGGCAGGGACAGAGTCCACTCATGACCGTGTTCGGTCAATGGTCCAGACCGATACCCTTGAACCGCCGGATCCATTTCCGGCCAATCTGCGATCGGGAGCGCGAGCGGCCCGCTCAGGAATGCATCGCGCTCCGTGATCGTTGACGATGGGAAGTACCACCCGACGACTTAAGGATCGAGAGCTCGTGAGCAGCAAGGTCCCCCCGATCATCCTGAACAACGGCGTCGAGATGCCCCAGCTGGGCTTCGGCGTGTGGCAGGTGCCGGACGACGAGGCCGAGCAGGCGGTCACCACCGCACTGGAGGCCGGCTACCGCAGCATCGACACCGCCGCGATCTACGGCAACGAAGAGGGCACCGGCAAGGCCATCGCCGCGGCCGGCGTGCCCCGCGAGGATCTCTTCGTCACCACCAAGCTCTGGAACAGCGACCAGGGCTACGACTCCACCCTCCGCGCCTTCGACGACTCCCTGGCCAAGCTCGGCCTGGAGTACGTGGACCTGTATCTGATCCACTGGCCGATGCCGGCCCGGGGCACGTTCGTCGACACCTTCAAGGCGTTCGAGAAGCTCTACGCGGACGGCCGCGCGAAGGCCATCGGTGTCTCCAACTTCCTTCCGGAGCACCTGGAGACGCTGATCGAGGCCACGAGCGTCATTCCGGCGGTCAACCAGATCGAGCTGCACCCGCACCTCCAGCAGATCGCCTCCCGCGAGTACCACGCGGAGCAGGGCATCGCCACCGAGGCCTGGTCACCCCTCGGCCAGGGCAAGGGGCTCCTTGAGGTCCCGGCGGTCATCGCGATCGCGCAGAAGCACGGACGCACCCCCGCCCAGGTGGTCCTGCGCTGGCACCTCCAGCTGGGCAACGTGGTCATCCCCAAGTCCGTGACCCCCTCCCGCATCAAGGAGAACATCGAGGTCTTCGACTTCTCCCTGGACACCGAGGACATCGCGGCGATCAGCGCGCTGAACGAGGACCGGCGCATCGGCCCCGACCCGGCGACGTTCGACCAGGCCTGAGCCGAGGCCCCGGTTCGGCGCCCGCTCGCCGGGCGCGCGAAAGCGACGGACCGCCCGCCTGACCTCGTCCGGCGGGCGGTCCCGTGTGTGGCGCCGAGTCCGGACGCACCCTCGCCCGGACTCGGCGCGGTTTCTCAGACCGGCTGGCCGATCGGGCGTACGACCAGCGTGTTGACGTCGACGCCGGGCGGCTGCCGGATCGCCCAGACCACGGAGTCGGCGATCTGGTCGGCGGTGAGGAGACGGCCGGGCGGCAGGCTGCCGTAGGCGTCCCGGAACGGGGTCTCCACACGACCGGGCGCGATCAGCGTCACGCCGACGCCCCACTCGGTGACCTGCCGCCGGGTGTTCTCGGCGAGCCCGGTCACCGCCCTCCCCCACTCTCGGCTTCGCTCGAGCGGGCGGTACCCCCATGGTCGCCCCGTAGATGTTGCCGGGACCGTGGATGAACCCGGCGACGCTGCCGACCAGCATGATCCGCCCCCGCGTCTCCTTGAGGGCGTCGATGGAGGCCCGGATGAGCAGGGCCGGGCCCAGCACGTTGGTGAGCACCATCTCCGTCCACCCGGCGGGGTCACCCTCGGCGACGGTGTCGTGCGTGCCGAACCCGGCGTTGGCGAGGACGGTGTCGATCCGCCCGAACTCCTTCAGCGTGGCTTCCACCGCCGCTGGACGTCCGCGTACTCGGCGGCGTTCCCAGGAATGGTCAACAGCCCCTCGGGGTCGCCTAGTTCGGCGGCAAACGCCCGCAGCCGCTCGGCCCTGCGCCCGGTGACGGCCACCCGGTGGCCCTGGTCGAGCAGTTGCCGGGCGACCGCGGCGCCGATTCCGCTGCCGCCGCCGGTGATGAGCGCGACCGGTGCTGCGGACATGGCTGTTCCCCCTTCGTCTCGCGTCGGCGGGCTGGACCCCGGCCGACAGGGGGAGTCCACCACTTGAAGCGCTCGCGAAGTCAAGGCCGACCGCCGGGGGCGCGCGCAGGGAACGTGCGTCAGCGCCTGGCCACGTGCACCGTCTGGGCCGCGAGGACGAACAGGTCCGTGCGGTGGTACAGGCTCGCCTTGTCGTCGGGGTCGAGGAGTCGGTCGACGGTCGCGAGGTCGGTGGTGTCGAGGAGGTCCGCGAGCATTCCCCGGCCGCGTTGGAACGAGGCCACGGCGTAGGCGCGGGCGGCCTGCGGGACGGGCGCCGGGAGGTCCAAGAGGAAGGTGCGGGACGTCACCTCGCGCAGGCCGGCGGCGGTGAGCAGCCCCGGCCAGTCCTCGGTCTCCGCGACGCTGCCGGGCAGCGTGGCCCGCATCTCGCCGAACCACCGGTCCTCCGCCGCGTCGAGCCGGGACTGCAGTCCGGGGCGGCCGATGCCGATGTCACGCGGCAGGAACCGGCTGGGCAGCCCGCCCTCGACGAGGGCCAACGTGCCGCCGGGTGCCAGGCGTTCGGCGAAGGCGGCGAGGCCGGCGCGCTGGTCGCCGAGGTGGTGCAGACTGCGGCTGGCCCACATCAGGTCGGCGGGGTACTCCAGGTCGCCCAGCCCGTCCGGCAGTTCGGCCTCCAGAATGCCGAACCGATCGGCGAGACCCAGGCGTTCGGCGCGGGCGCGGGCCCGCTCCAGCAGCGGTCCGGAGCCGTCCAGAGCGACGACCCTGGCGCCGGGGAACACCTCGGCCAGCAGACAGCTCACGACCCCCGGTCCGCTGCCGACGTCGACGACCAGCCCCGGATCGGGCTGCCGGGTGGCGACCCAGGCGGCGGCCCGCCGGTTCAGCGGCTCGAACAGTTCGGCCTGTTCCTCCAGATGCCCGGCCTGCTCGCTCCAGTCGATGTCGGTGTGGTCATGGTGGCCGCCGTGACCGCTGTGGTCGTGATGGCCGTGGTGGTGCTGTCCCATGGCGGTGCGCCTCTCATCCGGGTGCCGCCAGCTTGCTCCGACGCGCCGGAGAACGGCCACTTTCCTTGCCGTATCGGCAAATCCGCTGTGCCGATACGGGTCCGCCGGGCGGCAGGCCGACGATGCCGTGCCGGTGCGGTGCCGGCTCAGCCCCGATCCGCCACCCGGTAGACGCACACGTGCGCACCCGTGCCGCTGGTGGTCGTGGAGACCAGCTCCAGGGTGTGCTTGACACCGTCGCCGGGGAAGATCGTCTTTCCGCCGCCGAGGACGACCGGCATGACGATCAGGACCAGTTCGTCGGCGAGACCCTCGGCCAGGAGGGTGCGGGCGAGGGTCGGGCTGCCCATGACGAGCAGGTCGCCACCCTCGGCCTCACGGAGCTCACGAATGTGGGCGACGGCCTCCCCGCCCGGGATCCGCGTGCTGTTCTCCCAGGTCAGCTCGGAGTCGGTGAGCGTCGCGGACACCACGTACTTGCGCAGGGCGTTCATCCGGTCGGCGAAGGGATCGCCCGCCCGGTCCGGCCACGCCCCGGCCATCCCCTGCCAGGTGCGGCGGCCGTACAGCAGCGCGTCCGCCCGGCCCAGCGCGGCGTCCCAGGCGCCGCCCACGACCTCCGGGTCGAAGAACGGGTGCGTCCAGCCGCCGTGGGCGAACCCGCCCTCGGTGTCCTCTTCAGGACCGCCGGGCGCCTGCACGACACCGTCCAGGCTCATGAACTCGCAGATCACGATGCGCATGGGGTTTCTCTTTCCTCGTACCGTCACGGGCTTACGGCGATGAAGACCGCCGCGCCGCCCGGAACTCGTCGCACCCGCCCACCTCCCTCATCGTGACGTGGCTCACACGGACATGCCACCGGTCCGCCAGGGAGTGGGGGAAGTGTGACTGACCCCTGGCGGACCGGCTCATCGGAGCGGACTCAGAGCGCGGGGTACGCGTTCTGCATCAGCTGCTGGAACTGGGCGGAGAACCACTGCCCGGCGATCGGCGCGTTCGCCAGGGCACCGGACATGTTGTTGTTGTTGCGCGGGTTGCCCGTGTACGTCGGGTCGCACATGCGGTCGAAGCCCTTGCCCTCGTCGTTCGGGATGAGAGAGCTGGATCCGTCGGACTCACCCGGCGGCTTCATCCACACGTAGGCGTCGATCCCGGTCGCCGGGGCGGCCTTCGGACGTTCGCCGAGACCGGCTCCGGCCTGGTTGCACCAGTTGCCGGTGTTGAAGCGGCGGTCGTAGCGCCCGCCGTCCACGTACGTGTCGACGGTGGTCGTCGCCCCCGGTCCGGTGGGCCGTGCGGCGCCGCCCCAGCCGTTGCGGGAGGTGTCGATCAGCATGCCGATGTTCGAGTTGAAGCCGGTCGAGACCAGCTGGGTGCGGAAGGCCTGGGCGAAGGACAGCTCGTCGACGTAGCGGTTCCAGTCCACCCACTTCGACTCACGGACCGACTTGCCGCCCGCGGAGTCGTTGATGGTGAAGTTGTTCTCCTTCAGCGCGCTGTAGTTCGCCGTGTTGGTGATGAAGCCGTGGACGTCGTTGACCGTGGCGCCCTCGGCGGTCGCCGCCTCCTTGAACGTGGTGGCGGAGGCACCGAAGTTGTCGTCCCAGCCGATCCAGCCGTGGTGGCCGGCGTCGACGTAGTTGTAGACGTTCGGCACGTCGCCGAGCTTGTTGAGCGCGTAGCCGACACCCTTGATGTAGTTGCCGTTGGCCTTCATCACATCGCACTGCGGGACGGCCGTCGGGCGGCTGCCCGTGTTGGTGACGAGGTTGGGCAGCGAGTCGATCTCGACGGTCGTGACGATCCGCAGGCCGGCGTACTTGGAGTCGGAGAGGATCGTCTTGATCGGGTCGATGTACTGGGTCTTGTACTTGTCGATCTCCGTGGGGCCCAGTTCGCCGTTGGAGGCGAGGGCCGCACAGTCACGGCCGGGCAGGTTGTAGATCACCAGCTGGACGACGAGTTCGCCCGAGCCCTTCTGCCGCAGCGCCTCGTCGAGGTGGGCGCGCAGACCCATCTTGCCGCCCGCGCCCGCGATGGCGGCGGTCCGGTCCAGCCACACACCCGTCGGCTGGTTGGAGATCCGGCTGCCGCCCGGCTCGGCGGCGGCCTTCGCGGACCACTCGGGGTTCACGTACACCTTGGCCCCGGCGTACGGGTTGTCGACCTTCGTGCCCGGCGTGCCCGGGCCCGGGTCGGTGCCACCGCCACCGCCGTCGTCGACGTTGCAGGTCACGCCGTCGAGCGTGAAGGTCGTCGGGAGGGCGTTGGTGCCGCTGTAGGAGGCCTGGAAGCCGAAGCTGACCGAACCGCCGGTGGCGAGTGTGCCGTTGTACGTCTCGTTGGCGGCGGTCACCGACGAACCGCTCTGGGTGATCCGGGAGTTCCACCCGTTGGTGACCTGCTGGTTCCCGGCGTACGACCACTTCGCGGCCCATGAGGACTTGGCCGCACCGTTGTTGGTGATCGTGACGGCGGCGGTGAAACCGGTCGACCACTGGTTCTGGACCTTGTAGTCGACCGTGCAGGGGACCGCCTGGACGCCGGCGTCGTCCGGCACGGCTGCCATGGCGGTCCCGGTCGCGCCGGCGACCAGCGCCAACGCAGCCAGGAGTGCTGTTCTGGTACGGCTCATGAGTGCGGGTTTCCTCTTCCGTAGTGGGGTGTACGAGGAGGAGTCGTCGCGCTGTCGCCGAGGCGAGTAAAAGACCTGAACGCTGGGGGTTCTTCGAGCGTCCCTCGCAGCTCGGACGCGTCTGGGACGAACGCGTCGACTGGTGGAACCGCTCCCACTGGTGCTCGTGAAGGTAGCGCCAAGTCACGGTAAAAGACAGAGGTCTTGCGTTATTGCGATCGATGAATTGTTTCGGCCTGATCGAATCATTTCGACTCTTCAAACGCCTTGACCCCTTGCGCCCTCCTCCTCAATATGGGAGCGCTCCCACTGGTTCAAGGCTTGTTGTTGCCGCTCCGCCCCCACCTTCGCCAGAGCCGCACGGAAGGAACCAGAGCATGCACCCCAGACGGAGACGCCGTGCCTCGCGGCGTCTGTGGACGGCCGTGGTCGCGGCCTTCGCCCTCCCCTTGACGATGCTCGGCACCGGATCGACCTCCGCCAGCGCGGCCGCGGTCGCCTGCAACGTCGACTACAAGACCAATGACTGGGGCTCGGGCTTCACCGCCGAGCTGACGATCACCAACCGGGGTACGGAAGCCATCGACGGCTGGACCCTGACCTACGCCTACGCGGGCAACCAGACGCTCAGCAACGGCTGGAGCGGCACCTGGTCGCAGTCCGGCAAGGCGGTGACGGCGAAGAACGCCTCCTGGAACGGCAGGATCGCCGTCGGGGCCGCCGTGACCACCGGTGCCCAGTTCACGTACAGCGGCGCGAACGCGGCGCCGACCGACTTCGCGATCAACGGCACCACGTGTGTGGGCGCGCACCAGCCGCCGATCACGGTGCTGACCAGCCCGGCGCCGGGCGCGGTGTACTCGCAGGGCACCGCGGTGCCGATGGCGGCCACCGCCGCCGCCGCGGACAGCGCGACGATCACGAAGGTCGAGTTCTACGACGACACCACGCTGCTGGGCACGGACACGACCTCGCCGTACACCCACTCGGCCACCGGGCTGTCCGTGGGCAGTCACTCGCTGGTGGCCAAGGCGTACGACAGCCTGGGCGCGTCGGGGAGTTCCACGCCGGTCGGCATCACGGTCGCCTCGGGTCCCGCCGTGGTGGTCTCGCCAACGCAACTGGGCGTCCGCCAGGGCCAGTCGGGCACCTATGACGTGAAACTGTCGACACAGCCGTCCGGGAACGTGACGGTCGCGACCGCGCGGGCGTCCGGCAACACCGGGCTCTCCGTGACGGGCGGCGGGTCGCTGACCTTCACGCCGTCGAACTGGAACACCGCGCAGAAGGTGACCATCGGCGCGAACGCCTCGGGCACCGGCTCGGCGGTCTTCGACTCGACGGCCACCGGCCACGCCAAGGCCTCGGTGACCGTGACCCAGCTGGCCGCGTCGAGCACGTACGACGAGCGCTTCCTGGAGATGTACGGCAAGATCACCAACCCGGCGAACGGCTACTTCTCCCCCGAGGGCATCCCGTACCACTCGGTGGAGACGCTGATCGTCGAGGCGCCGGACCACGGCCATGAGACCACGTCGGAGGCGTACAGCTACCTCCTGTGGCTGCAGGCCATGTACGGCAAGGTGACGGGCGACTGGTCCAAGTTCAACGGGGCCTGGGAGATCATGGAGAAGTACATGATCCCGACCAAGCCCGACCAGCCCACCAACTCCTTCTACAACGCCTCCAAGCCGGCGACCTACGCACCCGAGCACGACACCCCGGGCGAGTACCCGGCGCAGCTCAACACCGGTGTCTCGGTCGGCCCGGACCCCATCGCCGCGGAGCTGAAGAGCGCCTACGGCACGGACGACGTGTACGGCATGCACTGGCTGCAGGACGTCGACAACGTCTACGGCTACGGCAACTCCCCCGGCAAGTGCGAGGCGGGGCCGGCCGACACGGGTCCGTCGTACATCAACACCTTCCAGCGCGGGCCGCAGGAGTCCGTGTGGGAGACCGTCCCGCAGCCCACCTGCGACCAGTTCAAGTACGGCGGCAGGAACGGCTACCTGGACCTGTTCACCGGTGACGCCTCCTACGCCAAGCAGTGGAAGTTCACCAACGCCCCGGACGCCGACGCGCGGGCCGTGCAGGCCGCGTACTGGGCGGACAAGTGGGCCAAGGCGCAGGGCAAGGGCGGCGACGTCTCCGCGACCATCGGCAAGGCCGCGAAGATGGGCGACTATCTGCGCTACGCGATGTACGACAAGTACTTCAAGAAGATCGGGAACTGTGTGGGTCCGACCAGCTGCCCCGCGGGCACCGGCAAGGACTCCTCCTTCTACCTGCTCTCCTGGTACTACGCGTGGGGCGGCGCCACGGACACCAGCGCCGGCTGGGCCTGGCGCATCGGCTCCAGCCACACGCACGGCGGCTACCAGAACCCGCTGGCCGCTTACGCGCTCGCCAACTACGCCCCGCTGAAGCCGAAGTCGGCGACCGGGCAGGCGGACTGGGCCAAGTCCCTCGACCGGCAGATCGAGTTCTACCGCTGGCTGCAGTCCAACGAGGGCGGCATCGCCGGCGGCGCCACCAACAGCTGGGCGGGGCGCTACGCCACTCCCCCGGCCGGGACGCCGACCTTCTACGGCATGTTCTACGACGAGAAGCCGGTGTACCACGACCCGCCGTCCAACCAGTGGTTCGGCTTCCAGGCGTGGTCCATGGAGCGGGTCGCCGAGTACTACCAGCAGACGGGCAACGCGGCCGCGAAGACCGTGCTGGACAAGTGGGTCGACTGGGCGTTGTCGAAGACGACGGTCAACCCGGACGGGACCTACCGGATTCCGTCGACACTTCAGTGGTCGGGTGCGCCCGACACATGGAGCGCGTCGAGTCCCGGCGCCAACGCGGGACTTCATGTCACCGTCGCCGACTACACCGACGACGTGGGTGTGGCGGCCGCGTACGCCAAGACGCTGACGTACTACGCCGACCGTTCCGGTGACGCCGACGCGGCCCGGGTCGCGAAGGCGCTGCTGGACGGGATGTGGGACCACCACCAGGACGGGCTCGGGATCGCCGTGCCCGAGACGCGGGCCGACTACAACCGGTTCGACGACCGGGTGTACGTGCCGAGCGGATGGACCGGGACGATGCCGAACGGGGACACGATCAACTCGTCGTCGACGTTCGAGTCGATCCGGTCGTTCTACGAGGACGACCCCGCGTGGTCGAAGATCGAGGCGTACCTGGCCGGTGGCGCCGCGCCCTCCTTCACGTACCACCGGTTCTGGGCCCAGGCCGACATCGCCCTGGCCATGGGCGCGTACGCGGAACTCCTGGAGTAGGCACCGCACACCGAGCACCGCGCACAGCCCCGCGCCCTGCACGGGCGCGGGGTCTGTGTGCCCTTTTCTGAGAACTTCCCCCCACTCGTCAGGAGAGGACCCCCCACGTTGCGAAGAACCCGCATCCTCACCACCGTCCTGGCTCTCGCGGCCGGCCTGCTCGCGGGCTCCCCACCCGTGATGGCCGCCGAGCGGGCCGGCAGCGCCGACCGGTCGGTGTCCGTCGCCGCCGACACCTACACCTGGAAGAACGCCCGCATCGACGGCGGCGGCTTCGTCCCCGGGATCGTCTTCAACCGCAAGGAACGCAACCTCGCCTACGCCCGGACCGACATCGGCGGGGCCTACCGCTGGGTGCAGTCCTCGAAGACCTGGACCCCGCTCCTCGATTCCGTCGGCTGGGACGACTGGGGGCACACGGGGGTGGTGAGTCTCGCCTCCGACCCGGTCGATCCCGACAAGGTGTACGTGGCGGCCGGTACGTACACGAACAGCTGGGACCCGGGGAACGGGGCGATCCTGCGGTCCTCCGACCGGGGCGCGAGCTGGCGGAAGGCCGACCTGCCGTTCAAGCTGGGCGGGAACATGCCCGGCCGGGGCATGGGCGAGCGGCTGGCCGTCGATCCGAACAAGAGCAGCGTGCTGTACCTGGGCGCCCCCAGCGGCAAGGGTCTGTGGCGCTCGACCGACTCGGGGGCCGGCTGGTCGCAGGTGACGAACTTCCCCAACGTCGGCAACTACGTGGCCGATCCGTCCGACACGAGCGGGTACAACAGCGACAACCAGGGCATCGTCTGGGTCACCTTCGACGAGACCACGGGGACGTCCGGCAACGCGACGAAGACCGTCTACGTCGGGGTCGCCGACAAGGACAACGCCGTCTACCGCTCGACCGACGCGGGCGCGACCTGGTCGCGGGTGGCCGGGCAGCCGACCGGATATCTGGCGCACAAGGGCGTGCTCGACGCGACGAACGGCCATCTGTACCTGTCGTACAGCGACAAGGGCGGCCCCTACGACGGCGGCAAGGGCCAGCTGTGGCGGTACACGACCGCGACGGGCGCCTGGACGAACATCAGCCCGGTGGCGGAGGCCGACACCCACTACGGCTTCAGCGGGCTGACCGTCGACCGGCAGGATCCGGGCACGGTGATGGCGACGGCGTACAGCTCCTGGTGGCCGGACACGCAGATCTTCCGCTCGACGGACAGCGGCGCGACCTGGACGAAGGCGTGGGACTACTCCTCCTATCCGAACCGCTCGAACCGCTTCACCATGGATGTCTCGTCCTCTCCCTGGCTCACCTGGGGCGCCAACCCCTCGCCGCCGGAGCAGAGCCCCAAACTCGGCTGGATGACCGAGGCGTTGGAGATCGACCCGTTCGACTCGAACCGGATGATGTACGGGACGGGAGCCACGATCTACGGCACGGAGAACCTGGGGAACTGGGACAGCGGCGGCCAGTTCGCCATCAGGCCGATGGTGCGCGGACTGGAGGAGACGGCCGTCCTCGACCTGGCCTCGCCCCCGTCCGGGGCCCCGCTGCTGAGCGCGCTCGGTGACATCGGCGGCTTCCGGCACACGGATCTGACCAAGGTCCCGTCGATGATGTTCACCCAGCCGAACTTCACGACGACGACGAGTCTGGACTACGCCGAGTCCCAGCCGAACACGGTCGTGCGGGTCGGCAACCTGGACTCCGGCCCGCACATCGCCTTCTCCACGGACAACGGGGCCAACTGGTTCGCCGGGACCGACCCTTCGGGTGTGAGCGGCGGCGGTACGGTCGCGGCGGCCTCGGACGGCAGCCGGTTCGTGTGGAGTCCGGCGGGCACGGGCGTGCGGTACACGACCGGTTTCGGCACCTCGTGGTCGGCGTCGAGCGGCATCCCGGCCGACGCGATCGTGGAGTCCGACCGGGTGGACCCGAAGACCTTCTACGGCTTCAAGTCGGGGAAGTTCTACGTGAGTTCGGACGGCGGCGCGACCTTCACCGCGTCGAACGCGACCGGCCTGCCGAGCGGCGACAGCGTGCGCTTCAAGGCGCTGCCCGGGGTGAAGGGTGACGTGTGGCTGGCGGGCGGGGCGACGGACGGGGCGTACGGCCTGTGGCACTCCACGAACGCGGGCGCCACCTTCACCAAGGTCTCCGGCGTCGAGCAGGCCGACACGATCGGCTTCGGCAAGGCGGCCTCGGGCGCCTCGTACCAGACGCTCTTCACCAGCGCCAGGATCGGCGGGGTGCGCGGCATCTTCCGTTCGACGGACAAGGGCGCGAGCTGGACCCGGATCAACGACGACGCCCACCAGTGGGGCTGGACGGGCGGGGCGATCACGGGTGACCCGAGGGTGTACGGGCGGGTCTATGTCTCGACGAACGGGCGCGGGATCGTCTACGGCGACTCCTCCGACACGGGCGGGGGCGGCGGGGGTACGGATCCGGACCCCGAACCCCAGCCGACCGGGGCCTGCGCGGTGACGTACAAGGTCACCAACGAGTGGTCGGGCGGCTTCCAGGCGGATGTGCGCCTCGCCAACACGGGCACGAGCGCGTGGACCGGCTGGTCCCTCGGCTGGACCTTCCCCGACGGCCAGAGTGTCTCCCAGATCTGGAACGCCGCCCATACGCAGTCCGGGTCGGCGGTCACGGCCAGGAACATCACCTGGAACGGCAATGTGGCGGCCGGTTCGTCGGTGAGCTTCGGCTTCACCGGCAGCTGGTCGGGGACGAACGGCAGACCGACCGCGTTCAAGCTCGGTGACCAGTCCTGCACGGTGACCTGACACCCCGGGCAGGACGAGGAGAGGGCGCGCGCCTGGGTCGGGCGCGCGCCCTCTTCGTGCGCTTCGGGTGCTTTGATCTTTTCGGGTCGCATACACCTCGATCTATCGACATGTTCATGCCTACCATGGGAAGCAGTTCCACACTGTTGTGCGCACACTCGCCCGGAAGCCGCCGCAGAAGGAGCTCCAGTGCCGAACCACGCCCGGGTCACGCGTCGCCTCAGCCTCCGGACCGCACTCGCCGCGGCCGTCCTGCTGCCCCTGTCGAACGCCGGACTGTCCGCCCGACCCGCCGCCGCCGCGGCGGAAGAGGAGCCCGCCGTCAGCCCCCGTCTCGACACCATGTCGTTCAACCTGCGCTACGCGAACACCACCCGGCCCCACAGCTGGGCCGAGCGCCGGCCCGTGATGCGGGCACTGCTGCGGCAGGAGGCACCGCATGTCATCGGCACCCAGGAGGGCCTCCACCGGCAACTGCTCGACATCGAGACCGACCTCGGACCGGACTACCGCTGGATCGGCACCGGCCGGGCGGGCGGAAACCGCGACGAGTTCATGGCGGTCTTCTACGACACCCGCCGGCTCGCGCCCGTCGAGTACCAGCACTTCTGGCTCTCCGACACCCCCGACGTGCCCGGCTCCAACACCTGGGGCGGCGGCTCCATCCGTATGGTCACCTGGGTCAGATTCCGGGATCTGCGGGACGGCGGCAGAGAGTTCCACGTCCTCAACACCCACCTCGACAACGCGAGCCAGTACGCCCGCGAACGGGCCGCGGCCCTGATCGCCCGGCGGGTCGCCGGGTTCGACCCCGCGCTCCCCCTCGTCGTCACCGGCGACTTCAATGTGGCCGCCCACCGGAATTCCGTCTACGACACGATGCTGGGCGCCGGACTCGTCGACACCTGGGACACGGCGGCCGAGCGAGGCGACCTGTACGCGACCTTCCACGGCTACCGCCCCCTCACCCCGGGCGGCGACCGCATCGACTGGATCCTGACCACACCGGGCGTCACCGCGCACCGGGCGGCGATCAACACCTTCGCGTCCGGCGGCCAGTTCCCCAGCGACCATCTGCCCGTCCAGGTGTCGCTGACGCTGGGCTGAGCGACGCGCGGGAGTCCGGGTGCGGCCCGCCCCGGACGTTGCCGCGCCTTTCGGACGAGCGACCTCCGCGCCCCGGACTCCCGGTCAGTCCTTGTGGAACGCCCGCAGGCTGAACTCCGGGTCCGGGCGCGGCCGGTCCTGGTCGGGGAGGGCGGCGAGCCGTACCGCGTAGTCGTCGGCCAGCGGATCCCCGGGCGGGAGGGTCACGAACCAGCCGCGGCGCAGGTCGGCGACGGTGCGGCGAGGGCTGCGGCCCTGGCCGCGGCCCGGGAAGCGGGCGTGTCCGGCGGTGCGCAGACCGTGTTCGCCGGCGTACTTCTCGACGACCGGCGCGGGGTCCATGGCCGGGACCCGGGGGCGCGGGGCGAGCACGGCGTCGATGTCACTGCCCACGTTGTGCGCGGCGGCCTTGTCCACGGTGGTGACGTAGACACCGCCGGGGCGCAGCACCCGGGCACACTCGCCGACCACGGCCCGTACGTCCTCGGGACCGCCCAGCAGATGCAGCAGCCACACGCTGGTCACGGCGTCGAACTCGCCGTCGCGGAACGGGAGCCGCCGCCCGTCGCCGATCACGACGGAGCCGGGCAGCCGCGCGGCGGCCCGGCTCGCCATCGCGTGGGTGAGATCGAGGCCCGTGACCCGCATCCCGTCCCGCGCGGCCGCGAGCCGCCGGGTCACGATCCCGGTGCCGCAGGCGAGGTCGAGCAGCCGCCGGGTGCCCTCGGGGACGAGTCCCAGTACGGCGCGGGCGGCAGCCTCGGCCCGGGGCTCGCCGCCGCGCAGGGCGTCGTAGTCGCCGGCCTCCTTGTCGTAGTCCAGCATCCGCCTCAGCCCGCCCCGTGGCCGGGCGCGAGCGCCTCCACCCTGCGGGCCAGCTCGAAGTCCTTCTCGGTGACGGCGCCCCCGGCACTGTGCGTGCTGATGGTCAGCGAGACGGTGTCGTAGCCGAGGGTGAGGTCGGAGTGGTGGTTCAGCTCCTCCTGCGTCTGGGCGATGTGCACGACCAGCGCGGTCGCCGCGAAGTGCGAGCCCAGACGGTAGGTACGGGCCAGCCGGTCCCCGGCCAGCGACCAGCCGGGCAGCTTGGCCAGCCGGTCCTCGATCTCCTTCTGCGACAGGGCTGCGACGGACATGACCCACTCCTTCCGGGACGCCCCTCCATGACGTGCGATTCCTCCCAGCGTGCCACAGCGGCGCGGCCGATTCCCAGGTCAGACGGTCGGCCGACGGGTCGAGGCGTACACATTCGGCCGTGCGAACGACGTTCGGGGCCGCGGCGGCGGGTGGCACACGAGCCGTTCCTCGGCCGCCTCGGTTACGTTCTCCGCATGACCACTGTCCCGACCGGCGCCCCGCGGCGGCCTCCCGCCCCCTTCGACCCGGGCGTGGGCCCGCTGCTGCGGGCCTGGCGGGAGCAACGCCGGGTCAGCCAACTGGAGTTGGCCCTGCGGTCCGGGTCCTCGGCACGGCACATCAGCTTCGTCGAGACGGGCCGGTCCCGGCCGAGCGAGGAGATGGTGCTGCGGCTGGCCGAGCACCTGGACGTACCGGTGCGCGAGCGCAACGCCCTGCTTCTCGCGGCCGGTTACGCCCCGCACTACCCGCGGACCCCGCTGGACGACCCGTCGATGGCCGCCCTGCGCGAGGGCGTGGAACGGCTGATCCAGGGCTACGAACCGTATCCCGCACTGGTGATGAACGCGACGTACGAGGTGCTGGCCGCCAACCGCGGCATCCTCATGCTGCTCGACGGCGTGCCCGAGTCGCTGCTCGTGCCGCCGCTCAACGCCATGCGGCTGACCCTCCACCCGGAGGGCCTGGCGCCGCGCATCAAGAACCTGCGCGCCTGGCGGGGGCATCTGCTGGAGCAGATGGGACGGCAGCTGGCGCTGCTCCGCTCGGAGCCATTGCGCGCACTCTACGAGGAGGTGGCGGCGTATCCGCTGCCGCCGGGTGTGCCCGACGGCGATCCCGGCGAGGATCCCGGTGCGGGCGCGGCGGCCCGCCTCGCGCTGCCGCTGCGGATCGAGCACGAGGGCCGGGTGCTGTCGTTCCTCTCCTCGGTCTCCACGTTCAACACCCCCATGGACGTGACCGTGGCCGAGCTGGCCATCGAGACGTTCCTCCCGGCCGACCCGGCGACGGGCGCGTACCTGCGCTCACTGTCGTCCTGACGGGGGCGAGCCCGTATCCGGAACCCGGGGCGACCGTTCCGGCCGCCCCTGTGAGATGTACACCGGAACATGACAGACTGGTGAGGTACCTCGGCGCGTGGGGAGGCGTGACGTGAGTGAGCGGCGGCCCGCCCCGACCGTCGGTCAGGTGGTGCTCGGCAGACGTCTTCAGGAGCTGCGTGAGGCCGCCGGGCTCAAGCGCGAGGAGGCCGCGCGCGTCCTGCACGTCGCCCCCGCCACCGTACGGCGCATGGAGACGGCCGACGTCGCGCTCAAGATCCCGTACGTCCAGGTCCTGCTGTCGACGTACGGCGTCGGCGAGGCCGACGCCGCCGCGTTCGTGGAGCTGGCCGAGGAGGCGAACAAGCCGGGCTGGTGGCAGCGGTTCCACGACGTGCTGCCCGACTGGTTCAGCGTGTACGTCAGCCTGGAGGGCGCGGCGCATCTGATCCGGCAGTACGAGCCGCACTTCGTGCCGGGAATGCTGCAGACCGAGGAGTACGCGCGCGCCGTGATGGAGGCCGGGACCGTCGGCCGGACCGGTCCCGAGACCATCGAACGCCATGTGTCGCTGCGGATGGAGAGACAGAAGCTCCTCACCCGCGAGACGCCGCCGCACCTCTGGGTGATCATGGACGAGACGGCCCTCAGACGTCCGGTGAGCAACCGCTCCGAGGTGATGCGCGACCAGATCGACCGGCTGCTGGAGAGCACCGAGAAGGACCACGTCATCCTTCAGGTCTGCGAGTTCGCCGACGGGCCCCACCCGGGCACCTACGCCCCCTTCTCGCTCTTCCGCTTCGCCGAACCGGAACTCCCCGACATGGTGTACACCGAGTACCTCACCGGCGCCCTCTACCTCGACTCCCGCACCGAGGTCGCGCTCCACCTCGAAGTCCTCGACCACATGGCCGCGCACGCGGCGTCGGCCGAGCGGACGAGGACGCTGCTGAGGCACTACCGCGAGCGGTACTGAGCTTCGGCCGCTCGCCGAACCGACGGTCCGCGCCCGGTCTACGCCCCTCCCCCCGTGGGCCCCTTCCCGTCGTCCACGATCTCCGCGTCGACGACACCCTCCTCGTCGGTAGGGCCGGGCGGCGGTCCGCCGGCCGGGGCGGCGGAGGCCGCGGCCGCCGCGTACATGGCCTGGCCCATGCGCTGGCTGACGGTAGCCAGGCGCTCGGTGGCGGCGCGCAGGGCGGCGGTGTCCTCGGGAGTCTCCAGAAGGCGTTTCAGGTCGGCGACGGCGGACTCGACCTCGGGACGGCTGTCGGCGGGGACGCGGTCGGTGTTCTCGCGGAGGAACTTCTCCGTCTGGTGGACGAGTTGCTCGGCGTGGTTGCGGGTCTCGGCGGCCTCGCGGCGCCGGCGGTCGTCGTCGGCGTACTGCTCGGCCTCCCGCATCATGCGGTCGATGTCGTCCTTGGGGAGGGCCGAGCCGCCCGTCACCGTCATCTTCTGTTCGCGGCCGGTCGCCAGGTCCTTCGCCGACACGTGCATGATGCCGTTCGCGTCGATGTCGAAGGCCACCTCGATCTGCGGGACCCCGCGCGGCGCCGGAGGCAGCCCGGTGAGGTCGAAGACGCCCAGCTTCTTGTTGTACGCGGCGATCTCCCGTTCACCCTGGTAGACCTGGATACCGACCGAGGGCTGGTTGTCGGCGGCCGTGGTGAAGATCTCCGAACGGCGGGTCGGGATCGTCGTGTTGCGTTCGATGAGCTTCGTCATGATGCCGCCCTTGGTCTCGATGCCCAGGGACAGCGGGGTGACGTCGAGCAGCAGCACGTCCTTCACGTCGCCCCGGATGACACCCGCCTGGAGCGCGGCGCCCACCGCCACGACCTCGTCGGGGTTCACGCCCTTGTGCGGGTCCCTGCCGGTGAGTTCCTTCACCAGGTCGCTCACGGCGGGCATCCGGGTCGAGCCGCCGACGAGGACGACACGGTCGACGGCGGCGAGCTTCACGCCCGCGTCCTTGACAGCCTGGTGGAAGGGGGTCCGGCAGCGCTCCAGCAGGTCGGCGGTCAACTCCTGGAACCGGGCGCGCGTCAGCTTCTCCTCCAGATGGAGGGGCCCCTGGTCGGAGGCGGTGATGTACGGCAGGTTGACGGACGTCTCGGAGGAGCTGGACAGCTCGATCTTGGCCTTCTCGGCGCCCTCGCGCAGCCGTTGGAGCGCCATCTTGTCGTTGCCGAGGTCGACGCCGTACTGCCCCCGGAAGCGTGTGACGAGGTACTCGACGATCCGCTGGTCCCAGTCGTCGCCCCCGAGGCGGGTGTCGCCGTTGGTGGCCTTCACCTCGATGACCCCGTCGCCGATCTCCAGGAGGGAGACGTCGAAGGTGCCGCCGCCGAGGTCGAAGACGAGGACGGTCTGCTCCTCGCCCCGGTCCAGGCCGTAGGCGAGGGCCGCGGCCGTGGGCTCGTTGATGATCCGCAGGACCTTCAGGCCCGCGATCTCGCCCGCCTCCTTGGTCGCCTGCCGCTGGGCGTCGTCGAAGTACGCGGGCACGGTGATGACGGCGTCGGTGACATCCTCCCCGAGGTAGGACTCGGCGTCCCGCTTCAGCTTCTGCAGGACGCGCGCGGACAGCTCCTGGGCCCGGAGACGGGTGCCGTCCACGGACCCCTGCTCCGGAAAGCGCCAACTCGCGTCGCCCATGTGGCGTTTGACGGAGCGTGCCGTGCGCTCCACGTTCGTCACGGCCTGCCGCTTGGCGACCTCGCCGACCAGGACCTCGCCGTTCTTGGCGAACGCCACCACCGACGGTGTGGTCCGCTGCCCCTCCGCGTTGGCGACGACCGTCGCCTCGCCGCCCTCCAGCACGGCCACCACCGAGTTCGTCGTACCGAGATCGACCCCGACCGCACGCCCCATCGCCGTCCCCTTCCCCAAGGTTCCGCCCGGTGTTCCCATCACCAGCACAGAACCCGAGGGGGTTTTCGTCAATGGGGCGTACGGCGCGCCACGTCAGGCCAGTTCGGCCGTCAGCGTGATGGTCGTGCCGGTCAGGGCCTGGCTGACCGGGCAGTTCTTCTTGGCGCCCTCGGCCGCCTCCTGGAAGCCGGCCGCGTCCAGGCCGGGGACCTCACCGCGGACGGTGAGGTGGATGCCGGTGATGCCCTCGCCGGGCTGGAAGGTCACGTCGGCCTTCGTCTCCAGACGGGTGGGCGGGGTGCCCGCGCCGGTGAGGCCGTGCGAGAGCGCCATGGAGAAGCAGCTGGAGTGGGCGGCCGCGATCAGTTCCTCGGGGCTGGTCTTGCCGTTCGCCTGCTCCGCGCGCGACGGCCACGACACCGGCTGCGAACCGATGCCGGAGGAGTCGAAGGTGACGGTGCCGGTGCCCTTGAGGAGCTCGCCTTCCCAGACCGTGTGTGCGGTGCGCGTGGTTGCCACGATGAGTCCTTTCGATGGGGTCCCGTTGCCGGGTTCCGTGCCCCCATCCGATCACACTCCGGGCGGTTGGAGCCTCATCTCACCCTGAACACCGGCCCCCGCGCGGTGAACGGCAGACGAGCACCTTGTGGAATCAGATAGGCGTGCTCCCGCCGCACCCGCAGCACGTCGCACCAGCCGTCGGTGATGACGAGGACGGGAGCGCCCGGCGGGAAGTCGTCGGCCCGCTGCAGCAGGTCGATGCCCGGCTGCAGCACGGTGCCGCCGCGCCCGTGCACGCGCACCCGCCCGGCGATCTCGGTGACCGGCAGGAAGCCCGCGTCGTGCGGGGCCGCGTCGCAGAACACGACCCGGGCGGCCGGCACGTCCCGGGCGGCGGCGTACGAGGCGATCGCGCCCAGCGCCTTGCCGAGCAGGGTGCGGTCCATGGAGCCGGAGGTGTCGAGGACGACGCCGAAGGTGCAGCGGGCGATCTCCTCGGGCGGGAAGTACCGTCCCGCGCGCGGGATGTCGGGGGTCGCCGACTGGCGGCGCGAGGGGCGCGCGTAGGTCCGTACGGCCTGCGGGCTGGGCACGAACTCGTCGAACCAGCGCGCGAGTCGCGCGTCCCAGGGCAGCGGCGGATGGCTCAGGGCGCGGATCTCCTCGACCAGTCCGGCGGGCAGGAGGCCGCGCTCCTGCCGCTCGTGCAGGTCGAACCCCCGGGCGAGGCCACGGCGGTAGAACTCGTCGAGGTCCACGTAGTCGCCCGGGGAGCCGAGCGGGCCGCCGAGGATGTCGCCCGCGCCCTTGCCGCGCAGGGTGGACAGCCGGCGCATCCGGCGCAGGTCCCCGACGATCCGGTCGTACACCTCCTCCGCCGACAGACCGGCCAGCTCGGGATCGTGCAGGAGGCCGTCGGGCATGGTGCCGACGTCCATCTCGCGCAGCCAGCCGTTGATGACGTAGTCGGCGGCGATGTTGAACAGGTACGGGTCGCGGGTGCCGCAGCGGTCGCCGTGGCGCAGGGCGGCGTGCAGCATCTCGTGGGCGAGGATGAACCGCCATTCCTCGTCCTCGAACCGCCGGAGCGGGTTGATGTAGATCTCGCCCGCGTCCGCGTCGACGGCCGCGACGGCGATGCCGTGGGCGTGGGCGAGTTCGACGTCGGCGACGATCCGGATGCCGGCCGCGATGCCGCCGAGCAGGGGGTAGGAGGAGATGAACCAGCTCAGCGCCTTCTCCCAGGGCCGCCGCAGGATCGGCTCGTCGTACAGGGACTCGCGGCGGCCGCCGGCCATGTCCATCGCGGCCGACATCGTGCTGGTCAGGGAGTGGGCGAAGGCGAGCTGCCAGTCCGGTGGCGGCGGCCGCCACCTGGGCCGGTTCAGGAGGATCTGGTCGGGTTCGGTGCCGGCCGTACCACAGCGTTCGTACGCCGTGGGGAGCCCGTCGCGGCGCCAGTGGGCGGCGAGTCGCTCCTCGTCGCCGTCCGGGTAGCGGCTGGGCATGTGCACCGGGGGCAGGCCGACGGGGAACGTGAGCAGGAAGCGGTTGACGGCCACACAGCGGGCGGCGACGTCGAAGCGGTCGGGCTGTTCGCGCACGCCCTGGGCCGCCGGGACATGCCCGAAGCCGAGGTGGAGTGCGGCGTGGGCGAGGGCCCAGGCCCAGGTCTCGGGTTCGGCGAGCCGGTCGGGGTGCGCGTGCAGCACGCCCTCGGAGTCGACGCGGACGAGCCCGTCGCGGGGCGCGTGGTCGCACTTCTCCTTGCGGCAGGTGTCGAACCCGACCGCCCGGAGAGCGGAGTTGCCCCGCACCGTCGCGAGCCCGGCCTCGAACGCCTCTGCGGCGAGGTCCCGTCGGGTCTTCCGTGTGCCCTTGCCCTTGCCGCCGGACGCGCTCACCGGCGGGCCTCCACCAGCCGGGGCATGTCCCGGGCCGCCTCGACGAGGAACCAGGCGGGCAGGACGGGGTTGCCGTCGGCGTCGGAGGCGATGACGGTCTGGGCGACCTCGACGGAGATCTCGGCGAGCTGCACCAGCAGCGACTTGGCGCGGTACGCGGTCTGCCGCCCGTTCGCCGACATGTGCTGCTTGCTCGCGGGCAGCTCCTTGATCAGCCTGCCGCGGAAGGAGTCGGCGAGGTAGTAGAGCAGGTCGCGGTCCTCCACGCGGTGGGGCCAGCCGGCCTCGCCCTTGAGGATCGCCTCGATGCCGAACCGGCTGCGCACGATCTTGACGTAGCCGCAGAAGGCGACCGCGTGCGTGGGGGTGAGCGTGCCGTGCGCGAGGACCTTCAGGGTCTCCTCGTCGAGGTCGCGGCCGAAGGAGTGCAGCGCGTCGGAGAGCATGTGCCAGGAGCGGGGCGTGGAGAACGGCTCCTCGGTCTTCGGCGGCTTGGACCACAGGTGGTCCGGGCGGTCGGTGAGGTGGTCCAGGACCCACGGGTGGATGCCGCTCTCCCGCGCCCAGCCGAGCCAGTCCGTCGCGGACGCCCGGAGGTGGACGTGGGTGAGACGGTTGACGAGGGCGGAGGCGATGGGACGGGCGAGCGCGTTGTCGGTGGCCCGGTTGCCGGCGCCGATGACGATCGACCCCTTCGGCAGCTCGTAGGCGCCGATCCGGCGGTCCAGGATCAGTGAGTAGAAGGCTTTCTGCACGTCCGGGGTGGCCGCGTTCAGCTCGTCCAGGAACAGGCAGTACGGCTCGTCGCGGGCGATGGCCTCCGGCGGGCAGAACACCGAGCGCCCGTCCCGGATCTGCGGTACGCCCATCAGGTCCTCCGGCGCCAGCTGGGTGCCCAGAAGGCTCACACACTCCAGGCCCAGCGACTCGGCGAAGGCCCTGACCAGGGAGGACTTGCCGATGCCGGGGGCGCCCCAGACGAAGACGGGGCGGACGGTGGCGAGGCCGAGCAGCAGTTCGGGTATGCGGGAGGGTGTGACGGTGACGGCTGCCTGCAAGGTGTGGGCTCCGGGAGGTGTTCGTGTGGACGCGCGGATGTGCGGCGTCCGGTGCGAACAGTGTGTGTCGACCGTCCTGTGCGGCGCAGCCCATTTTCCTGTGGGCCGGGTGCCTATGCGTCTGCCGGGTTCTGTTCGTCGGCGGGTGCGGGTTCGTCGTGGCCGGTCTCGCCGTTCCCCGCGCCCCTCTGGGGCGCGTCGGCGTGGGCCGCGAGCGGCACCTGGGGGCCGTTCGACTCGCGCAGCCATCGTCTCAGTACCCGGTGGATGTGTTCCGCGCCGACCAGAGGCTCGCCCTCCTCCACCGGTTCCGAGAGGGCCAGCGGGGACATGAGGAAGGGGCGGGACTGGCAGCCGCCGAGGCCGCCGTGGGAGCCGATCTGCTCCTCGAAGGCGAGGACCTCGCCCTCCTCGGGGTCGTACCAGGAGTTGACCATGATGTCGGCGGTGCGCGGGAAGCCGTGGGTGCGGCGTACGGCGTCGGCGGCGCCGGGGCCGAAGTCGGCCAGGGGGCCGGGGTGTTCGTCGCTCAGGTCGCCGATGGGGACCTCCGCGCCGTGGGCGCCGAGCACGACGCCGCCGTGCTCCTCGCTGCGGACGAGGACGAATCCGATGCCGGGGTGGTTGGCGAGGGTGGAGAGCAGGGCGGGGTGGCGGGCGTCGATCTCCTCGCGGCTCATCCGGTGGGGGACGTCCGGGAAGGAGACGAGGCCGAGGTTGCCGGAGGCGAGGACGACCGGCTCGGAGCGGCGCGTGGTCCGGTACTCCTCGACGCGCTCCTCGACGGGGATGCGCAGCGCGGCGCGTACCGCCGTGCGTGCCTCGGCGCCGCTGTGGGTGCGCCGGGCCCGCCGCGGCACGGGCAGGCCGCAGCCGGCCCGGACCAGGTTGCCGAGGGTGAGGCCGTAGCGGCCGAGAAAGGTCTCGCCGGGGCTCTGGCCGTGGTCGGAGAGGAGGACGATCCGGTAGGCGCGCGGGGCGTGTTCGGCGACCTGGGCGATCAGCGCGAGGGAGCGGTCGAGGCGTTCGAGGACCTTCGCGGCGTCGCGGCTGTGCGGGCCGGAGTGGTGGGCTACCTCGTCGTACGCCACGAGGTCCGCGTAGATCGCCGCGCGGCCGGCGAACATGTCCCCGATCACCGCGGAGACGACGACATCGCGTTCGACGACGGTGGCGAAGGCGCGGATGAAGGGGTAGAGGCCGCCGCGCTTGACCCGGGGCCGCTGCTGCGCGAACCGGGCGCGTATGGACTGGCCGGTCTCCCGCAGGACGTCGGCGACGAAGGACATGGCGGTGCGGACGGCGTTGGCCGGGTCGGAGAAGTAGGCGAAGTACCCGGCGCGGGAACGGTTGCGCCGCCCCCGGCGGGCGGCCATCGACAGCACGAGCGCGAGCTGCTCCGCGCCGCCGCTGAAGAGGTTGCCGCGGCTGGCGCCGTCGACGGTGAGCAGACCGCCGTCGCCGGTGCGGTCGATGGCCCGGCGCTGGAGTTCGGCGGCGCCGGAGGGCCGGTTGCAGACCATCACCTCCCGGGTGTCCTTCTCGTACCAGCGGAAGGCGGGCACATCGTGGTTGGTGCCGTGCAGGATGCCCAGCTGGCTGGCGCCGGTCTGGCTGGACCAGTCGGTGCGCCAGGGCGTGAGCCGGTGGGTGGGCCGGGGGCGGGCGGTGCCGACGGCCGGGCGGCCGAGCCAGCCGGCGACGGTCGGCATCAGGCCCTTGTCCATCGCCGCCTCCAGCACGTCGTGGCCGACGCCGTCGAGTTGGAGGAAGACGGTGCCGGGTCCGGCCGGCCCCGGGCCGCCGACGGCGCGCCCGCGGCGGCGGTCGGCCAGCCGGTACAGACGGCGCCGGTAGGCGTCGTCGTCCCGTACGGTGAGGGCGCCGCCGGTGGCGGAGGCGACGGCGGACATCACCGCGGCGACCACCACGGCGGTCTCGGGGGCGGCCTCCCCCTGGCCGGAGGGGTTGATCCGCAGGGCGAGCAGGAGCAGCGAGCCGTTCAGGAAGAAGACGAGCAGGCCGAGGACGAGCGCCGGCACCAGCAGCAGCGCCCGCACGAGCAGCGGCCACACGAGGGCGGAGAGCAGACCGAACGCGCCGGCGCCGAAGGCCGCGGTGACGGCGATCCGGGTGGCGCTCTCACCGCTCTCGGACTGGAGCCGGAAGTCGGGGAGCGCGCCCGCGAGCACGAGCATCGTCAGGGTGGACACCGCCCACACGGCGAGCATCCGCCAGACGCCGCTCAGCACTCTTCGCCATCGACCACCGCCCACGTTCTGGCCACCTTTACCCGTCCCGGTCCTGGGCCCAGCCTGTCACAGGGGTCGGGGGCGCCGGGGTGGCGTTCCGGGGTGGCACGGAGGCAGGGGCGGGGTGCGGTCCGGCGCCCCCGGGGTACGGGCACTCCCGGGGTACGGGCCCTCCCGGGGTACGAGAACTCCCGGAGTACGGGCACTCCCGCTCAGCGGCCGTCGTACCCCGCTGTCGGCATGGACAGACGGCGGTGGACCCGGGCCTTCATCTGGGCGTCGTAGGCGGGTTCGGCGCGGCCCACCGTCTCGACGCGGATGCCGCGGCGGGCGCACTCGGCGGTGAAGTCGTCGACGGAGGCGAGGGCGCGTTCGAGGACGCGGCGGCTGGGGGCGACGAAGAGGTCGACGAGGCCGGCGTCGACATCGGCCCACAGGGCGCAGTGGTCGGGGCGCAGTGCGCGGACGAGCAGTTCGCGGGTCACCACATAGCCGCGCTCGGCGGCCCAGCGGGCGCACATGGCGTGCTGGCTGCGGGAGTCGACCAGGAAGGGATCGGCCTCCAGCTCCTCCAGGGGCGTGAGGCTCGCTATGGCCGCGACCCGCACCACGGTCCCGCGTCCCGCCGGCCCGCCGCGCCCGCGCACCGCCTCCTGGCAGGCCACGCCGGAGGCGCCGCTCGCGGCTCCCTCGTCTCCCATGGTGTCCCCCTCACCCTCCGGGTCCCGGAGCCCCTCCGGCGGAACGAGCCGCGGACACGGGCCCGGCACGCCTGTCCCCCCGGCATGATCCGCCGGACAGGCCCAGGCCGCAGACCCTACTCCAGCCCGTAGGCTCGGGGGAGTAGCGCGAAGGAGGCGAACGGAGTGCCGGTGGAGATCACCTGGTGGGGCCATGCGACCTGCACCGTGGAGGACTCGGGCACGAGAGTGCTGACGGACCCCCTGTTCGCGCGCCGGCTCGCGCATCTGCGCAGGCGCCGGGGTGCGCCTCCCCCGGCGGAGGCGGCGGTCGCGGACGTCGCGCTGGTGTCGCATCTGCACGCCGACCATCTGCACGTTCCCTCACTGGCCCGACTCGCCCCGGGGACACGGCTGGTGCTGCCGAAGGGCGCGTCGCGCCAGGTTCCGGGGCTGCGCAGGCTGACGCATCTGCGCCTCAGCGAGGTGGCGGCCGGGGACGAGTTGAGCATTCGTGACCTGGTCGTCCGTGCCGTGCCCGCCCTGCACGACGGACGGCGGCTGCCGGTCGGGCCGCACCGCTCGCCGGCGCTCGGCTTCGTCATCGAGGGCGACGCGCGGACGTACTTCGCCGGGGACACCGGGCTGTTCCGGGAGATGGCCGACGAGGTCGGGCCGGTCGACGTGGCGCTGTTGCCGGTCGGCGGCTGGGGACCGCATCTCGGCGAGGGTCATCTGGACGCGGGGCGCGCGGCGGAGGCGCTTGCGCTGCTCGCGCCCCGGAGCGCGGTTCCCGTGCACTACGGCACGTACTGGCCGATCGGGATGGACGCCGTGCGCCCCCATGAATTCCATGCCCCCGGTGAGGAGTTCGTCCGCCTTGCCGCGGCACGCGCTCCCGGGGTGGAGGTGCACCGGCTGGAACACGGGGAAAGCGTTCGACCGGGGGTGGCGCGATGAGACACCGGCCGACGGAGGCCGCACGGCTCGTGGAGGAGGCACGGTGATCTTCCTGGCCGCCGTGAGCACCCCCGTGCCGTACGCGTCCACCCAGCAGGCGATCGGCTACCCGACGCTGTTCCTGCTGGTGCTGGTCGGAGCGCTGGTGCCGGTGGTGCCGACCGGGGCGCTGGTCAGTTCGGCGGCGGTGGTGGCGTTCCATCAGTCGGCGCCCTTCTCCATGCTGCTGGTGTTCGTGGTGGCGTCGGTCGCCGCGTTCCTCGGGGACATCGCGCTGTACTGGCTGGGGCGGCGCGGGATGGGCTCCAAGAACGGCTCGCGCTGGCTGGAGGCGATCCGCCGCCGGGCGCCCGAGGACCGGCTGACGCAGGCGCAGGCCAAGCTCGACGACCACGGGGTGGCCGTGCTGGTGCTGTCCCGGCTGATGCCGGCCGGGCGCATCCCGGTGATGCTGGCCTGTCTGCTGGCGAAGATGCCGCTGCGGCGGTTCGCGCGGGGGAACCTGCCGGCGTGCCTGGCGTGGGCCGTGACCTACCAGTTGATCGGCGTTCTGGGTGGGTCGCTGTTCAAGGAGCCGTGGGAAGGGGTGCTGGCGGCGGTCGTGCTGACCCTGCTGCTCAGCGTGGTGCCGGGAGTGTGGCGGCGGCTGGTCCGCTGAGGACCGCGGTTCCCCGCGCTCCCGGAGGAGGCTTCACCCCTCCGGGAGCGCGGGGGTGCCCCGGCCGGGTCAGCCGAGCACCCGGGAGGCTCCGATCGGCAGGTCCCACAGGTCCTCCCGGGGGAGGCCCGCCGCCCGCCATGCCGCCCGCACCCGCGTCAGGGGTTCCAGGACCGGTTCCGCCGACAGGACGAACGTGGCCCAGTGCATCGGGGCCATGCGACGGGCGCCGAGGTCCTGGAAGGCGCGGACCGCTTCCTCCGGGTCGCAGTGGACGTCGCTGAGCCACCAGCGGGGGTCGTAGGCGCCGATCGGCAGCAGGGCGAGGTCGATGCCGGGATAGCGGCGGCCGATGAGGGAGAACCAGTGGCCGTAACCGGTGTCGCCGGCGAAGTACAGACGCCTGCCGTCCGGCGCGGTGAGGACCCAGCCGCCCCACAGCGAGCGGCACGTGTCGGTGAGGGTGCGCTTGGACCAGTGGTGGGCCGGTACGAAGTCGAAGCGGACGCCGTCCAGTTCGGCCGCCTCCCACCAGTCCAGCTCGGTGACCCGGCCGAACCCGCGCCGCCGGAACCAGCGGCCGAGCCCGGCGGGCACGAAGACCGGTGTGTCGCGCGGAAGTCGCGCCAGGGTGGGGGCGTCGAGGTGGTCGTAGTGGTTGTGGCTGATGACGACCGCGTCCACCCGGGGCAGCGCGTCCCAGCCGAGCCCGACGGGGGTGATCCGGGCCGGGGTGCCGAGGATGCGACGGGACCAGACGGGGTCGGTGAGGACGGTGAGTCCGCCGATCCGCACCACCCAACTCGCGTGCCCCGCCCAGGAGACGGCGACGGTACGCGCGTCCACCCGGGGCAACGGGCCGGGCCGGTACGGCAGTCGCGGGATGTCCGCGAGCCCGTCGGGCCCCGGCCGGACCGAGCCTTCGCGGGCGAACCGGGCGAGGGCCTTCAGGCCGGGCAGAGGCGTGGTCAGCCGGTCGGCGAAGGAACGGGGCCAGCGGCGCCGCTCACCGAGCGGGCGGGGCTCGGCGAGCGGCGGGGGTGCCAGGGGGTGGGGCGGGAGCGGGTTCGGCGCGAGGGGGTGGGCGAAGGTCCGCTCGGAAAGGGCCCTGGGCCCCGGACCGCCGGTGTCCTCGGCGGTGGTCGTGAAGGTCGTGAAGGAGGAGGCGGAGGAGGTCGTGGCGGAGGTGGTCGACTCGGACTGCTGCGTCATCGAGGATGCTCCCGTCGCTGAGCGTCGTCACGAAGAATCGTCGTCGCTGAAGGTCACTGGGGGTGGAGGTCGCCAAGAGGCGGAGAGGGGCCCGGGGTTGCCGGCATCGCGGGGGTCGCCTGCGCCGCCGGGGTGGCACGAGCCGCCCTGGTCGCCCACTTCGCCGAGGCTGTCCGCATCGCCGGGACCGTCGTCGTCAGGGGTCGTGGGGCAAGGTCCTCGAAGGCCGGCCGCCGGAGCGCGTACGCCCCCGGGTCCTCGTCATCGAAGACCCTCGAAACCCGCTCCGAAGAGTGTCAACGCCCGTTGCACGTGCGGTAGTTCCAGCGGGTCGGCCGCGTCGAGGACCTGCGCGCGCTCCGCGTCCGTGGCGCCGAGGAACGCGGCGGTGGACAGCCGGACGCGCAGTGCCCCGAGGTCGTCCCCGAACCGGTGGCCGCCGGGCGCGGGCATGGCGAGCCGGGCGCCGAGGAAGTCCTCCGCCTCCTGGGCGTCACCGACCCCGTGCGCGGCGAGGGACGAGCGCAGGGGGGCGAGGTCGGCGTACAGATGCCGTCCGGCGCGCGGCGGCAGGGCGAGCGCTCCGGCGGCCACCACGGCCCGGTGCGCGGCGGTGGCGAGGCGCGCGTGCAGGCGTACGGCGGCGGCGAGCCGTTCGGTGACGGGGTCCGGCTCGTCGAGGGCGTACGCGGCGGCCGCGGCGACCGGGGTGGCGACCCGGGCGCCCATCGCGGTGAGCACGTCGAGGACCCGGTCGCGCAGCCCCGTACCGCCCCCGTTCGCGGGGAACCGGGCGATCGCGGCCGGCCAGCCCGGCGGCAGGAAGGGTCCGGCGAGGTCGGTGACGACGGTGACCCGGTCGGGCAGCATCTCGGCGGGGCTGAGGAGCACCGTGTCGTGCGGATCGTGCACGGTGTCGCGCCAGGTCTCGTCGCTGACCAGGTGCAACCCCTCCCCCACCGCCGCCTCCATGGTCTCGTGCACCAGTTCGGGAGGGGCCACGGTGGCGGTCGGGTCGTCGGCGACGCACAGCACGAGCAGCCGGGGGTCGCCGCCCTCGGCCCGGATCCTGCGCACGGTCTCCAGCAGCGCGTACGGGTCCGGCACGCCTCCGCACTCGGCGGGTGTGGCCACCGGGAAGACGGACCTGCCCAGCGCCCGTGCCTGCGGTTCCCACCAGGCGGCGCACGGGCGGGGGAGCAGGACGTCCCCGCCGATCGCGGCGGTCAGCGCGAGGAGCAGGGCGGGGGCCCCGGGGGCGGCGGCGGCCCTGTCCGGTGCGGTGCGCAGTCCACGGCGGTCCCAGTAGCCGCAGGCGGCGTCCAGGAGGGCAGGATCACCACCGATCGGTACGGCGTGGGGGCGGCTCGCGGCGGCGGAGAGCACGGCGGCCAGTTCGGGCAGCACGGGCAGGCCCTGGGCGGGGAGGGGCGGGCCGTAGCGGACCGGGCCGTGCCCTTCCGGATCCGTCCCCCGCATGGGTGCCTCCGCGCAGTCGTGGTGCGTCGTGCCGCAAGTGCTCGCCGTCGCGCCGGGGCGGCGCCGTACGCGCCCTCGGCCTGTCAGTACCCAGGCTCGCGCGCCCCAAGGGCGCCCGCATGCGTTGCGCCGGTCACAGCGGCGGCGTCCCCCGGTCCCGGCGGCGCAGTCGGTGGGCGGCCGCGCCCAGCGCCCCCACGATGAGCAGGCCTCCCGCGACCATGGCCGGGACGGAGTCGGTGAAGGCACCGCCGCCGCCCGCGTGGACGCCCCGCTGGACCGGGGCGGTCGGGTGGCCGGTGTGGTGGGTGGGCCGGTGGGACGGCGGATGTGTCGGGTCCTTCGTCGGCTGGTGCGTCGGCGGATGGCTGGGGTACCGCTCGATGTCGTGGAGCTGGGCATCGCCGGCCGGAGCGACGTCGAAGGTGGCGCTCCACTGCTTGCCCTCGCCGCCCGGGGCCGCCGGGCAGAGGCCGTCCACACCCCACTCGGTGGCGGAGTTCGCCGCGTCGGCACCGGTCTCGAAGTCCGCGGCCGGCGCGATCTTGGCGGTGCCCTGGTAGGAGGGGCCGCCCGCGGAGTCGTCGTTGCCGGGGAGGCGCTGCAGCGTGACGGTGCCCTGTTCGAAGGCCTGGGAGCTGGCGTCGATTGTCTCGGGGGAGGGGCCGCCGGTCGGGTCGCAGGAGACGGAGAAGGTGAGCGTGCCGCCCGGTGCGACGGAGTGGGGGTTCACCTCGGCCGCCGGATCCGCGTGGGAGGGCGGGGCCGCTGTGCCCAGGACGGCACCGATCAGGGCGGTGGTGGACAGGACGCGGGCTCTGCGGCGCATGGGCGGGGCTCCTTCGGCCGGCTCCGGCGGGCGGGGCACGACGGCCGTGCCCCGCGTCCATCAGAGCGCCGGGCCCGGCGCGGCGCGCGCGGCCGGGCACCATTCGCGGGAAACGGGGCCGCCGAGCGGGTGACGGTGCGCTCCACGGGGGTCCGGCCGCGATGCGCCGCCGGTGCGCCGGCTCCGTACCGGAGCGCCGACCCGTCGGGGAGCCGCCCGCGCCCGCGCGGCCGGGAACGTCACCCGGGCAGGGCCGCTCCACCGCGGCCGCGCGAGGCCGCTCCGCCGCTCTGCGGATCCCCCGCCGCGGCACACGCTCCGCGTGGGCGCACCAGGAGGGCGGCCGGCCGCGAATCGGCCGACCGCCCACGCAGGCCCCCACGTCCCGCCGCGTCAGGCGATGTCATGCATCACCTGGTCGCGCACCCGGTCGCAGCACCTGCTGATCAACCGGGACACATGCATCTGCGAGATCCCCAGCTGTTCGGCGATCCGGCTCTGCGTCATGTCCCCGAAGAACCGCATGTACAGAATGGCCCGTTCCCGCTCCGGCAGCGCGGCCAGCCGCGGCTTCACGGCCTCCCTGTCCACCACGGTGTCCAGCGCGGGGTCGGCAGCCCCCAGCGCGTCACTGAGGGAGTAGCCGTCCTCGCTCCCCGGCAGCTCAGCGTCCAGCGACAGCGCCGTGAAGCTCTCCAGGGCTTCGAGGCCGACCAGGACGTCCTCCTCGCTCATGTTCGCGTGCTGGGCGATCTCGGCGACGGTGGGCCGTCGTCCGGAGATCGTCTGGGACAGGTCCTGGGTGGCGAACCGCACGCGGTTGCGCAGGTCCTGGACCCGGCGCGGCACGTGCAGGGTCCACATGTGGTCCCGGAAGTGCCGCTTGATCTCACCGGTGATGGTGGGTACGGCATAGCTCTCGAAGGCGTTACCGAGCTCGGGGTCGTAGCGGTCGACGGCCTTGACCAGGCCGAGCGACGCGACCTGCCGGAGGTCCTCGTAGCTCTCGCCGCGGCTGCGGAACCGTCCCGCGAGCCGTTCGGCCATGGGGAGCCACGCCTCGATGATCCGGTCGCGCAGCGTGTCCCGCTGCTGACCGGGAGGAAGCGCGGCAAGGGTGCGGAAGGCTTCCGCCGTGTCGGGGGCGTCGTCGTGGGGGTGGTGCCTCGCCTGGGTACGCATGGTGCGTCGCAACTCCCTGGATGGTGCTTCTGGGATGGACGGTCACCGTGGGGGGCGCGGACGTGACAGGAAATGACACACCCGTGAGGGGAATCGCCTCTTCCACGGACGTGCCTCCTGTCCGAAGCACTGTTATGCGCCTGCCCCGGATCATGCCGAGCAAACACATTCGAAGTTTTTCATTCCGCCGGCGGGTGACTCGCCCGGGAGATCACACTCCGGGAGGTTCCAGTATGAGCACCACGGTCGCCGATCACATCTTGCGCAGGCTGAGGGACTGGGGAGTCGAACAGGTATTCGGCTACCCGGGCGACGGCATCAACGGGCTGCTCGCGGCCTGGGGGCGGGCCGAGGACCGGCCCCGGTTCATCCAGTCGCGGCACGAGGAGATGTCCGCCTTCCAGGCGGTCGGCTACGCGAAGTTCTCCGGCCGGCTCGGCGTGTGCGCGGCCACCTCGGGCCCCGGCGCGATCCACCTGCTCAACGGCCTGTACGACGCCAAACTGGACCATGTGCCGGTGGTCGCGATCGTCGGCCAGACGCACCGCAGCGCGATGGGCGGCTCGTACCAGCAGGAGGTCGACCTGCACACCCTGTTCAAGGACGTGGCCTCGGACTTCGTCGAGACGGTGACCGTACCCGAGCAGCTGCCGAACGTCCTCGACCGGGCGATCCGCACCGCGTACGCCCGCCGCGCGCCGACGGCCGTCATCATCCCCGGTGACGTGCAGGAACTGGAGTACTCGCCGCCGACCCACGAGTTCAAGATGGTCCCCTCCAGCCTGGATCGCGGTTCCTGGACGGCGGTGCCCTCCAGGGAGTCGGTCGAGCGGGCCGCCGGGATCCTGAACGCCGGGGACAAGGTCGCGATCCTCATCGGGCAGGGCGCCGCCGGGGCCCGCGCCGAGGTCGCGCGGCTCGCCGAGCTGCTCGGTGCGGGCGTCGCCAAGGCGCTCCTCGGCAAGGACGCGCTGAGCGACGAACTGCCGTACGTCACCGGCTCGATCGGCCTGCTGGGCACCCGCCCCTCGTACGAGCTGATGCGCGACTGCGACACGCTGCTGACCATCGGCTCGTCGTTCCCGTACTCCCAGTTCCTGCCGGACTTCGGCAAGGCGCGGGCCGTCCAGATCGACATCGACCCGCACATGGTCGGGATGCGCTACCCGTACGAGGTGAATCTGATCGGGGACGCGAAGGCGACGCTGGAGCAGCTGATCCCGCTGATCGATCCGGAGCGCGGTCGCGAGTGGTACGACGAGGTGTGCGCGGGCGTGGCGCGCTGGCGCGAGGTGACGGCGCGCCGGGCGGAGCTGTCCGCCGACCCCATCAACCCGGAGCTGGTGGCCCATGCCCTCGACGCGCTGCTGCCGGCCGACGCGATCATCTCCTCGGACTCCGGTTCGACCGCGAACTGGTACGCCCGGCACATCACGATGCGGGACGGCATGCGCGGTTCGCTGTCGGGCACGCTGGCGACGATGGGCTGCGGGGTGCCGTACGCGATCGGCGCGAAGTTCGCGCACCCGGACCGTCCGGCGATCGCCCTGGTCGGAGACGGCGCGATGCAGATGAACGGCATGGCGGAGCTGATCACGGCGGCCAAGTACCAGGACCGCTGGGAGGATCCGCGGCTGGTGGTGGGCGTCTGGAACAACCACGACCTGAACCAGGTGACGTGGGAGCTGCGGGCGATGGGCGGGGAGCCGTCCTTCCTGCCCTCGCAGGAGCTGCCGGACGTCCAGTACGCCGCCTTCGCGCGTTCCCTGGGGCTGACCGGCATCCGGGTGGAGAAGCCCGAGGACGTCGAGGCGGGCTGGCGCGCGGCCCTGGCGGCGGACGGCCCGGCGGTCGTCGAGTTCGTCACCGACCCCGCGGTGCCGCCGATCCCGCCGCACGCCACCTGGGAGCAGATGGAGGCCACGGCCGCCTCGATCCTCAAGGGCGACGCCGACCGGGCGTCCATGGTCAAGCAGGGCTTCAAGGCGAAGCTGCAGGAGTTCCTGCCCGGCCATCAGGCGAAGGACAGGGGCGGCAAGGAGGATTGAGCGGTCCGTGAGCCGTGCCCGGTGGCCCTGGACACCGGGCGCCGTTCGCGTCGCCGTTCAGCGGACCGGCACGGCCTGTTCCGGCCGGTCGGCCCGCTCGACGGGTGGCAGCACCAGCTCCTCGTAGCGGCCCAGCGCCAGCACGACGCCGAGCATCAGCAGCGGAATGATCACAGCGACAGCCGCCATGGGTCCGGTCCTTCCCCGGGAAATATGCCGTGGGGGGCGTCGGGCCGGGTCTCCGCCGCGCGGACGGGCAAACCCCGGCGCCGCGCGGAACCGGACGCAATGCGTCCGTGTCGCCCCGGGGTGTTCGGGTACGCGAGGGCCACCGACGATCCAAGGGGAGTCATGCAGCGAGGCAGCAACAGGCTGAGCGCCCACCGCGACGACGAGATGAAGCAGGAACTCCAGGGGCTGCTCCGTTCGGGGCATCCCACCCGGACGGAGGAGTGGCACGACCCCGAGCCCTACGCCGAGGACGACCCGGAGGTCGCGTACGGGCCGGTGACGCCCAGCCGGGCGCCCACACGGGTGGCGGCGCTGCAACTGGAGCTGGCCCGGGTCCTGGGCCGTACGTCCTTCCCGGCGGGGCCCGCCGAGCTGATCGGGGTCCTGCGCGGCCGGCACGCCCCGGACGCGCTCGTGGAGCCCCTGGAGCGGCTGCCGCGGGACGCGCGCTACGAGTCGGTGCACCGGCTCGCGCAGGCGGTGGTCGACGCCGGGGAGGAGCCCGGGGCCGAGACCGGGGGCGAGAGCGGGGGCGATGCGGCGCGGCCCTCGGCCGAGGGCACGGAATCCGCACACGAGCGGGACACATAGGCCCCTTGCTCACGGGTACTGCGGGCAAGGTCACGCCGGTGTGTGCGTGGGCCCCGCAGTCGGGGCGGAGCGACGAGAGGCCCGGAGGGCCCATGGCCGAGTTCGTGAGGGACGTCATGACGGCAGGGGTGGTGGCGGTCCGCCCGGCCGCCTCGCTCGTCGAGGCGGCGCGGCTGATGCGGGCCAAGGACGTCGGGGACGTTCTGGTCGCGGCGCACGGGCAGGTCGTGGGGGTCCTGACCGACCGCGACATCACCCTGCGCGCGGTCGCGGCCGGCGCGGACCCGCTGACGGTGAGCGCCCAGGCCGTCTGCACCCCGAACCCGGTCGTGGTCGGCCCGGACGAGGCGGTGTCCGCCGCCGAGGAGCTGATGCGCGAGCACGCGATACGCCGGCTTCCCGTCGTGGAGGACGGGCACCCGGTGGGCATGGTCAGCCTCGGCGACCTGGCCGTCTCCCGGCAACCGGAGTCGGCACTCGCCCACATCAGCCGCGCGGAGCCGGACACCCGGCCGGGCTCCACCCCGACCTGAGCGGCCGGCCCGAGCCCGGTTCACGGCCCCGGCGGGCGCTCGGGGCTCCGCCCCGGGGCCCGACCCGAACGGACAGCGAGGCAGGGAGACCATGGACGACGACAGTGTGATCACGGACCGACGACCCGACCACTCCCGCACCCCCGTCCTGGAGGCCCTGGAGCGCTACCGGCGCTCCGGCCGGCACCCGTTCTCGCCGCCCGGCCACAAGGGCGGTCCGGGAGTGGACGCGCGGGTCGCCCTGACGCTCGGCCCCGATGTGTTCGCCTCGGACGTGCTCGCCCTGAACGGGCTGGACGACCGGCGGATGTCGGGCCGGGTCCTGGAGCGGGCCGAGGAGCTGATGGCGGACGCGGTGGACGCGGACCGGGCGGCGGTTACGCGGCCGTGGAACGGCTGCGGGAGCACCACCGGGTCGATCTCGGTCTCGGCTGCATGTACGTGCCGGACCCCTCGGACCCGCAGCTGCGCACCCTGCGGGTGGTGGCCCGATGAACGACGGACGCGCGTGCACCACGAACCCACCTGAACCACGAAGCCACCTGAACGACGTACACCCGTGAACCACGGACACACGTGACGAGAGGAGATCGAGCAGCCATGCGTATCGCATTCCTGACCGCACCCGAGGGTGTCGAGCAGATCGAGCTGACCGAGCCGTGGCAGGCGGCGAAGAACGCCGGGCACGAACCCGTGCTGGTGTCGACGACTTCCGGACAGGTCCAGGGCTTCGACCACCTCGACAAGGCGGACACGTTCCCGGTGGACGCCGTGGTGGGCGAGACTCCGGCCGAGTCGTACGACGCTCTGGTCCTTCCCGGCGGAGTGGCCAATCCGGACTTCCTGCGCATGGACGAGCAGGCCGTCTCCTTCGTCCGGGAGTTCTTCGAGCGGGGCCGTCCGGTCGCCGCGATCTGCCACGCGCCGTGGACACTGATCGAGGCGGACGTGGTCCGGGGCCGGGTTCTGACCTCGTGGCCGAGCCTGCGGACGGACATCCGCAACGCGGGCGGCACCTGGGTCGACGAGCAGGTGAAGATCTGCGACCACGGTCCCAACAAGCTCGTCACCAGTCGCAAACCGGACGACCTCAAGGCGTTCTGCGAGGCCTTCCTGGACGTGTTCTCCGAGGAGGCCGCCCGATGACCTCACCCATGGACCGCAAGCGGGAGCAGCGCGAGGCCGCCCACCCGGACGACCCCGCGTCGGGGCCTCTCACCACCGACCAGGGTGTGGCCGTCGACCACACCGACGACTCCCTGACCGTCGGCGAGCGCGGGCCGACCCTGATGGAGGACTTCCACTTCCGGGAGAAGCTCACCCACTTCGACCACGAGCGGATCCCGGAGCGGGTGGTCCACGCCCGGGGCGCGGGCGCCTACGGGTACTTCGAACCGTACGAGTCCTGCGCGGAGTTCACCCGTGCCGCGTTCCTCCAGGACCCCTCGGTCCGCACCCCGGTCTTCGTACGGTTCTCGACGGTGCAGGGGCCGCGCGGCTCGGCCGACACCGTGCGGGACGTGCGCGGTTTCGCGACCAAGTTCTATACGTCGGAGGGCAATTACGACCTGGTCGGGAACAACTTCCCGGTCTTCTTCATCCAGGACGGCATCAAGTTCCCCGACTTCGTGCACGCGGTGAAGCCGGAGCCGCACAACGACATCCCGACGGGCGCGTCCGCCCATGACACCCTCTGGGACTTCGTGTCGCTGCAGCCGGAGACCCTGCACGCGATCATGTGGCTGATGTCGGACCGGGCGATCCCGCGCAGCTACCGCATGATGCAGGGCTTCGGTGTGCACACGTTCCGTTTCGTGACCGCCGACGGGCGCGGCACATTCGTCAAGTTCCACTGGAAGCCGAAGCTGGGCACGCACTCACTGGTGTGGGACGAGGCGCAGGAGTGCCAGGGCCGGGACCCGGACTTCAACCGCCGGGACCTGTGGGACGCGATCGAGGCCGGTGAGTACCCGGAGTGGGAGCTGGGGGTCCAACTCGTACCGGAGGAGGACGAGTTCGCCTTCGACTTCGATCTGCTCGACGCCACGAAACTCATCCCGGAGGAGCAGGTGCCGGTCCGGCCGATCGGCCGTATGGTGCTGGACCGCAACCCCGAGAACTTCTTCGCCGAGACGGAGCAGGTGGCCTTCCACACCGCCAATGTCGTCCCGGGCATCGACTTCACCAACGACCCGCTCCTCCAGGCCCGCAACTTCTCCTACCTGGACACCCAGTTGATCCGCCTCGGCGGCCCCAACTTCTCCCAGTTGCCGGTGAACCGCCCGGTGGCGCCGGTGCGCACCAACCACCGTGACGGCTACCACCAGTCGGCGGTGCACGGCGGCACCAACTACTCCCCGAACTCGCTCGGCGGCGGATGCCCGGCCCACGCGGGCGGCGACCCGCACGCCTACCGCCACTACGCCGAGCGCGTCGACGGCGCCAAGATCCGCCGCCGCAGCGAGAGTTTCAAGGACCACCACAGCCAGCCCGCCCTGTTCTGGAACAGCATGGCTCCCTGGGAGCAGGAGCACATCGTGGCGGCCTTCCGCTTCGAACTCGGCAAGGTGGGCGCCCTCACCGTCCGGGCCCGCACGGTGGAGCAACTGACCAAGGTGGAACCGCGGTTGGCTGCCGAGGTGGCGAAGGGCATCGGGGTGCCCGTCCCGTCGGACGCCGAGCCTGAGGCGTACAAGCTCAGCTCTCCGGCTCTCAGCCTGGAGTCCCAGCGCGGTGCCGGTTCCATCCGCACCCGGCGGATCGCCGTCCTGGTCTCCGACGGTGTGGACGCCGAGCAGGTGACCGGTGTGCGGGAGGCACTGGCGGCGGAGGGCGCGATCGTGGAGGCCCTCGCGGCCCAGGACGGCACCGTACGCGGCGCGGACGGCGCGGAATACACCGTGGACCGGGCCCTGCCGACGATGGCGTCCGTCCTGTACGACGCGGTGCTCCTCCCCGGCGGGCCCGTCGGCACCCCGCCCCAGGCGGCCGACCCCGACGCCATGCGCTTCGTGCGGGACGCCTACCGGCACGGCAAGCCGATCGGCGCCCTGGGGTCCGGCGTCGGTGTCGTCGCCGCCCTGCGGCCCGAGGGCGTCCGGCTCTCCTCCGAGTTCCACCATGTGGTGGCGGACCGGGGCGTGGTGACGGACACGGCCCAGGGCACCGCGAGCGAGGACTTCACCAGTCAGTTCGTGGCGGCGATCGCGGCCCACCGCCACTGGGACCGCCCACCGACGCGCTGCTGACGAACGACGATCACACGGCCTTGGGCGCCTCTCGGCAAGGGGGGTCCGAGGCCCTTCGCCTTCGGGGGCGCGGGGAACTGCGCGACCGACCACGACGCACCCGCACCCCGCGACGCACGACCGGCTTTCCGACCGGCATCTACGGGCGCCGCCCGAGCAGACACAACAACCGGGTCTGCGCGTCCGCCCCCGCGGGCGGAGCCACCGGCGCCCCGAACAGCCCGCTTTTCTCCAGGTCGCCGGCGTACGGAGCGATCTCGTCGACCACGAACCGCACCAACTCCCCCGGTAGCCGCTCGTCCGCCCCGATGGCCCGCGACAGATCCCACGCGTGCACGACGAGATCGGCGACCATCTGCGCGCAGTAGGCGGTCGCCGGAGTGTCGCCGTAGGACAGGTGAACCGTGCGTTCCAGCGCGCCGGGCGCCGTGAGCGCCTCCCGCGCGGAGTGCGCGGCGGTGTCCCAGGAGGCCGCCGGGTCGGGCCCCAGCAGGTCCCCCTCGAAGGTGTCGCCCACCTCCTCGATCATGCAGCCGTCCCGCACCAGCGACGGCACCCACAGCTGCTCCGAGACGAGATGGTTGACGAGGTCGCGGACCGACCACTCGGCGCAGGGCGTCCCCGCGTCCCACTGGTCCTCGCGCACGGCGCGCACGCGCTCGCCGAACAGGTCCTGCGCCTGCGCGTGCCGGTCCAGCAGCGCACGTGCGGTCGCGTCGGGTGTCATGGCGCCGCCACGCAACGTCGCGTCAGGTGTCATGGCGCCCCCGGTCCCCGATCCCGCGCGCCGTCGCGGGTGCGGCCCGAGACGACCGGCCGGCGCGGGTGGCGGCGCAGGTACTCGCCCTCCAGTTGCGCCATCCGCTCGTTGTGGGTGCGCAGCGCCTCGGTCGAACCGTGCAGCAGCGCGTCGTGACGCGTGCGGTGGATCGACTCCAGCTCCTTCATCAGCTGCTGGTCGTCCAGCTGGTCCGGGTGCACTCCGGTCATGGTGGTACCCCGATCGTCGTCTTCCTCCAGGGGGTCCGGGTACCCGCCCGCCGGGCGTTACCCCGACGGGTGTCCGGGAGGGAGCCATGGATCTCGCGTTCCTCCCTCCACTGTACGAAGATCCCGGGTCCCGGGCCCTCGTGCGCGGGGGCGAGGGGGCTAGCGGGCGCGCTCCACGCGCCGCTCGTCCCAGACGGGTTCCGGCGTCTCCCGTACGCGGCCGTCGGAGCCGAAGACCAGATAGCGATCGAACGAACGAGCGAACCAGCGGTCGTGGGTGACCGCCAGGACGGTGCCCTCGAAGGCCTCCAGGCCCTCCTGCAGAGCCTCCGCCGACTCCAGGTCGAGGTTGTCGGTGGGCTCGTCGAGGAGGAGGGCGGTGACGCCCTGGAGCTCCAGGAGCAGGATCTGGAAGCGGGCCTGCTGGCCACCGGAGAGCCGGTCGAAGGACTGCTCGGCCTGCCCGGTCAGCTCGTACCGGCGCAGCCGGGACATGGCCGCGCCCCGGTCCTGGGCGTGTTCCTTCCACAGGATGTCGAGCAGTGTCCGCCCCTCCAGCTCCGGATGGGCGTGCGTCTGCGCGAAGTGCCCTGGCACGACCCGGGCGCCGAGCTTCCACTGCCCCGTGTGGGCCACGTCGCCACCGGCGAGCAGCCGCAGGAAGTGGGACTTGCCCGACCCGTTGGAGCCGAGGACGGCGACCCGTTCGCCGTAGAAGACCTCCAGGTCGAAGGGTTTCATCAGCCCGGTCAGCTCCAAAGCCTCGCAGGTGACCGCCCGCACGCCGGTGCGCCCGCCCTTGAGCCGCATCGTGATGTCCTGCTCGCGCGGCGGCTCCGGGGGCGGCCCGGCCTCCTCGTACTTGCGCAGCCGGGTCTGGGCCGCCCGGTAGCGCGAGGCCATGTCCGGGCTGTTCTCCGCGATCTGGCGCAGCGTCGCCACCAGCTTCTTCAGCTGGGCGTGCTTCTCGTCCCAGCGCCTGCGCAGCTCCTCGAAACGCTCGAACCTCCGCGACCGCGCCTCGTGGTACGTGGCGAACCCGCCGCCGTGCACCCAGGCGTCCGCCCCGGCCGGTCCCGGCTCCACACTCACGATCTTCTCGGCGGAGCGGGACAGCAGCTCCCGGTCGTGCGACACGAAGAGGACGGTCTTGCGGGTCTCCTTCAGCCGCTCCTCCAGCCAGCGCTTGCCGGGGACGTCGAGGTAGTTGTCCGGCTCGTCGAGGAGGAGCACCTGGTCGGTGCCGCGCAGCAGCGCCTCCAGCACGAGCCGCTTCTGCTCACCGCCGGAGAGCGTGCGCACCTGCCGCCACTGCGCCTTCTCGTACGGCACGCCGAGCGCGGCCGTGGTGCAGATGTCCCACAGCGTCTCGGCCTCGTAGCCGCGCGCCTCGGCCCAGTCGGAGAGGGCCTGCGCGTACCGCATCTGGGCCGCCTCGTCGTCCACGGTCATGATCCCGTGCTCGGCGGCGTCGACCGCCTTCGCGGCCTCCCTGATCCTCGGCTGCGCCACCGACACCAGCAGGTCCCGCACGGTCGACTCGTCCCGCACGGATCCCACGAACTGCCGCATCACCCCGAGCCCGCCGGACACGGTCACCGATCCGCCGTGCGGCTTCAGCTCGCCGGAGATCAGCCGCAGCAGGGTCGTCTTGCCGGCGCCGTTGGGGCCGACGAGCGCGACGACGGCCCCCTCCCCCACCCGAAAGGACACGTCCCCGAGCAGAGCCCTCCCGTCCGGCAGGTAGTACTCCAGATGAGCGGCTTCGAGATGTCCCATGGGGCGCATTGTCCGAGGCGGACGAACGCCCGGGCAAATCCATTTACCCGCCGCCCCGCCCCGCCGGACCCGCGGGCCCGCACGGCAGGTGATCCGGGTGGGAGAACCGTCGCGAAGGGGCCGTCCCGCGGTGGTCGGCGACAGCCCCTGGCACGTCACCGGTCCTGGGTGAGCAGACAGGCGCGGTCCGGGTCGAAGGTGACGTCGACGTTGGTGCCCTCGCGAGGAGGACGGGCCATGGTCACCGTCTGGTGGTTGTCGGTGGCCGCGCTCGGTGGCGCGGGAGCCGCAGCCCTGTCGACGTTCCTGCGGATGCGCGGGGCCGCCGCGGCCCGGATCGCGGAACTGGGACAGCTGGAGCGGCTGGTGGAGCGGCGGGCGGAGCAGGTGACCGCGCTCAGTCACGAGCTGCGCACACCGCTCAGCATGGTCAAGGGCGCGGTGGACCTGTTGCGCGAGGGGACGCCGGGTCCGCTGACGGCGGCGCAGGAGCGGCTGCTGCAGGTCGCCGACCATCAGTCCACGCAGGTCATCGGCCTGTGCGAGAGCCTGCTGATCCAGGCGAAGATCGAGGCCGGTTTCTTCACCCCGCGGATGGAGAAGGTGGACGTCTCGGTGCTGGTGCGCGACGTCGTCACCGCGATGCGGCCGCTGTGCGCCCAGCGCGAGCAGCGGATCGGTCTGGACGTGCCGCAGGTGATGCCGAGGATCCCGGCGGACCCGATGCTGCTGACCCAGGCCCTGACGAACCTGCTGTCGAACGCCGGCCGGTTCACCACCACGGGCGGCAGCATCGACGTCAGGGTCGCGCTGATCGACACCGGCGTCGCGGTGTACGTCACCGACGACGGTGCCGGGATGACACGGGCCGAACGGCACCGGCTGTTCCACCGCTTCGCGACCGGACGCCCCCTGGCCGACGGGACCGGCCTCGGCCTGGTGATCACCAAAACGGTGGTGGAGCTGCACGGAGGCGAGATCATGGTGCACACCGCGTCCTCCCGGGGGACGACGTTCCTGCTGACCCTGCCGGACGCGTCATGACGGTGGAGACGCGGACGGCGGCGGGGCCCACCGAAGAGCCGCCCTCAGGTGAGGGGCGAGGGCGGTCCCGTGCATTCTGCACGGCCACCATTGGTACGACAATCAGTTCGCTACCCGACATATCAGGGACCGTTTCCACCCCGCCCGACAGGCTCGCGGCGCCATGGGGTACCCGTGGACCATGACCCCAGACGTCGACCTCACCGTCCGCCCCCCGGGCCACCACATCATCCGGGACCGTTTCCTCGCCGCGGACAGCCGCATCTTCAACGCGGTGGCGACCCGCGACTGGCCGGGCGCGCACCCCCTCCTGCCGAAGCTGAGCCGCGCCGCGAACCACGGGGTGCTGTGGTTCGCGACGGCGGCGGCGATCGCGGCGACCCGCAGTCCGCGCGCCCGCAGGGCGGCCGTCCGGGGCGTCGCCTCGCTCGCCCTGGCCTCGGCGACCATCAACACCCTCGGCAAGCGCTCGATCCGCCGTCCCCGCCCGGTGCTGGACAACGTCCCGCTGACCCGGCAGCTGAAGCGGCAGCCGATCACCACGTCGTTCCCGTCCGGCCACTCCGCCTCCGCCGCCGCCTTCGCGGCCGGCGTCGCCCTGGAGTCGCGCGGCTGGGGCGCGGCGGTGGCGCCCCTGGCGACGGCCGTGGCGCTGTCCCGCGTGTACACGGGCGTGCACTTCCCGAGCGACGTCCTGGTGGGCGCCGCCCTGGGCGTGGGCGCCGCCTACGCCGTCCGGGGCATGGTGCCGACCCGCGACCAGCTCCCGCCGCCCGGCCGTCCGTACGTGGACGCGCCCGCGCTGCCGGAGGGGGACGGGCTGGTCGTGGTCGCCAACCGTGCCTCGGGGACGTCGGACCGGGTGCGCGCGCTGCGGGACGTACTGCCCGGCGCCGAGACCGTGGAGTGCGAACCGCAGGACGTGCGGGCCGAGTTGGAGAAGGCCGCGGCCCACGCGCGCGTCCTCGGCGTGTGCGGCGGCGACGGCACGGTGAACGCCGCCGCCGAGGTGGCCCTGCGTCACGGCCTCCCCCTCGCCGTGCTCCCGGGCGGCACGCTCAACCACTTCGCGTTCGACCTGGGTGTGGAGGACGTGCGGGACCTGGGCCGCGCGGTGCGCCAGGGCGAGGCTGTCCGGGTGGACCTCGGGCACTTCAGGAGCGGTGACACGGAGGGCCACTTCGTCAACACGTTCAGCCTGGGGGTCTACCCCGAGCTGGTGCGGGAGCGCGAACGCTGGGAGAAGGCGGTCGGCGGCTGGCCGGCGGGGGTGATCGCGGCCCTGCGGGTGCTGCGCGCCGACCGCCATCCGCTCCAGGCCACCTTCGAGGGCCGGCCGCGCCCGATCTGGCTGCTGTTCGCGGGCAACGGCACGTACCACCGGCTGGGCCTCGCCCCGGCCCGGCGTTTCGACCTGGCCGACGGGCTGCTGGACGTCCGGGTCGTGCACGGCGGCCGCCGCCCGGCCCTGCGGCTGCTGGCCGCGGCCCTGGCCGGGCCGCTGACGCGCACCCCGGCCCACGCGGCGGTCCGCGTACGACGGCTCCGGGTGGACGGCATCGCGCCGGGCACCCTGCTCGCGTACGACGGCGAAGTCACCGAGGCCCAGGGCGACCTGACGCTCCGGAAGCTGCCGGAGGCGCTGACGGTCTACCGGCCGGTGCCGATGCGCTGACCCAGCGGGATGCGTCCACAATTCAAGACGGCGGTCTCATTATTCGGCATGGTCGCGTACCGTTCGAGCACGAACTCGTGGACCTCACGGACCTCGTGGAAGGGGAACGGCCATGTCGAAGGCACGGGAGACCGCCGTCTACACGCACGGACACCATGAGTCGGTGCTGCGCTCGCACACCTGGCGGACCGCCGCCAACTCGGCGGCCTATCTCCTCGGTTCGCTGAAGCCCCACATGACGATCCTGGACATCGGCTGCGGTCCGGGCACCATCACCGCGGACCTGGCCGCCCTGGTCCCCGAAGGGCGGGTCACCGGCGTCGACCACGCCCCCGGCATCCTGGACCAGGCCCGCGCCACGGCCGCCGAACGCGGCCTGGACAACGTGGACTTCGCCGTGGCGGACGTCCACGCGCTGGACTACCCGGACGACACCTTCTGCGTGGTCCACGCCCACCAGGTGCTCCAGCACGTCGGCGACCCGGTGCAGGCGCTGCGCGAGATGCGGCGGGTGACCAGGCCGGGCGGCCTGATCGCGGTCCGCGACTCCGACTACGCGGCGATGACCTGGTTCCCGGCGTCCCCGGGCCTGGACGACTGGCTGGACCTGTACCGCAGGGTGGCCCGGGCCAACGGCGGTGAGCCCGACGCGGGGCGCCGGCTGAAGTCCTGGGCCCTGCGCGCCGGGCTCACCGACATCACGGCCACCTCCGCCACCTGGACCTACGCCACGCCGGACGAGCGGGCCTGGTGGAGCGGGCTGTGGGCGGACCGGACGGTCGCCTCCACGTACGCCGAACGGGCTACGGAGGGCGGTCACGCCACGCCAGAGCGGCTCCGCGCGATCGAATCGGCCTGGCGGGAGTGGGGGCGGCGGGAGGACGGCTGGTTCGCCGTGCTCCACGGTGAGCTTCTCTGCCGTGAAGCGGCCTGAAAAGGCCCACTCGGGAAGGACGTCCGCCTCCGGAGGAAGGGGACGCTGGTACGGGTGGTGAACTCACCCCCGCGGGGGGGTGACAGTCCGTTCACTCCCGCGGGGGTGACAGTCCGTTCACTCCCGCGGGGGCGACGGTCCGTTCACTCCCGCGGGAGCAACGGTCCGAGCGGCCCGAGGTCCAGATTGAGGTCCTCGGGCCGCAGACCGTAGCGCTCGCGCAGCTCGGTCATCCGGTCGTCGAGCAGCATCAGCGTGAGCCCGATGCGCTCCTCCTGGTCCTCCGACAGCTCCCCGGTGTCGAAACGGCGCAGCGCCTGGCGCTCCATGAGCTGACGGAGCAGTTCGACGACGGTCAGGACCAGCTTGACCAGGTCCCTCTCCACCGTGTCGGGCTCCAGTTCGACGCGGTTGCGGCCGGTCACTCGATGCCTCCCCAGGGTGACGGCACCTGCTCGTTCACGGAGCTGATCAGTGCGTTCAGGTCGATGCGGACGAGATCGACGTCCGCGATACGCAGAGTGAGGTCGCCGGTGATCACGACCCCGCCGGCGAGCAGCCGGTCGAGGAGGTCCACCAGGGCGACCTCCCGGCGTTCGATCACGGTCACGGGGTGTCCTCCGGGTTCTCCGCGCTCTCTCCGCTGAAGGAATAGGCCGCCCACGGCCCGGTGAGTTCCACCCGCAGTCCCGGCTCCTCGCCCTTCGTGCGGTCCACGAGCTCCACGAACTCCTCGGAATGGGCGCGCGGCACCAGATAGGCCGCGTTCAGGACATTGCGTCCCGGAGCGCCGGAGAGCGCGGAATTCTGCGGGGCGTGCAGCCGGGTGTCCTCGGCGAAGGCCGAGAGGGTGCCGTGCAGGGTGCGCGCGAACCGGTCGGCGTTCTCCCACATCTCCTCGTGGGCCCGGTGACTGCGCCGGCGCTGCCGCAGATAGTCGCGCCCGCTGGAGACCTTCGCGGGCTCCTGGGGCCGCTCCTGCTCCTCGGACTCCGCGTACACCTTGACGCCCCACTCCACCCGGCCCGCCAGCCGGTCCAGGGTCCGCAGGAAGCTCTCCTCGCGGGCCTCCAGCATCACCCGGACGCCGCTGTCGTCGCGGAAGACGGTACCGAGCCGGAGCGGCAGGGGTGTGGTGACGACGGTGAGCGCGTCGATCACGCTCTGGTGCGCACGGGCGGTCTCGGTCAGCCAGTCCAGGTCCTCCAGATGGGCGCGCAGCGGCTGCTCCGCGAAATCGCTCTCGGGCACCTCGCTGACGACGGCGATCAGGTCGTGGTGGCGCAGTTGCCGGGGCGGCGCGCCCGCGACCCCGGTGAGCTGGGACTGGAGCGGCGCGTCGAAGGGGCGGCAGACGGCGTACACGTACCGCAGACCGGTCATGTGGGCTCCTCTCTGGCGCGGCCGCGCTCGACGGCCGGCTCCGGCTCCCGCCGGTACCCGCCCTCGTCCAGCTCCGCGAGCCGGGCGCGCAACTCGGCGTTCTCTCGGGAGAGTTCGTCGCGGCGGGCGTTGGACGACAGCGCCGGGTCGGACTCCCACCAGTCGATCCCCATCTCCTTGGCCTTGTCGACGGAGGCGACGATCAGGCGCAGCTTGATGGTGAGCAGTTCGATGTCCAGCAGGTTGATGCGGATGTCACCCGCGATCACCACACCTTTGTCGAGTACACGCTCCAGGATGTCGGCCAGATTGGCGCTCGCGCCGCTCTGCCCGTATGGCTCCGGTACCCGGCTCGGGAACGTCATCGACGGCTCCTGCCCGCGGCGGCCGGTTCCTCGTCCTCATCCTCGTACGGTTCCTCCTCGATGTCCTCCTCGGCGTCGTCCTCCGCCTCGGGAACGTCCTCGTACTCGTCCTCGGGGACCTCGTCCGCGTCCTCCGGCTCGCCCTCGTCCTCCTCGTCGTACTCCGCGGTCTCGTCGGTCTCGTCCGTCTCGTCGAGGTCGCGGGGCTCGTCCTCGTCCGGCTCCGGCTCGTCGTCCGCGTACTCGGCCTCGGCCTCGTCGTCCTCGGGCGACCTGTCCTCGGGCCCCTCGTCGTCCCGCTGGTCGTCCTGCTCGTCCCGCTCCTCCTCCGCGAGGGCGTCCTCGTGGCTGACGGTGACCTCACCGTCGCGGATCTCGCCGCGCCAGCCGTCCTCGGCCTCACCACGGAGGGTGATGAAGCGGGCGAAGTTCTTGAGGTCGAGCCGGGCCCGGCGGCCCTGGGCGCGCCAGATGTTGCCGGTCTTCTCGAAGAGACCCTTCGGGTAGTACTCCAGGACCAGCAGCACCCGGGTGAGGTTGTCCCCCAGCGGGTGGAAGGTGACGGCGCCCTTCGTGGTGCCCTTGGCGCCCTCCGACGTCCAGGTGATCCGCTGGTCGGGCACCTGTTCGGTGGTATGGGCCTTCCAGCTCCGGCTGGACCAGAAGATCTTCATCTGCCAGTCGGAGTGCGTCTCGTCGGCCTGGCCGGCGCTCTTCACACCCTTGGCGAAGGTGCTGAAGCTCTGGAACTGGGTCCACTGGTCGTACGCGGTGCGCACCGGCACCCCGACGTCGATGGACTCGATGATCACCGTGGGCTTGTTGCCCGAGCCGCCCTTGCGCTTGCCCTTGCCGCCGCCGAGGTTCTTCAGCGCGCCGAGCACATTGTCCTTGGCGCGGCCCGCGCCCACCTCCAGGGCGGAGCGCAGCGGCCCCTTGCCCTCGGCGAGCTTGCGGCCGCCGTCGAGGGCGAGTTTGGCGAAGCCGGGGCTGTTGCCCTCGGCGATGTCGTTGAGCTTGCCGGTGGTCTCGCCGAGTTTGCGCCCGGCGCCGACCAGGATCCGCTGGACCTGGGCGGCCAGGTACTCCCGGGCCTCCTCCTTGAGGCGGTCGACGGCCTCGCCGTGCACCACCTCGGTGAGCGGGTTGCTCTTCGTGGCGTCCTTCACCCGGTCCGTCGCGCGTCCGTTGGATGCTCCGAGGGTCTCAGTCATCGTCTCCACCTCCCCTCGTGGCCCGCGACCCGGTGGCCCTGCGCGCGGCCTTCTTGGCCGGGGCCTGGCCGGGGGCGGACTTCTTCGCCGCCGCCCTCTTGCTCGCGGTCTTGCGCGCGGGGGCGGCGGTCTTCTTCGCGGAAGCCGCCTTCTTCGCGGCCGGCTTGCCCTCCGCCCGGGGCGAGGACTTCTTCGCCGGGCGCTTGCGCGAGGGCTCCTCCCGCGGTTCCTCCTCATCCTCGTCACGCGCGTCGGCGCGCTCGTCGTCGAAGGAGTCGTCCGCGTCCTCCTCGTAGGCGTCGTCGTCCTTCCCGCCGCGTCCCGGCAGATCCGGCGCCACGCCCGCGAGCTGGTCGCGCACCTGCGAGGTGCGTCCGTGCAGCCGGCTGGCGAGCCCCTCGATCTGCCGCTCGACCAGCGCGCCGGTGGCCGCCCTGCCGACACCGCGCAGGTCCCCGCGGAGCTGGTCGCCGATCTCCTTGAACTGCGGGTTGTTCTGCAGTTGCTGCGACACCAGGTCCGCGAGCGCCCGCGGGCTCAGCTGCATCCGCTTGCCGGCCACCATGGTGCCGACCGCGAACGCGAGTTTCATCTTCTTCGTACGTCCGAGGACGTATCCGGCCCCTACGGCGAGGCCAAGCCCGATCCGATTCATTGTGTCGTCCCGTTGCCGGTTCCTGTGCTTCTCTGAGTGCTGATCTCCAGCCGGTCCAGCAGTTCGTCCTCCAGACGGTCGAACTCCTCCTCGTCGATCTCGCCCGCCTCCAGCCGCTGCTCGAGGCGGGCGAGATCGGCTCGGACGGCCGCCGGGTCGTAGTACTGGCGCTCGGCCTCGGTGAGCACCTGCCGCACCGTCCAGAGGCTGCCGCGTACCGGTGCGAACGGCAGCAGCAGCACCTCGGTGATCAGTCCCATGTACTCGCCTTCTCGGCCTGGGAACGCCGTGCCTGCGGCGCGCCGTGGACATTCGCGGAACGGTCTGTCAGTGCGTGGTCTCCGCGGGTTGCGCGGGCCCCGGTTCGACGAAGCTGTACGGCGGCAGCGGCCCGTTCACCCGCACCTCCAGGTGCGGGTGGCTCTTGCGGACCTCCTCCACGGCGTCGACGAAGCCCGCGGCCGACCCCCGGTCCACGAGGAACGACAGATTGGCCAGCCAGCCGGTGGAGTCGGGGCCCGCGCTGACGTCCTCCGCGGCCGGCTCCAGCGCCCGCCGCAGTTCCGCCGCGTCCTCGGCCTCACGGGCCTGCACCGCGGCGACGACCATCTCGCCGAGCCGCAGCCGGTCCTCGTAGGTTCCGCCGCCCGCCTGCCGGTTGGCCTCGGTCATGGCGCGCAGCTCGGGGTTCTCCCCCATCACGCGGTGCAGCACGGCCTCTTCGTCGTGGCTGGCCTTCACGTTGTACTCGATCTTGCCGTCGAGGGCCCCGAGCCGTTCGAGGTAGTGCTTCGCGCGTTCGGCGAGCACCGCGGTGACGGACGCGTCGTCAGGTGCGACGCTCCCGAAGCGCATGGGCAGCAGGGAGCCGCCCGCGCCCGCCTCGCTCAGGACGTTCTGGTGGGCGAGCAGGTCCTTGCGCTTGGGGCGCAGCCCCTCGGGGGCCTCGCTGACGATCGCCGCCAGCTCGCCCTCCTTGAGGACGCGCACCGGGCGCGCGGGGTCGCCCACACCGCCCATGCCCTCGGGGAGGGCGGGATGTGAGCCGGCGGTGATGCCGTAGACGTACGTGCTCACTCCTGTTCCTCCTTCTTGCGCGAGCTCGTGGTCCTGCGGGCCCGCGGGCGCGACTCGGACTGGCTCTCCTCGCGGGACTGCTTGAACGCGTCGGAGATCGTCTCGGCGGCGCCGGACAGCGCCCCCTTGGACTTGCCGCGCGCGCCGGACTCGGTCATCTCACCGACGAGGTCCGGCAGGCCGGGGTTCTTGCGCGGCCCGGCCTCCAGGTCGAGCCGGTTGCACGCCTCGGCGAAGCGCAGATAGGTGTCGACGCTGGCGACGACGACCCGGACGTCGATCTTCAGGATCTCGATGCCGACCAGGGAGACTCGTATGAAGGCGTCGATGACGAGCCCCCTGTCGAGAATGAGTTCCAGGACGTCGTACAGGCCGCTGCTGCCGCCTCCGCCGCCGGACTGCTGTGCCGGTACTACGGTCATGCCGGCCGATCCTCCTCGCATGGGGAACGTGTCTGTGAATGTCTCCGTGGATCTCGTCCACGGACGGTGGGTCCCGGGCGCGCACCGCCCGGGCGTGACGAGGGCCTACCGGCGATGCGGGTCGGCCCTGCCGCGCTCGTAGCGACGGACGCGCCGGTAGCCGGTGAGCTCGCCCCGGGGGTCCAGCTCCACGCGATAGCTCGCGAGCAGGCTCATCGTGTCGGGGACCCTGGCGATCTCCAGGACCTCGACCTCCAGCGTCCAGCCGCCCTCGGTCTGTTCGAACGACGACACGGACTCGGGCGCCATGCCGGTCAGCTCCGCGAGCTGGGTCCGCGCATGGCGCAGCACCTGCATGGGGCTGGGCCGGTCGTCCGCCGGCTCGTGCGCCTCTTCCGACTCCTGCACCTCGTCCGGTTCGTCCGGTTCTCGGGACTTCCGTGAACTCTGTGTCTTCGATGTGTTGGATGTGTTGGATGTGTTCGACATGGCCACCTCGAACACCGAGTGGCCACACGTCCGTTGGCCAAACATTTCCCGGGTGGCGCGCGCGGTCGCCGCCGGCCTCAGCGGCGCCGCGCCGCGAGCCGCCGCCGGGCCGGCCCCAGCGCCCGGCCCCTGCTCATCGCCCCCGCCCAGGGGTTGGTGCGGGCCTGCTCGACGGCGTCCGCGAGGGTCCAGCGGCGGGCGTCGACAGCGGGGTCGTCCAGCTGTTCCCAGGTCAGGGGGGTGGCCACGGGCGCGCCGGGCCGGGCGCGCACGGAGTAGGGGACGACGGCGGTCTGGGCGTAGGCGTTGCGCTGGATGTCGAGGTAGAGCCGGTCGCCGCGGTCCTTCTTGCGGGCCTCGGTGGTGAGCCGCTCGGGATGGGCGCGGACCAGTTCCCCGGCGACCTCCCCGGCGAAGGCGCGGACCTCGTCGAAGTCGTCGTGCCCGTTCACCGGTACGACGACGTGGAGGCCCTTGGAGCCGGTGGTCATCGGCACGGACGGCAGTCCCAGCTCGTCCAGCAACTCCCGTACCCGTCCGGCCGCTTCCCGGACCTCGGCGAAGTCGTCCACCGCCGGGTCGAGGTCGAGGACCAGCCGGTCGGGCCGGTCGATGGCGCCGGTCCGGGAGAGCCAGCGGTGCAGGGTGAGACAGGCCTGGTCGGCGAGGTAGACGAGGGTGGCCGCGTCCTCGCACACGGGGTGGACGACCGTGCCGCCCTCCTTGGGCACCTCGACGCGTTCGATCCAGTCCGGGTAGTGCTCGGGGGTGTTCTTCTGCATGAACATGGGCCCGCCGACGCCGTCGGGGTGCCGTTCCAGCATCAGCGGGCGCCCGCGCAGATGGGGCAGCATGAAGGGGGCGACGGCCCGGTGGTAGGCGACCAGATCACCCTTGGTGTACTCCTTGCCGCCGCCGTCCGCGGCGGCGGGGAACAGCACCTTGTCCGGCCGGTGGATCTCGACGGTCCGGCGGCCGACCCGCATCGGGTGCGTGTCCCCCATCGCCGACTCCCTTCTGTGGACACGGGGTTCAGGGCGCGATCGCGTGCTCCACCAGCAGCCGGCCGGCCACCGCGATCGCCTCCGCGTCGACGCCCGCCTCGCGCAGCTGCTCCTCGGGGGAGGCCGAGCCCGGCATCGTACGGACGGCGAGGCGCACCAGGCGGGGCACCGGGCGGCCGTCGAGGAAGGCGTCGAGGACCGCGTCCCCGAGGCCGCCCTCCTCGTGGTGGTCCTCGACGGTGAGGATGCAGCCGGTGCGTTCGGCGGCCTCGCGCAGGGTGCGGCGGTCCACGGGCTTGACCGAGTAGAGGTCGATCACCCGGACCTGGATGCCCTCGGCGTCCAGCGCCTCGGCGGCCTTGAGGGCCTCGTGGACGGTGACCCCGGCGGCGACGACCGTCAGCCGGTCGGTGTCCGAGGCGCGCAGCACCTTGCTGCCGCCGACCGGGAACTCCTCGGTGGGGCTGTAGAGGACGGGCAGGGCGCCCCGGGACGTGCGCAGATAACGGATGCCTTCGAGACCGGCCATCGTGGAGACGAGCTTGGCGGTCTGGTTGGCGTCGCACGGGTACAGCACCGTCGAGTCGTGCACGGCCCGCATCATCGCCAGGTCCTCCAGACCCATCTGCGAGGGCCCGTCCTGGCCGATGGCGGACCCGGCGTGGGAGCCGACGAGATTGAGCCCCGACCCGCTGATCGACGCCATGCGGACGAAGTCGTGGGCCCGGCTGAGGAATGCCGCGAACGTGGAGACGTACGGCACCCAGCCGCGCGCCGCGAGCCCGACCGCCGCGGCCACCAGCTGCTGTTCGGCGATGTAGCACTCGAAGAACCGCTCGGGGTGTTCCTTGGCGAAGAACTCGGTGCGCGTGGAGTCGCCGACCTCGCCGTCCAGGGCGACGATGTCGCCGCGCGCGTCGCCGAGCGCGGCGAGCGCCTGTCCGAAGGCGTCCCGGGTTGCGACCTCGTCGCCGACCTCGAAGCGCGGCAGCTCCAGATGCCCGGTCCGTACGGCGTGCAGCATCCGGGCGGCGGGCGGCTGCCGGACCTCGACGCGCAGGTCGGTGACGCCGCCGAGTTCCGCGATCGCGTCGTCGGCGTCCTTGAGCGGCTTGCCGTGCAGGCCCTCCCGGTCCTGCACGGCCTCGACGCCCTTGCCCTTGAGGGTGCGGGCGAGGATCACCGTGGGCTGTCCCTTGGTGGACTCGGCCTCGCCGTAGGCGCGGTCGACGGCGTCGACGTCGTGTCCGTCGATCTCGATGGTGTGCCAGCCGAAGGCGGCGAAGCGACGGGCGTAGGCGTCCAGGTCGTGTCCGTGCCGGGTGGGTCCGCGCTGTCCGAGCCGGTTGACGTCCACGATCGCCGTCAGATTGTCCAGATGCTCGTACGAGGCGTGCTCGGCGGCCTCCCACACCGAGCCCTCGGCGAGTTCGCTGTCACCGCACAGCACCCACACCCGGTAGCCGGTACGGTCCAGCCGCTTCCCGGCCAGCGCGATGCCGACGCCGACGGGCAGGCCCTGGCCGAGCGAGCCGGTGGCCGTCTCCACCCACGGCAGCCGCCGGGGCGTGGGATGCCCTTCGAGCCGGCTGCCCAGCCTGCGGAAGGTCATCAGCTCGGTCTCGCTGATCGCGCCGGCCGCCTTGTACGCGGAGTACAGCAGGGGCGAGGCGTGCCCCTTGGACAGCACGAAACGGTCGTTGCCCGGGTGCTGGGGGCGTTCGAAGTCGTAGCGCAGATGCTTGGCGAGCAGCACCGCCATCAGTTCGGCGGCCGACATGGACGACGTCGGGTGCCCGGAGCCCGCGGCACCGGACGCACGCACACTGTCCACCCTCAACTGCTGTGCCAGCTCGCTGAGTCGACGGCTGTTCATGACGCTCCTTCCGAACGTTCTGCGGGCTCTGGCGGTTGTGCCGAGGCCCGGTCGGTGTCCGTGCTCGACCGTCCTCCCGGCATCCTCGCCAGCTCCGGTGACGCCGTGTCCAGGGGGACCGACCAGGACCGGACGAGCCCCAACTGGACGCCCTGGCGCGGCAGTACGGCGTCCAGAAGCCAGTCGGCGGCGACACGGACGCGGTTGCCGGGCATGGCGGCGAGGTGGTAGCCGCGGGTGACGGCGCCGGCGGCGAGGCCGGACAGCGGTACGCCGAGGGGGTTGGCGGCGGCCTTGACGCCGCCGAGGTCCACGACGAAGCCCAGGTCGCTGTGGCGGTAGGGCTCGGGTTCGCCGCGGCCGAGGGAGGCGGCAACGTTGAGCGCAGCCACCTTGCCCTGCCGCCACGCGTGTTGCGCGGTCATCGGGGTGTACTGGCCGGGCTTGGTCAGATCGGGCACGGCGGCCGCGTCCCCGCAGGCGAACACCTCGGGCCGGCCGGGCACCTGCAGCGTGGGTTCCACCAGCAGCCGGCCGCGCTCCATCGGCAGCCCCAGCGACTCGGCGAGCGGATCGGGCCGTACGCCCACGCACCACACCAGGGTGCGCGTGTCGACGAACTCCCCGTCGCTCAGCAGCACTCCGTCCTGCGTGGCCTCCTTCACGGAGGTCTCCATCCGCACGTCGACGCCTCGCTGCCGCAGCACCTTGTCGGCGGTCCGCGACAGCTTCTCGTCCATCTCGGGCAGCACCCGTTTCGCGATGTCGAGCAGCATCCAGCGCGGTCGTACGCCGTCGCGCAGCGGCTGTTGCCGGACCAGTGCGTCGGTGAACATCTGGCCCTGGGCGGCGACCTCGGTCCCGGTGTAGCCGGCGCCGACCACCACGAAGGTGCAGCGCGCGCGGCAGCTCTCGGGGTCCTCGCCGCCGGCCGCCAGCTCCACCTGCCGGGTGACGTGGTCCCGGAGATACAGCGCCTCGGGCAGTCCCCGGAAACCGTGGGCGTGCTCGGCGACACCCGGGATCGGCAGCAGCTTGTTCACGCTGCCGGCCGCGAGCACCAGCCGGTCGTAGGTCAGCGTGCCGGTCTCGCCCTCGGGACCGGTGTACCGCACGGTGCGCGCGTCGAGATCGATGTCCTCGGCCTCCCCGAGCACCAGGCGCACATGACGCAGGGTGCCGGTGAGGGAGACGGTCACCCGGCGTGGCTCCAGGACACCGGCGGCGACCTGGGGCAGCAGGGGCAGATACAGGAAGTAGTCGGTCGGGTTGAGCAGAGTGATGTCGGCCTTGTTCCGGGTCAGCCGCGCGAGGGTGCGGGCCGTCCGGTAGCCGGCGAAGCCGGCGCCGACGATCACGATGCGGGGTCGACTCACGGGTTCGCCTTCGGCGGGGTCGCGCATACGGAGTCCTCAGCGTCCTCAAGACGTACGGGTCGGTTCCTGTGGCGTACGAACCTTCCGCGTCCCCCTGGTCAGGGTGCCCAAACCGCCTGGGCCCCGCCCGTCCCCGGGTTTCCGCCCCGGCCCCCGGGTACCCGGGACGCGACCCGGTCCCAGTCGATCGCAGATATCGCGGAGGTACCCCCCATGCCCGAGTACGGATACTTCTTGGCGACCGAGGAGTTCGGTCCCGCGGAGCTGATCGAGCAGGCGAGGATGGCCGAACAGGCCGGGTTCGAATGCCTGTGGATCTCGGACCACTTCCACCCGTGGAACGACGCCCAGGGCCAGAGCCCGTTCGTGTGGTCGGTGATCGGGGCGCTCTCCGAGGCCGTGTCGCTGCCCATCGAGACGGCGGTGACCTGCCCGACCGTGCGGATCCACCCGGCGATCGTCGCGCAGGCCGCGGCGACCAGCGCGGTGCTGACAGGTGGCCGGTTCCGTCTCGGCATCGGCTCGGGCGAGGCGCTCAACGAGCACATCCTCGGCACCCGTTGGCCCTCGGCGGACATCCGCCTGGAGATGCTGGAGGAGTCGGTCCAGGTGATGCGGCGGCTGTTCACCGGCGAGGAGGTCACCCATCGCGGTCCCCACTTCACCGTGGAGAACGCCCGCCTCTACACGCTCCCGGACCAGCCCGTCCCGATCGACATCTCCGGCTTCGGCCCCAAGGCCACCGCGCTCGCCGCCCGCGTCGGCGACGGCTTCATCACCATGGGCCCCGACGAGGAGCTGGTCACGCAGTACCGCAAGGGCGGCGGGGGCGCGAACCCCGTCAGCGGCGGGACGAAGGTGTGCTGGGGTACCGACCGTGACGCGGCCGTCCGCCGCGTCCGCCACCTCTGGTCGAGCCAGCTCCTGCCCGGCGAGATGGGTCAGATCCTGCCCACCCCGAGCCACTTCGAGCAGTTGGAGCCGCTGGTCACCGAGCAGATGGTCGGCGAGAACACGGTCTGCGGCGACGACGTCGACGAACACGTCGCCGAACTGCGGGCGTTCGCCGACGCCGGCTTCGACCGTGTCTACGTCAGCCAGATCGGCCCGGACCAGCGCGGCTTCTTCGACTTCTACCGCACGAAGGTGCTGCCGCGACTCCCCCGCTGAGCGGGTTCGGGCGAGCACGTGCGGCGGGGCCGGGACGGTACGACCGTCCCCGCCCCCCCCCCCCCCCACGGACCGGGCGGGTGTTGGGGGGAGAGGGGGGGGGGGGAAGAGGGGGGTACTAGGGG
>NZ_JBSFCF010000020.1:0-168852 GCF_053593335.1 Streptomyces sp. NPDC002324
CCCTCCGGCCTTGGGCCCCCACCGAACCCCACCCGCCCCGCGCGCCCGGGCAACGCGGGGGGCCCCCCCCCCCGGGCCGGCGGCGCCCCCCCTCCACTCTCGTCCCGTGTCTGACGCACGGGACACGGGTGTCGGCTTCGACACCTGTGCAGAGTCGTTACTTCAGGTGGGTCACAGAGCCACGCCGAGCAGCGCGTCCACGGCACGGGACACGATGCCGGGCGCACCCTCGTCCGTACCGCCCCGCTCCTCCTGGAGCGCGGCCCAGCGGTCGACCGCGGTGAGCGCGGTCGGCGCGTCCAGGTCGTGCGCGAGAGCCTCGCGGATCTCCTCGACGAGGGCCTCGGCGGACGGCCCGTCCGGCCGGGAGACGGCGGCGCGCCACCGGCCGAGGCGGTCGACGGCGTACTGGAGCACCTGGTCCGTCCACTCCCAGTCGGCCCGGTAGTGGTGGGCGAGGAGCGCGAGCCGTATCGCGGCCGGGTCGACCCCGTCGCGGCGCAGCCGGGAGACGAAGACCAGGTTGCCCTTGGACTTCGACATCTTCTCGCCGTGCAGCGCCACCATGCCGGCGTGGACGTACGCCTTGGCCATGGGGAACTCGCCGGTCAGGGCCTGCGCGTGCGAGGCGCCCATCTCGTGGTGCGGGAAGGCGAGGTCGGAGCCGCCGCCCTGGACGTCGAAGCCCATGCCCAGGTGGTCGAGGGCGATGGCGACGCACTCGATGTGCCAGCCGGGCCGGCCGCGGCCGAGGGAGCCGCCGTCCCAGCTGGGCTCGCCCTCACGCGCGGCCATCCAGAGCATCGGGTCGAGGGGGTTCTTCTTCCCGGCCCGGTCCGGGTCCCCGCCGCGCTCGGCCGAGAGCAGCCGCATCGTGGCGGCGTCCAGGCGCGAGACCTTGCCGAAGTCGGGGTCGGCCTCGACGGAGAAGTAGATGTCCCCTTCGAGTTCGTACGCGGCACCGGAGTCGAGGAGCCGCTCGACGAGCGGAACGATTCCGGGGATGGCCTCGACCGCGCCGATGTAGTGGCGCGGCGGGAGCATCCGCAGGGCGGTCATGTCCTCGCGGAAGAGGGCGGTCTCCTTCTCGGCGAGGGCCACCCAGTCGATGGCGTCGCGCGCGGCCCGCTCCAGCAGGGGGTCGTCGACGTCCGTGACGTTCTGGACGTAGTGAACCTGCCGCTTGGTGTCGAGCCACACGCGCTGGACGAGGTCGAACGCGTTGTAGGTCGCCGCGTGACCCATGTGGGTGGCGTCGTACGGGGTGATACCGCAGACGTAGATACGGGCGACGGGACCGGGGTCAAGGGTGATGAGCCCATCGGTCGCGGTGTCGTGGATCCGAAGGTCGCGGCCCTTGCCGGGCAGGGCGGGGACCTCAGAAGCGGGCCAGGCATGCATGCCACGAGCCTAACCCGATCGTTGCGCGGTCATGCGGGGTCCCTCCGGGGGATCGGCCGGGGCGCCTTCCAGTTCGGGGGTACAGGCTGTCCTGCGGCTGCGCCGGCCGTGGCTGGTCTCGCGGTTCCCCGCGCCCCTGACGGGGCGTACTCCGCGGCAGGGGTGGGCCCCAGCGGTGCCCTCAGACCGGGGGCCAGGGGATCGCCGGCCACTCGCCGCTCGGCTCCGGGTGGCGTCCGCTCCTCAGCAACGCGGCCACCCGCTCCCGTGTGGCATCCAGCTCGGCCGGTGTGATCAACGCGACCAGCTTCGCGGCCAGCGGTCCGCCCTCGGCCAGTGCGCCCCGCAGCCGGCTCAGCACCTCGACGGCCTCCTCGGTGAGCGGTTCCCCCGCCCACCCCCACAGCAGTGTCCGCAGCTTGTTCTCGACGTTGAAGGTCACCCCGTGGTCGATGCCGTACAACCGCTCCCCGGCGGGCAGAAGATGCCCGCCCTTGCGGTCGGCGTTGTTGACGACCGCGTCGAGCACGGCGAGCCGTCGCAGCCGCCGGTCGTCGGCGTGCACGAGGAGCGCGGTCTCGCCGTTCCCGACCTCCGCGAAGCCGACGGCCTTCCAGCCCTCCCCCGCCTCCTCGCCCTCCACGAGGGCCAGCAGTTCGGAACCGGCCTCGCCCTCGATCCACAGCTGGCACATGCCCTGGCCGTAGGGCCCGTCGCGCAGCACGGTGGGCGGGACCAGCCCCCAGCCGGTCGCCTCGGACACCTCGTACGCGGCGACCTCCCGCTGCGCGAGCGTGCCGTCGGGGAAGTCCCACAGGGGCCGCTCCCCGGCGACGGGCTTGTAGACGCAGGCGGCCTCCCGGCCGTCGTGGGAGACCGTGCAGTACAGCACCGCGTTGGACGCCTCCCGCACCCGCCCCCGCACGGTCAACTCGCCCTCGGCGAGCAGCTCGACCGACGGCAGGTCGGGCGACGACGAGCCGGCGGAGGCAGCGGAGGCGGAGGAGGTCACGCCCCCCGCCGGTATCCGTTCTGGCGCGGACATACGTGTCCCTCCGGATCGAGCGGCAGACTGCACAGCGGGCACGGCGGCCGCCCCGCGTTGACGACGTCGAGGGCACGCTTGGCGAAGGCACGGGCCTGGGAACCGGTGAGGCGGACCCGGAGCATCGGCGGGCCGTTCTCCTCGTCCTGGAGCATCCGCTCCTCCGCCTCGGCCAGGTCCTCCTCGGAGTCGGCGTCCAGCTCGACCAGGGCCTGGGCCTCGACGATCATCCGCTCCTCGTCGCCGTCCCAGGCCAGCGCCATGGTGCCGACCCGGAACTCCTCCTCGACGGGGGCCTCCAGCGGCGCCGTGTCCGACACCTCGGTGGGGGCGACGGCCGGCACCGCGGCGCTTCCGCCGCTGCGCCGCACGACCTCGTCGAGCAGCTCGTCCATGCGCTCGGCGAGCGCGGCGACCTGGGTCTTCTCCAGGGCGACACTGGTGACACGCTGCCCGGAGGAGGCCTGCAGGAAGAAGGTCCGGCGCCCGGGCAGCCCGACCGTACCGGCCACGAAGCGGTCCGGGGGGTCGTAGAGGAACACCTGACGGGACACGTCCTGTCTCCATTGGAATCGACGTCGGGACCGGTCGCGCCGGCTGCTGACTGGTTCAGCGCCGCCGCGACCGCTTCACCCTACTGCGGTTGACGATCACGGTGCCCCCGCACCGCCCCCGACGGTCGCGTCACCGCTCGGGGGCTGCTCGCGCGGCGCCAGGGACGTGAAGTCCCCGGTGTCGCCGAGACGGACGAGAAACGGCCTGAGTCGGGTGTAACGGATCGCGGTGATGGAACACGGTTCGACAGAGATCCGCTGGAAGAGGTCCAGATGAAGTCCGAGTGCGTCCGCGACGAGCGACTTGATGATGTCGCCGTGCGAGCACATCACATACACGGCGTCGGCCCCGTGCTCGCGCTCCACGCGCGCGTTCCACTCCCGCACCGCCTCGGCGGCCCGGTGCTGCATGGCCCGCATCGACTCGCCGCCCGGGAACTCGGCCGCCGTCGGGTACGTCTGGACGACCTGCATCAGCGGCTCGTCCATCAGTTCGGCGAGCTTGCGGCCGGACCAGTCACCGTAGTGGCACTCACCGATGCGGTCGTCGGTGTGCGGGCTGAGGCCGGGCCGGGCGTCGAGGAGGGGGCGGATCGTCTCCTGGCAGCGCTGGAGCGGACTCGTGACGATCTCGGCGATCGGCAGTCCGTCGAGGCGGCCGGGCAGCGCCGCGGCCTGCGCCGCCCCCCGCTCGTCGAGCGCGATCCCGGGCGTCCACCCGGCGAGCACGCCCTCGGTGTTGGCGGTGGAACGTCCGTGCCGGACAAGGATCAACGTGGGCATGCGTCCCAGCGTAGACGCCCGCCCGACCGCCCCCTCCGGCCCTGTGGACAAAGCCTCCGCGAACGAGACGGCTGTGGACACAGCCCCCGAGAAAGGAACTCCCCGTGATCGTCGACTGTGCCGTCTACCACGACGGGCACCGCACCGAGGGCCCCGAGGACCTCTCCGACGCCCTGGCCGCGGCCCGTGCCTCGGGCGGCTTCGTGTGGATCGGCCTGCACGAGCCGTCGGAGAAGGAGTTCGCCCTGGTCACAGAGGAGTTCGCGCTGCATCCGCTGGCCGTCGAGGACGCGCTGAAGGCGCACCAGCGGCCCAAGCTGGAGGTGTACGACGATTCGCTGTTCATGGTCCTCAAGCCGGTCGGGTACGAGCCCGCCACCGACACGGTGACCACCGGGGAGGTGATGGTCTTCCTCGGCCACGCCTTCGTGGTGACCGTCCGCCACGGCGAGGGCTCGCCCCTGGGCGTCGTCCGCAGCCGGCTGGAGCGGGAGCCCGAACTGCTCGGCAAGGGGCCCACCTCCGTGCTGTACGCGATCACGGACGCCACCGTCGACCACTATCTGGACGTGGCGACCGAACTCCAGACGGACCTGGAGGAGCTGGAGGCGGAGGTCTTCTCGCCCGATGTCGGCGGCTCCCGGAACACCGCCTCCCGGATCTACACCTTCAAGCGTCAGGTCCTGGAGTTCCGCCGGGCGACCGGCCCTCTCGCCGCGCCGCTCAACCGGCTCTCCTCCACCGGCAACGCCGCGGCCGCGGTGCCCTTCGTCGACGAGAAGGCCCAGCCCTTCTTCCGTGACGTCAACGACCACCTCACCCGCGTCAACGAGTCCGTCGAGGGACTGGACCGGCTGGTCTCCGACATCCTCTCCGCGCACCTGGCGCAGATGAGCGTCCGCCAGAACGACGACATGCGGAAGATCTCGGCCTGGGCGGCCATGGCCGCGATCCCGACCATGGCCGCCGGTGTCTACGGCATGAACTTCGAGCACATGCCGGAACTGCACTGGACGTGGTCGTATCCGGCACTGATGGCGCTGATGGTCGTGACGGAGGTGCTGGTGTTCCGCCTCTTCAAGCGCCGGGGCTGGCTGTAGACCTCCCCGTGTCGCCGAGGACCGCCTCGCGCACGCGCGCGTGGGCCCGAGAACCGGCTCCACGCGCGCGTGCGGGTCGTGGCTTCAGGCGAACTCCGGGGCCGCCGTGGCCGGGCCGCCCAGGGCGTCGCGGCGGGTCGGCATCTCCAGGGTGACCATGCGGCGCCAGCCGAGGGCCCGCTCGTACGCGTACACCGCGCGGATGCCCGCGGCGAGGACGGCCGCCTTGGCCTTCGGCCAGCCCAGGATGCGCCCCATGCGGTCCATCACGGCGAGGCTGACGTCCCGGTAGACGGCGATCTCGGCGAGGGCGCACTCACGCAGGGTCCGCTGGATGAAGCGCCCGTGTCCGGCGGCCGCGTAGCGCAGCAGTTCCTCGTGGGTGTAGGCGAGGTGGTTGTCCTCGTCGTCGGAGATCATCCGCACGGCCCTGCCGATCTCGGGGTGACTGCCGAAGTGCTTGCGGAGCATCACCATCTGGTCGGCGGCCCGCTGTTCGGTGACCCGGCTGTGGCACAGGTAGACGATGACGTCCCGCACCGAGAGGGCCTCGTCGGCGTTGAGCTTCTCGTGCGCGAGACCGATCCCGCCCCGCTCCAGGAGCATGGTGTAGTCGGTGTCGGCCGGGACCTCCACGGGCTGGAGGCCGCGTTTCCTCATGAGGGCGTTGAAGATGCGCCCGTGCTTGTCCTCGTCGGCGCCATGGCGGGTGATCTTGGGTGCGAGCGCCCGCTCGCTCGGCGGGACCAGCGCGGCGATGCGCGCGTTCTCCCAGCCGCCCTGGGTCTCCCCGCCGGCGGCGATGGAGCAGAACAGCCGGAACGACTCGTCGTTGTCGACGATCTCCTGGAACAGACTCTTGGCCGAAAGCATCGAAGGACACCTCTCTGCAGGGGCCTGGCAGGGTCCTGCAGAAAACGAGTCAAATGGGGTACCGGGAGCCGGGCAACAGCTGTGTCGGACAAATGCGCCGAACGAATGACGCCGGGGCGGCGATGGGGCGTAACCGAGCGGGGTGATGCCGCGTTGTCCCGGGTGCCGGCCGTGGCGGGGAAGACCCCCGAGCCCCCACCACGGCCGTAGTGCTTGCCGACCGGACCGCCGGGGCCGACTCCCGCCGGTTCCCGGCTCTCGTCGGCCGCTGCGCCGTTCGGGTTACGCGAGACCGGCCAGCTCCATGGCCTGCGAGCCGGCCCGCAGCGAGGCGATCCGCTCGTCGAGGGTGAAGCCCGCCGGCGCGAGCGTGAGGGTGGTGACCCCGGCCGCGGCGTAGGCCGTCATCCGGTCGGCGATGCGTTCCACGGAGCCGAGCAGCGTCGTCTGGTCGATCAGCTCGTGCGGGATGGCGGCCGCGGCCCCGGTCTTGTCGCCGGCCAGGTACTTGTCCTGGATCTCGACGGCCTCCTTCTCGTACCCCATGCGCCGGGCGAGCTGGTTGTAGAAGTTCTGCTTGCGGCTGCCCATGCCGCCCACGTACAGCGCGGTGTAGGGGCGGAAGGTGTCGGCGAGCGTCGTCACGTCCTTGTCGTCGCCGACGGCCAGCGGCACGGTCGGGCAGATGTCGAAGCCGTCGAGGGTCTTGCCGGCCTTCTCCCGTCCCGCCCGCAGGTACGTGACGGCCGTGTCCTCCAGGTGCGCCGCCGAGGGGAAGATCAGCAGGGCGCCGTCGGCGATCTCGCCGGTCTGCTCCAGGTTCTTCGGGCCGATCGCGGCGATGTACAGCGGGATGTGCTCGCGGGTGGGGTGCACGGTCAGCTTCAGCGGCTTGCCGGGGCCGCCGGGAAGGGGCAGCGTCCAGTGCTCGCCGTCGTGCGACAGGCGCTCGCGGGTCATCGCCTTGCGGACGATCTCGACGTACTCGCGGGTGCGGGCGAGCGGCTTGTCGAACTTGACGCCGTACCAGCCCTCGGAGACCTGCGGTCCCGAGACGCCGAGGCCGAGCCGGAAGCGGCCGCCGGACAGCGAGTCCAGCGTCGCGGCGGTCATCGCGGTCATCGCGGGCTGGCGGGCCGGGATCTGGAAGATGGCAGAGCCCACGTCGATGCGTTCGGTCTTGGCGGCGACCCAGCTGAGCACGGTGGCGGCGTCCGAGCCGTACGCCTCCGCCGCCCAGCACACCGCGTAACCCAGCCGGTCGGCCTCCTGGGCCACGGCCAGGTTGTCCCCGTCCATTCCGGCGCCCCAGTAGCCGAGGTTGATCCCGAGCTTCATATAGACCAGCCTTCCCCTTACCGATCAGTAACGTCTTTGTCGCGCCGACCCTACCGGGCCGCCGCCCTCCCGAGCCCGCGAGGCGGGGGTTCGGTGGGACCGGAAAGGGGCGGGCCCAGGGCCTCCGCCTCCGGAAATCGGTTGTCCACAGGCCCCCACGTGGGGAACTCCGGCCAGTAATGTCGCCGTTCATGGAGCAGAGGCATCTCGGCCGTACCGGCCTGCGTGTGTCCCGGATCGGGCTCGGCACCCTGACATGGGGCCGCGACACGGACGAGCACGACGCCGCGGACATGTTGAAGCTGTTCTGGGAGGCGGGCGGCACCCTGGTCGACACCGCCGACGTGTACGGGGACGGCGAGGCGGAGTACCTGCTGGGTCAGTTGATGGACGGGCTGGTGCCCCGCCGCGACCTCGTCATCTCCACGAAGGCCGGCAGCGTCCCGGACCCCGACCGCCGCTTCGACGGCTCGCGCGGCCATCTTCTCGCCGCCCTCGACGCCTCCCTCGCCCGTCTCGGCACCGACTACGTCGACGTCTGGCACATCCACGCCTACGACCCCGAAACCCCGCTGGACGAAACGCTCCAGGCCCTCGACCTGGCCGTCAGCAGCGGCCGGGCCCGTTACGCCGGGGTCTCCAACTTCTGCGGCTGGCAGCTCGCGAAGGCCGCCACCTGGCAGCTCGCGGCCCCCGGCATACGCACGCGCCTGGCCAGTACGCAGTTGGAGTACTCCCTGCTGCAGCGCGGCGTCGAGCGTGAGGTGCTGCCCGCCGCACTGGACCTGGGCATCGGCCTGCTCCCGTCCTCCCCCCTGGGCCGGGGGGTGCTGACCGCCAAGTACCGCCACATCACGCCTCCGGACTCACGGGGCGGCTCGGAGCACATGGCCCCGTTCGTCGCGCCCTACCTCGACGACACGGCGACCAGCATCGTGGACGCGGTGCAGACGGCCGCGGACGGCCTCGCGGTGACCCCGATCCAGGTGGCCCTCGCCTGGGTCCGCGACCGGCCCGGCGTGGCCGCGCCCATCGTCGGCGCGCGCAACGCGCTGCAGCTCACGGGGGCACTGTCAGTGGAGAGCCTTAGTCTTCCTGACGAGATCTGCCGGGCTCTCGACGACGTGTCGGCGCCCGTGCACCGCTATCCCGATCACGACTGGAGCACGCTGTGAGCACGGAGCCCGCGACCACGGAGCCGGACGAGCCGGGGGGACGGGGCGACGGGACGCCCGCCGACGGCACCGACGCGCCCGGCGGCACGTCCGACGACCGGGACGCCGCGGTCACGGCGACGCCGCAGGAGGGGGACGACGGCTCCGGCGACGGCGAGGGCGAGGGCGAGGGCGAGGGTTCCGCCGAGGCCGTGGCCGGCGACGGTGGCGAAGCCACACCCGAAAATTCCGAGGCGCAGGCCGAGTTGGCGGCCCAGCGGCTGGAGCGGGAGCGGATCGAGCGACGCAAGGCGGAGAAGAAGGCGCCGATCACGAGCGGGGCCAAGCTCAGTGGGTCGGCCGCCGATCTGCTGGCCGCCGTACGGGCGGTGGAGGGCGGGCAGAAGCCCACGGCCACCGCCTTCGCCGAGCCCGCCCCAGCTCCGCGCCGGCCGGCGCCGGAGCCCGTGCGGCGACCGGAGCCGATGGCGTCCTCGGGGGGTGCGCCGGCTCCTTCGGGCGAGACCGTCGAGGACGTGCGCGCGGTGCTGGCCGCGGGCGGTGCCCCCGAAGCGCTGGCGGCGCCGGTCGCCGAGGCACTCGGCGAGGGCGCCGGCGCTCGACTGCGCGAGGACCCCTGGCAGTTGCTGCGGGTCGCGGGGGTGCGGCCGGAGCAGGCCGACGGTTTCGCGCGGGCGCTGCTCGGCGCCGAGTGCGGCCCGGACGACGAGCGGCGGGGCCGGGCGGTCACCGTGTGGCTGCTGGAGCAGGCGGCCGTCGCCGGGCACACGGCGCTGGAGGCCCCGGCGCTGGCCGCCGCGCTCGCCCGGTGTTCCGTGCCCGACCCCGACGAGGCCGTCCAGAGCACGGTCGCCGAGGGCGAGGCCCTGGTCTTCCAGGACGCCCTCGACGACACCCCGGCAGCGGCCCGGTCCGCGGCCCCGGCCGACGACGCCGAGGGCGACGAGGCTGATCAGGAGCGCCCGGTGCGTGTCCTCATCGGTCTGGAGCGGTACGCCCTCGCCGAGGAGAGCCTCGCCGACGGACTCGCCCGCGTCATGAACTCCCTGGCCAAGGAGGACACGGCGGACTGGGCCTCGGCGGCGGACTCGGCACCGCGGTCGGCGGCGGAGCTGATCCGCGCCGTCGCCGGACACGGGCTGGTGCTCCACACCGGCGGCGAGGCGGCCCGCGCGGAACCGGCGGCCCTGGTCGCGGCCGCCCGGGCACTCGGACTGAAGGCGTACGCGGCGACACACAGCGCGGACGGAAGGCGGCGCCTCGCCTCCGCCCCGGCCGACGGCGAGGGAGCGGCCGTCGAGGGATCGGCCGGGGCCGAGGGAGTCGAGCCCGCCGCCGTGACGACCCTGGCCGGGCTGCTGTCCGGCGCCGAGGGCCCCGGCCGGGACCGGGACGGCGCCCTCGACCTCGACCTGCTCGCGGTGCTGGACGCGCCCCAGCTGGACGTCGAGACCGCCGCGCTGCTCGCCGAGTCGCTGCCCGACGGGGCCCGGCTGGTGCTCAGCGGCGACCCGGGGGTGCTGTGGTCCGCCGGGCCTGGCCGGGTCTTCGCGGATCTGCTCGCCGCCCGTGCCTGCCCGCAGGTCGCCTCGCGGACACCCGACCCCGGGCCCGTCGGCGAGCTGGTCTCGGGGATCGGGATCGGGGAGCTGAACCAGGTCGACGCGCCCGGCAAGGAGGTGGTGATCGTGCCGGTGCGGGACGCGGGCGAGGCGGTGCACAGGACCGCGCAGCTGGTCGTGGACTCGGTACCGAGGGCGTTCGGGATCCCCGCCGAGCAGGTGCAGGTGATCACTCCCGGGCATGGTGGGGCGGCCGGCACGCGCGCGCTCAACACCGCGCTCAAGGAGCGGCTGAACCCGGGGCCGGGCCGCTTCGGCGGGTTCGACCCGGGCGACCGCGTGGCGTACTCCCCCGCTCCGGGCCGTTCGACGCCGGGCCGGGTGGTGCGGGCCGACGCCGAGGGGCTGCATCTGGAGTGCGCGGGCATCGCCGTCGTCGTGCCGAAGGAGCGGGTCGAGCAGAGCGTGCGGCACGGGTGGGCGCTCACCGCGCACCAGGCCGTGGGGCACCGGTGGCCGGCCGCGGTCGTGGTGCTGCCGGGTGACGCGGCGCAGGCGCTGAGCCGGCCCTGGGTCTACACGGCCTTCGGTCGCGCCGAGCGGCATCTGTCGGTGGTGCACGGCGTGGAGCAGGCCCTGCCCCGCGCGGTAGCCGAGGTACCGGCGAAGCCGCGCACGACCCGGCTCCCGGCGCTGCTGAAGGCCCAGGTGCCGGCGGCCGATCGACCGCGCTGACGATGAGGGGCGGGCCGGGACCTGGGCGGGTGCGCGCGCCTGCGCCCGCCTGCCCCGAGCCACCGGGCGCTCGACGGCGGGAGCCCCGCGTCAGCGATCGGCGTCCAGCGGTTCCAGCTCCTCGTCGTCCCCGAGATCCGGTTCCAGCGCGAGGTCGTCGTCCAGGTCGTCGTCGTCCGGCTCGTCGTCGAAGACCGCGCTGACGTCGAAGCGGCAGACGACCCTCTGCGGATCGACCCCTTCGAAGGGCGCCTCCAGCCACTCACCGGGCTCGGCGGTGTCGTCCGCGGCGGTCACCCAGAGCGTGGAGTCGCCCTCCTCCAGGCCGAACTCCTTGTGCCGGGAGGCGATCTCGTCCGGCTCGAACTCGCCGAACAGCAGACCCAGCGCACCGTGCACCGTGCTCGCCGGACCGTCGGAGCCGGGTGGCTCCTCCGCCGCCTCCACCCGCTGGGCCTGGGCCAGCAGCCGCTGCGGCTCGGCCACCGTGTAGTCCCGGCGGATCATCACGCTGAGCGCGCCGGGTTCCCCGGGGCCGGTGTACGGCGGCATGTCCTCGGTGCCGGGGATCTCGAAGGGAGTGACCTCGTCGTAGCGGTCGTAGAGCAGTTCGTCGTACTCCTCGGCGGCCGCGGCCAGCTCGTTGAACGCCTCGTAGACGGCCGGGTCGTCCTCCCCCGACCGGCGTTCGACCGCGGCCAGGTGGCGGTCGAGCGCGGTCTTGACCGCCTCGGCGGCGGCGCGTACCTCGGCAGCGGTGGGCTGCGCAGCATCAGACATAGTGCAGACGCTATCCGTACCGGGCCCCAGCCCGCACAATAGATACCGATGCCGGAATACGAATTTGTCGACGTGTACGTACCGCGCGGGGTTTCCCGCAAGGACGCCACACGTCTGCTGACGGACCATGCCGAGTACGGACACTGGGAGTTGGACCGACTGAGCCTGCTGCGTGACGGCAGCCGCAGGGTGCGGTTGCGCCGACGGATCATCCGCCAGGTTCGCGCCACGTGGTGAGCGGGCGGAGCGAGACGGAGCGGGCCCCGCTGGTGCGGGGCCCGCTCCGTCCGCCGCCGGCCGGGTCGGGTTACAGAGCGGCCGCCCGCGCCTTGCGGTAGATCAGGGCGCCCCCGATCAGTGCGCCCGCGCCCACCGGGAGGACGAGCCCCAGCGGCAGGTCGCCGCCGGTCTGGGCGAGCTGCGCGGCACCGTCGGGCTGGGTGACGGTCTGCGTGCCCGGGTGGTTGGTGTCACCGCCGGGGACCTCGCCACCGGGCTTGCCCGGTCCGCCCGGCTTGCCCGGTGTCTGCGGGGACGCCTCCTCGGAGTCGCCCGGCGGGTTCTGGTGGCCACCGCCCGGGTTCTCGTGCGCCCCTCCGCCGCCCGAGTTCCCGCAGTCGTTGCCCGTGACCCCGTTGCCGATACCGATCACGCCGATGTTGTTGCCGCACAGGTTGACCGGCACGTCGATGGGCACCTGCACGCTGTTGCCGGAGCCCACGCCCGGCGAGCCGCCGGTGTGACCGTCCGCGTGGGAGCCGCCGTGGGACGAACCGGGACCGCCGTGGCCGTGGTCGCCGTAACCGCCGCCGCCACCGCCGTTCGAGCAGTCGTTGCCGGTGGCCGGGTTGCCGATGCCGACCACGTCGACGCTGTTGCCGCACACGTTGACCGGGATGTGCACCGGAGCCTGGACGTGGTTGCCGGAGGCCACGCCCGGCGAGTCACCGGTGTGACCGCCGGCCTGGGAGCCGCCGTACGACGAACCGTGACCGCCGCCGCCCTGGCCGCCGCGTGCGTGGTTGCCGCCTCCGCCGTTGGAACACTTGTTGCCCGCGGCCGGGTTGAGCAGTCCGACCACGCTCACCGTGTTGCCGCAGACGTTGACCTCGGCCTCCACCGGCGCCTGCACGGTGTTGCCGGAGAGCACACCGGGCGAGTGGGTGGCGGAGCCCTGCGCACCGGCGTCGGCGTGCGCGGCACCGCCCGCCGCGGCGAGCACACCGGACGCGGCCGCCACCGTCATGAGGCCTTTGCGGGTGACCTGTCGCATTGCTGAATTACCTGCCTTAGCCCTATGTTCTGATCTTTTACACCTTGCCGGGATACCGGACGGCCCCGGAGTGCATGGCGCGCACTCCGGGGCCGACGGTTATTTCAGACCCTCACGTGGTGAGGCACAACGTCACTTGTTGATGCAGGTGTTGCCGAAGGCGGGGTTCAGCAGCCCGATCACCGAGATCGTGTTGCCGCACACGTTCACGGGGACGTGAACCGGCACCTGGACGACGTTGCCGGACGCGACACCCGGGGAGCCGATCGCGGCACCCTGGGCCCCGGCGTCGGCAACGGCCAGACCCGCGCCCGCGAGAACCAGACCACCGGTGGCTGCCGCAGCGGCGACGACCTTCTTGAGCATTATTCCTCCTTGTAGGCAAAGCGACCCCAAGTAGCGAGTCACATCACCTGTAACGAGGAAGGTCTATTGGAGCTACGAGCTTATGGTCCGATTCACTCGACCCGGTCGGTCTTCGTACGCGCTGCCGAATAACGCGCCCCGTTCACGTCAGGACGCGTCGATGAAACGGTCGAGGACGCGCACCCCGAACTTCAGGCCGTCCACCGGCACCCTCTCGTCGACACCGTGGAACATGCCCGCGAAGTCCAGCTCCGGCGGCAGCTTCAGCGGCGCGAAGCCGAAGCCCCGGATGCCGAGGTCGTCGAAGGACTTGGCGTCCGTACCGCCGGAGAGCATGTAGGGCACGGCCTGCGCGGCCGGGTCCTCGGCGAGCAGCGCCGACTGCATGGCGTCGACGATCGCCCCGTCGAAGGACGTCTCCAGCGCCTTGTCGGAGTGCACGTCCTCGCGCCGCACGTTCGGGCCGAGAATCTTGTCCAGGTCGGCGAGGAACTCCTCCTCGAATCCGGGCAGGAACCGCCCGTCGACGTGCGCGGTGGCCTCGCCCGGGATGACGTTGACCTTGTAGCCGGCGCCGAGCTGGGTGGGGTTGGCGGTGTTGCGCAGGGTCGCGCCGATCAGCTTGGCGATGCCGCCGAGCCTGGCGAGGGTGCCCTCCATGTCCTCCGGGTCGAGTTCGGTGCCGAGCGCGTCGCCGAGTTCGTCGAGGAAGGCCCGGGTGGTCTTGGTGACCCGTACCGGGAACTGGTGGCGGCCGAGCCGCGCGACGGCCTCCGACAGCTCGGTGATGGCGTTGTCCCGGTGGATCATCGAACCGTGCCCGGCCGTGCCGGCCACGGTGAGCTTCATCCAGTGCATGCCCTTCTCGGCCGTCTGGATCAGATAGAGCCGTCGCCGCTCGTTCACGGTGAACGAGAACCCGCCGACCTCGCTGATCGCCTCGGTGACGCCCTCGAAGAGGTCGGCGTGGTTCTTGACGAGGTGCTTCGCCCCGTAGGTGCCGCCCGCCTCCTCGTCCGCGAGGAAGGCGAGCACGATGTCGCGCGGGGGCTTGCGGCCGCTGCGCAGCCGGTCGCGGACGACCGCCAGGGTCATCGCGTCCATGTCCTTCATGTCGACGGCGCCCCGGCCCCAGACACAGCCGTCCGCGACCTCGCCGGAGAACGGGTGGTGGGTCCAGTCCGCGGCGTTGGCCGGAACGACGTCGGTGTGGCCGTGGATGAGCAGCGCGGGCCGCGAGGGGTCCTCGCCCTCGATCCGGGCCACCGTCGACGCGCGGCCCGGGTGCGACTCGAAGATCTGCGGCTCCAGCCCCACCTCGGCCAGCTTCTCGGCGACGTACTCGGCGGCCTTGCGCTCTCCCGGGCCCGAGTGGTCGCCGAAGTTGCTGGTGTCGATCCGGATCAGCTCGCGGCAGAGGTCGACGACCTCGTCCTCGCCGGTCACGTGCCTGCCCGTGTCCGTCTCGTTCACGCTGGTTCCTCCCGCTGTCGCTGCTGGTGGTTCCCCCTCATCCTCCTCCTGCCCCACCACTCGCCCCAAGACCGGGACCGGCCGGGTCACACGCCGTTCACACCCGGCCGCCCCCGGGTACGGGGGTGATCGGGGGCCCCGGAAAGCCTGGTAATGTTTCCTTCGTCGCCACGGGGGGAACCCCGCGCGACAGACACCTTGTCCGGGTGGCGGAATGGCAGACGCGCTAGCTTGAGGTGCTAGTGCCCTTTATCGGGCGTGGGGGTTCAAGTCCCCCCTCGGACACACAGGGGCGAAGGCCGCGACCATCAGGTCGCGGCCTTCGCGCGTTAGGCTGGCCAGATGTGGGCGACATCTCCTCCCACCGGAAAAACCCCAGGTCACGGCCCACCCACGCACCCCGCCGGGTCGCCTGGCGGACGCCCCCGCTTGGCCGCCACGACAGGCCGTAGTCACCCGAGCACTAGAGTATTGGGCTTGTTCGGTGCCGATACGGAAATATCCCCAGGCAGACCTGCGGGCCCGTCGGCGCCCCCGGATGGTCCGGGTTCGAGAGGCGAGGATCCGATGGCCGCCGTGTACGAGAGTCCCGACCTGACGTTGCTCGACGGGGAGCTGGCGGAGGGAGCCGGAGGATTCGGCGGAGCGGCGCTCTTCTCGGCCGGCCCGGCGGCCTCCCCGCGCACCCTCGTGGACGTCTTCGAGGCGTCCGTGCGGTCCTACCCGGACGAGCCGGCGCTGGACGACGGGAAGCGGCGTCTGAGCTACCGTGCGCTGGCGGTCGAGGTGGAGCACCTGCGGCAGCGTCTGGGAGCGGCCGGGGTCGGGCTCGGTGACCGGGTCGGGGTGCGGGTGCCGTCGGGCACGAACGACCTGTACGTCGCGATCCTCGCGGTGCTCGCGGCCGGGGCCGCCTACGTGCCCGTCGACGCCGAGGACCCCGACGAGCGGGCCGAGCTGGTGTTCGGCGAGGCGGAGGTGCGGGCCGTCGTCGGGGCCGGGCACGAGCTGACCGTGACCGGCGCGTCCGACTCCCCCGCCGCCCGGCCCGGGGTCGAGCACGACGCGTGGATCATCTTCACCTCCGGGTCGACCGGCAAGCCCAAGGGCGTGGCCGTGAGCCATCGCAGCGCCGCCGCGTTCGTGGACGCCGAGGCGGCGCTGTTCCTGGCCGAGGAGCCGATCGGGCCCGGGGACCGGGTGATGGCCGGGCTGTCCGTGGCCTTCGACGCGTCCTGCGAGGAGATGTGGCTGGCCTGGCGGTACGGGGCCTGTCTGGTGCCGGTGCCGCGCTCGCAGGTCAGGAGCGGTGCCGATCTGGGGCCGTGGCTGGTCGAGCAGGAGATCACGGTCGTCTCCACCGTGCCGACCCTGGCCGCGCTGTGGGAGTCCGAGACACTGAACGACGTACGCCTGCTGATCTTCGGCGGTGAGGCCTGCCCGCCGGAGCTGGCGCAGCGGCTGGTGACGGAGGGCCGCGAGGTCTGGAACACCTACGGGCCGACCGAGGCCACCGTCGTCGCCTGCGCCTCGCTGATGTCCGGCGAGGAGCCGATCCGGATCGGGCTGCCGCTCGACGGATGGGAACTGGCCGTCGTCGACGAGGCCGGGGAGCCCGTGCCGATGGGCGGCAGCGGGCAGCTCGTGATCGGTGGCGTGGGGCTCGCGCGGTATCTCGACGCCGAGAAGGACGCGGAGAAGTACGCGCCGCTCGCGTCGCTGGGCTGGGAGCGCGCCTATCGCAGCGGCGACCTGGTGAAGGCCGAACCGGAGGGGCTGGTCTTCCTCGGGCGGGCGGACGAGCAGATCAAGCTCGGCGGGCGGCGGATCGAGCTGGGCGAGGTCGACGCCGCGCTCCAGGCGCTGCCCGGCGTCGCGGGCGCCGCGGCGGCCGTACGGACCGCGCGGAGCGGGAACCAGCTGCTGGTCGGCTATGTGGTCACCCAGGACGGGTGGGACCAGGGGGCGGCCGTGGAGAAGCTGCGGGCGGAGCTGCCGGCCGCGTTGGTGCCGCTGTTGGCGCCGGTGGCGGAGCTGCCGACCCGGACGTCGGGGAAGGTGGACCGCGACGCCCTGCCGTGGCCGCTCGCGGAGCTGGAGGGCGCCGGGCCGGCCGAGGACCTGTACGGGACCGAGGCGTGGCTCGCCGAGCAGTGGACGCAGGTGCTGGGCATCCCGGTCGGCGGCGCGGGCGACGACTTCTTCGCGATCGGCGGTGGCAGCCTGGCCGCCGCGCAGCTGACGACCCGGTTGCGGACCCGGTACCCGAGCGTCGCCGTGGTGGACATCTACCAGCGGCCGACTTTGCGGAAACTGGCCCGGTATCTGGAGGCGTCGGGCGAGGAGGAGGGTCCGCGCCGGGCGGTGGAGCCCGTGCCCGTGCGGGCGCGGCTCGTCCAGCTCCTGCTGCTCGTGCCGCTGTTCACGCTCCTCGGGCTGCGGTGGGTCGTCCCGCTGACCGCGCTCGGGAACCTGCTCGGGCCGTACGCCTGGCTGCCGACCGCGCCCTGGTGGGCCGTGGCGGTGGGGGCGGTGCTGTTGTACACCCCGCCGGGGCGGCTGGCGGTCGCGGCGGGCGGGGCGCGGCTGCTGCTGCGCGGGGTGGCGCCCGGGCGGTACGCGCGCGGCGGGAGCGTGCACCTGCGGCTGTGGGCGGCCGAGCGGCTGGCCGAGTTCAGCGGGGCGACCTCGCTGACGGGGGTGTGGCTGGAGCGGTACGCGCGGGCGCTGGGTGCCAGGGTCGGGACCGATGTCGACCTGCACGCGCTGCCGCCGGTGACCGGGCTGCTGAAGCTCGGGCGGGGTGCGGCCGTGGAGTCCGAGGTGGATCTCTCCGGGTACTGGCTCGACGGGGACCGGCTGGAGATCGGGGCCGTCAAGGTGGGTGCCGGAGCGGTCGTCGGGACGCGGAGCATGCTGCTGCCGGGGGCCAGGGTCGGCAAGCGGGCCGAGGTGGCGCCGGGGTCGGCGGTGGCCGGGCAGGTCCCCACCGGGCAGCGCTGGGCCGGCGCGCCGGCGGTGAAGCTGGGCAAGGCGAAGCGGAACTGGCCCAAGGAGCGGCCGCAGCGGGGCCTGTTCTGGCGGGTGTCGTACGGCGTGACGGGGTTCGGGCTGACGGCGCTGCCGGTGCTCTCCGGGGTCGCCGCGCTGGCCGTGCTGGGTCTGTTCGTGGCGCCGGACGCGGGGCTCGGCGCGGCGCTGCGGGGCGGGGCGCTGGGGCTGGTGCCGGCCACGCTCGCGTTCGGGGCGGCGTACGCGCTGCTGCTGCTCGTGGCCGTGCGGCTGCTGAGCCTCGGTCTGCGGGAGGGCACGCATCCCACGCACAGCCGGGTCGGGTGGCAGGCGTGGACGGTCACGCAGCTCATGGACCGGTCGCGGCAGACGCTGTTCCCGCTGTACGCGGGGCTGGTGACGCCGGTGTGGCTGCGGCTGCTGGGGATGCGGATCGGCAAGGGCGCCGAGGTGTCCACCGTCCTGGCGCTGCCGAGTCTGACGACGGTCGGCGACGGGGCGTTCCTCGCGGACGACACGTTGACCGCGCCGTACGAGCTGGGTGGCGGGTGGCTGCGGATCGGGCGGGCGGAGATCGGGCGGCGGGCGTTCCTCGGGAACTCCGGGATGACCGCGCCGGGACGGTCCGTGCCGGACGGCGGTCTGGTGGGTGTGCTGTCGGCGACGCCGAAGAAGGCCAAGAAGGGCAGCTCGTATCTGGGGCTGCCGCCGGTCAGGCTGCCCCGGTCGGCCGCGGACGGTGACCAGAGCCTGACGTACGAGCCGCCCGCGCGGCTGCTGTGGGCGCGGGCGCTGGTGGAGCTGTGCCGGATCGTGCCGGTGTTCTGCTCGGCGGGTCTCGCGCTGCTGACGGTGGCGGCGCTGAGCGCGCTGGGCGGCTGGGCGTGGCCGCTGGGCGGGGTCGTGCTGCTGGCGGCCGGGGCCCTCGGATGTGTGCTCTCGGTCCTCGCGAAGTGGCTGCTCGTGGGGCGGCACCGCACCGGTGAGCATCCGTTGTGGAGCGGTTTCGTGTGGCGCAACGAGCTGGCGGACACTTTCGTGGAGGTGCTGGCCGTGCCGTGGCTGGCCGGGTCGGTGCCGGGCACGCCGGTGCTGAACGTATGGCTGCGCGGGCTCGGGGCGACCATCGGCAGGGGGGTGTGGGTGGAGAGTTACTGGCTACCCGAGACCGACCTCGTCACGCTCGGCGACGGGGCGACGGTGAACCGGGGGTGTGTGCTCCAGACCCACCTCTTCCACGACCGGATCTTGCGGACGGATACTGTTGAGCTCCGTGAGGGCGCCACTCTGGGCCCGGGCGGAATCGTCCTGCCCGGCAGCGTGGTCGGGGCCCGCACCACGCTGGGGCCGGCGTCGCTGGTCATGGCCGCGGAGTCCGTTCCCGACGACACCCGGTGGCTGGGCAACCCGATCGAGGCATGGCGCCGCTGAGTGCGGCTCGTGCGGCGTCGGGAGACTCGGGAGACGATGGACGTCGTACGAATGCGGAGCGGGGAGCAGAAGCGGCAGTGGCGGTTCAGCAGTCAGTGGGTCCGGACCCGTACTTCCCGGCGAACGGTGATTCCCGTTACCGGGTGCATCGGTACGAGCTGGCTGTGGACTACCGGCCGGGGCCGAACCGGCTGTCGGGCACGGCGCGGCTCAACGCCATAGCGGGCCGGTCCGCGCTCGCCGAGTTCCAGCTGAACCTCGCCGACTTCAAGATCGGCCGGGTACGGGTGGACGGCCGGGCGCCGCACTACACGCACCGGGGCGGCCGGCTGCGTCTGAGGCCCGCCAAGCCGATCCGGCCGGGGGCCGCGTTCACGGTCGAGGTCCACTGGTCGGGCAATCCCAAGCCGGTGAACAGCCCCTGGGGCGGGCTCGGTTGGGAGGAGCTGACGGACGGGGCGCTGGTGGCGAGCCAGCCGGTCGGGGCGCCGTCCTGGTATCCGTGCAACGACCGGCCCGCCGACAAGGCCTCGTACCAGATCTCGGTCACGACGCCGTCCGCCTACCAGGTGGTGGCGGGCGGGCGGCTGCTCACCCGGACGGCGAAGGCGTCCACGACGACGTGGGTGTACGAGCAGTCGGCTCCGACGTCGAGCTATCTGGTCGGCCTGTCGATCGGCCGGTACCAGACGGTGCTGCTCGGCGACCCGAGGCCCGGCGGGGTGCCGCAGCACGGGCACATCCCGGCCCAGCTCCTCACGGAGTTCTCGCGGGACTTCGCGCGGCAGCCCGCCATGATGGAGCTGTTCGAGGAGCTGTTCGGGCCCTACCCGTTCGGGGAGTACGCGGTCGTGGTGACCGAGGAGGAGCTCGATGTCCCGGTCGAGGCACAGGGGTTGTCGCTGTTCGGCGCCAACCACGTGGACGGGGCCCGGGGTTCGGAGCGGCTGGTCGCGCACGAGCTGGCGCACCAGTGGTTCGGCAACAGTGTGTCCATCGCCGACTGGCGGCACATCTGGCTGAACGAGGGGTTCGCCAAGTACGCGGAGTGGTTGTGGTCGGAGCGCTCCGGCGGGCGTACGGCGCATCAACTGGCGCGTGCGGCGCACCAGAAGCTCGCCGCGCTCCCCCAGGATCTGCGGCTGGCGGACCCGGGCCGCAAGCTGATGTTCGACGACCGGCTCTACGAGCGCGGCGGTCTCACCGTCCACGCGGTGCGCTGCGCGCTCGGCGACGACGCGTTCTTCCGGATGCTGCGCGGCTGGGCGACCGTCCATCGCGGTGGCGCGGTCACGACGGCCGGGTTCGTCGCACACGTCGGCCGGTACGCGGACGGACCACTGGACTCGCTGTTCCGGGCGTGGCTCCAGGAACCGGCACTGCCGCCCCTGCCGTCTCCGCCGCCCTCTCCGTCCGCCCGGAGCCCCGAGGTCCCGGCGCGGCCGCAGTATCCGCCGACGAACGCGGGGCCGGCGTAGGGCGGGCACAATGGCTGCCATGTCGTCGCGCCGCAGTGGTTCCAGGGCCGGTTCGAAGAGTGCCGCACGGGTCCCTTCGCCGGTCCCCCGCACCTGCCCCTGTGGGCTGCCCGCGGCGTACGAGGCCTGTTGCGGGCGGTATCACTCCGGCGGCGCGGCCGCTCCGACCGCCGAGGCGCTGATGCGGTCGCGGTACAGCGCGTTCGTCGTGCGGGACGGGGCGTACCTGCTGCGCAGCTGGCATCCCCGGACGCGGCCCACCGGGGTCGACTTCGACACGACCATGCGCTGGACCGGTCTGGAGATTCTGGGCACCCAGGACGGCTCGGCCTTCCACACCACCGGCACGGTGACCTTCCGCGCCTCGTTCCGGGGTGGCTCGATGCACGAGCGGAGCCGGTTCGAGCGGGTGGACGGGGCCTGGATGTATGTGGACGGGGAGTTCCCGGAGTAGGCCCCTGGGTCAACCGGCGGCCGGAGAACGGCCGTTGGGTGCCAGGATGTCGAGTTCCTGGAGGGCGCCCGCGGTGATCTCCCGGGTGAGCCGCTCGGCTCGGGGGGCGTCGTGTTCGCGGATGGCCTCGGCGACCTGGACGTGGAGGGTGACGGCCGCCGGGTCGGGGTCGTGGAACATGACGGCGTGATGGGTGCGGCCGGCGAGGACCTCCTCGACGACGTCGCCGAGGCGGGCGAACATCTCGTTGCCGGAGGCGTCCAGGATCAGGCGGTGGAAGGCCACGTCGTGATGGAGGTAGCCCTCCAGCTTGTGGCCGCGTGAGTGGGCGACCATGCCGATGGCGCACTCGGTGATCGCGGCGCACTGCTCGTCCGTGGCGTGGCGCGCGGCGAGGCCCGCGGCGATCGGTTCGACGGCGCCGCGCAGCACGGTCAGCGAGCGCAGCTGGCGGGGGCGGTCCGCGCCGGCCAGGCGCCAGCGGATGACCTGCGGGTCGTAGACGTTCCACTCGGCGGACGGGCGGACGATCACGCCGACCCGGCGGCGGGACTCGACCAGGTGCATGGACTCCAGGACGCGGACCGCCTCCCGCATCACCGAGCGGGACACCTCGAAGGCCTGGGCGAGTTCGTCCGTGCGCAGCACGCTCCCGGGCGGGTACTCGCCCGCTGTGATCGCCGGTCCGAGGGTGTCCAGTACTCGGCCGTGCAGCCCCCGGCCCGGTGTGGTCATGGGGATCAGGGTACGAGGAGGGGAGCGCGGAGAAAAAGTCAGACTTATTTGGGTCGAGGACTTGAATTCGTCGTACCTAATGGGCTTCAGTGTCGTCGACGTCGGGTGACGTCACAGATGTCGACGAAGACAGCGAGGTAGTGATGCGTACCCCTCATGTCGTCGTGGTGATGGGCGTGGCAGGGACCGGGAAGACCACGATCGGTCCCCTGCTCGCGGCCCGGCTCGGCGTTCCCTACGCCGAGGGCGACGACTTCCACCCCGAGGCCAACATCGCCAAGATGTCGGCCGGGACGCCGCTGGACGACGCGGACCGGGGGCCCTGGCTGGACGCCATCGGCGCGTGGGCCCACGGCCGGGACGGGCTCGGCGGGGTGGTGAGCTGTTCCGCGTTGAAGCGCGCGTACCGGGACCGGTTGAGGGCCGCCGCGCCCGGTGTGGTCTTCCTGCACCTCTCCGGTGACCGGGCGCTCATCGAGGACCGCATGTCCCACCGGCAGGGGCACTTCATGCCGACGGCGCTGCTCGACTCGCAGTTCGCCACGCTGCAGCCGCTGGAGGCGGACGAGGCGGGTGTCGCGGTCGACGTGTCGGGCTCGCCCGAGGAGATCGCCGAGCGGGCGGTCACCGCGCTGCGGGAGACCGGCCCGGCCGGTTCGTAGGGCCGCCGCGGCCCGGCCTCCTCCTCCGCCTCCTTCTTCGCCTTGCTCCCCTCCCCCCTCCCCTCACCCTCTCCACTCAAGGACTCACCGTGACCGGACTCAACGTCGAGTTGCTGGCAGCGGACCCCGTCGAGCCGATCACCTCGGCGGGACACGCGCATCTGGGCATAGCCGTACTGGCGGGCATCGCCGTGATCGTCGTGCTCATCACCAGGTTCAAGGTGCACGCCTTCCTGGCGCTGACCATCGGCTCGCTCGCGCTGGGCGCGTTCGCCGGGGCGCCGCTGGACAAGGCGATCGCGAGCTTCACCACCGGGCTCGGGGCGACCGTGGCCGGGGTGGGCGTGCTCATCGCGCTCGGTGCCATTCTCGGCAAGCTGCTGGCGGACTCGGGCGGCGCCGACCAGATCGTCGACACGATCCTCGCGAAGGCCGGCGGGCGGGCGATGCCGTGGGCGATGGTGCTGATCGCCTCCGTGATCGGGCTGCCGCTGTTCTTCGAGGTCGGGATCGTGCTGCTGATCCCGGTGGTGCTGATGGTCGCCAAGCGCGGCAACTACTCGCTGATGCGCATCGGCATCCCGGCCCTCGCCGGTCTGTCCGTCATGCACGGACTGATCCCGCCGCACCCCGGTCCGCTGGTCGCCATCGACGCGGTACAGGCCGATCTGGGCGTCACGCTGGCGCTGGGGCTGCTGGTGGCGATACCGACCGTGATCATCGCCGGGCCGCTGTTCTCGAAGTACGCCGCGCGCTGGGTGGACGTGCCCGTCCCCGAGCGCATGATCCCCGCGCGCGCCTCGGAGGAGCTGGAGAAGCGGCCGGGGTTCGGCGCGACCATCGCGACCATGCTGCTGCCGGTGGTGCTGATGCTGGCCAAGGCGCTGGTGGACATCGTCGTGGACGATCCCGAGCAGATGGTCCAGCGGGTCTTCGACGTGGCCGGCTCGCCGCTGATCGCGCTGCTCGCGTCCGTGATCGTGGGCATGTTCACGCTGGGGCGGGCGGCCGGGTTCACCAAGGAGCGGCTCGGGTCGACGGTCGAGAAGTCCTTCGCGCCCATCGCGGGCATCCTGCTGATCGTCGGCGCCGGCGGCGGGTTCAAGCAGACGCTCATCGACTCCGGGGTCGGGCGGATGATCCTGGAGATCTCCGAGGACTGGTCGATCCCCGCGCTCGTCCTGGCCTGGCTGATCGCGGTGGCGATCCGGCTGGCCACCGGCTCGGCCACGGTGGCCACGATCTCGGCGGCGGGGCTGGTGGCCCCGCTCGCCGCGGACATGTCGACCACGCACACGGCCCTGCTGGTCCTCGCGATCGGCGCCGGCTCCCTCTTCTTCAGCCATGTCAACGACGCCGGGTTCTGGATGGTGAAGGAGTACTTCGGGATGACCGTCGGCCAGACCATCAAGACCTGGTCGGTGATGGAGACGATCATCTCGGTGGTGGCGGGGGCGATCGTGCTGCTGCTGTCACTGCTGATCTAGGCGTATCACCCGTATCACCCGTACCACCCGTACGACAGACGCCGGTGTCGCCGGTGATCCGGGTGATACGGGTGTACGGGTGCGGGGGACCGGGGGCTCTCGGCCGTGTGCGGCGCTACGGCCGCCACAGCGGGTGTTCCCGGTCCGCCCATTCCCGGCTCACCGAGCCCGTGCGCAGGCCCCGGCGGGCCTCCGGGTCACCCAGGGCCATGCCGATGTGGCCCGCCAGGACGATCCCGATGGTCAGGGCCAGCCAGTCGTGGACGAAGGTCGCGCTGGTGCGCCACATCAGCGGGGTGAGGTGGGTGAACCACATCATCAGGCCCGTGGCGAGCATGACGAGGGTGGCGCCGGCGATCCAGGAGGCGTAGAGCTTCTGGCCCGCGTTGAACTTGGCGGCGGGGCGTGCGCCGGGGGTGCGGCGGCGGGCGGCACGGAGCCAGACGCGGTCGTGCGGGCTCCAGCGGTTCAGCCGGCCGAGGTCCGCGCGGAACGCGCGGGAGGCCAGGCCCGCGAGCACGGGGAGGGGCAGCAGCAGGCCGGCCCACTGGTGGACGGTCACCACGAGCGCCCGGCGGCCGACCAGTTCGGCGAGTGCGGGCACGTAGAGGCAGGCGGCCGTCGCCACGCAGATGCCCATCAAAGCGGCCGTGGTGCGGTGGATCCGGCGTTCGGCGGCCGTGAAGCGGGCTACGCGGGCCTCCGCCAGGACGGGGGGTTCCTCAAGTCGTCGGTTCATCGTCCCGCCCGTTCGATCGGCCGACCCACGCGTCGATGTCGTAGCCCCGCTCCTCCCAGTAGCCCGGCTCGACCTTCTCGGTGACCTCGATGCCGGAGAGCCATTTGGCGGACTTGTAGAAGTACATGGGGGCGACGTACAGGCGGACGGGGCCGCCGTGGTTGTGGCTGATGTCCTTGTCCTGCATACGCAGGGCGACGAGGACGTCCGCGCGGCGGGCCTGTTCGAGGGTGAGGCTCTCGGTGTACGCCCCGTCGAAGCAGGTGAAACGGATCGCGCCCGCCGAGGAGCGCACCCCGGCCGCGTCCAGCAGCGCGGAGAGCCGTACGCCCTCGAACGGGGTGTCCGGGACGCGCCAGCCGGTGACGCACTGGACGTCCTCGACCATCCGGGTCTGCGGGAGGGCGCGCAGGTCGGCGAGGGTGTACGAGGTGGGTCTGTCGACCAGTCCGCCGACGGTGAGGCGGTAGTCCTTCGCGGTCCTGCGGGGGACGGACGCCGTCACCGAGTAGTAGCGGAAGCCGCCGCCGTTGGGGAGCAGACCGGTCAGGCCGGTGGGGTCCTTCTGGGCCGCCTCGCCGAGGAACGCCTCCATGCCGCGCTGGAGGACGGGGGCCGCGGCCACGCCGAGGGCGCCGAGTCCGAGGGTGCCGAGGAGGACACGGCGGCCGACGGGCGCGCCGCGCCCCGGTTCCCTGTCCTCGTCTCCGGGGGGTTCCGCCGGCGCCTGCCGCGCCGTGGGCTGTTCGGGGTTCACTCACTGATTCGAACATCCGCCGCCCCCGTGGGGCCAGCGACGGCGGAGATTCGTCAGGATTCCGTAAGGCTCGGCGGGCCGGTTTCGGCTCAGCCCGTCGCCTTCGCCGCCGCCCGGCCCGCCGTGCGGCCGGAGAACAGGCAGCCGCCGAGGAACGTGCCCTCCAGGGAGCGGTAACCGTGCACACCGCCGCCGCCGAAGCCCGCGGCCTCGCCCGCCGCGTACACGCCCTCCAGCGGGTCGCCGCCCTCGGTGAGGACGCGGGAGGAGAGGTCGGTCTCCAGGCCGCCGAGGGTCTTGCGGGTCAGGATGTTCAGCCGGACGGCGATCAGCGGACCCGCCTTGGGGTCGAGGATGCGGTGCGGGGTGGCGGTGCGGATGAGCTTGTCGCCGAGGTAGTTGCGGGCCCCTCGGATCGCCATCACCTGGAGGTCCTTGGTGAAGGGGTTGGCGACCTCCCGGTCCCGGGAGACGATCTCGCGGCGCAGTTCGGCCTCGTCGATCAGCGGTTCCTTCGTGAGCGCGTTCATGCCGCGGACGAGGGAGCCGAGGTCCTTCTCGACGACGAAGTCGACGCCCTTTTCCATGAAGGCCTTGACCGGCGCGGGCACGTCCGCGCGGGCCCGGATGAAGACGTCCTTGACGGACTTGCCGGTCAGGTCGGGGTTCTGCTCGGAGCCGGAGAGGGCGAACTCCTTGCCGATGATCTTCTGGTCGAGCACGAACCAGGTGTAGTCGTACCCGGTCTTCATGATGTGCTCCAGCGTGCCCAGGGTGTCGAAGCCGGGGAACAGCGGGACCGGGAGCCGCTTGCCGCGGGCGTCCAGCCAGAGCGAGGACGGGCCGGGCAGGACGCGGATGCCGTGGTTCTCCCAGATGGGGTTCCAGTTCTCGATGCCCTCGGTGTAGTGCCACATCCGGTCACGGTTGATGAGGTGGGCGCCCGCCTCCTCGGCGATGCCGAGCATCCGGCCGTCGACGTGCGCCGGCACGCCGGAGATCATCTTCTCCGGGGCCTTGCCGAGGCGCTCGGGCCAGTTGGCGCGGACGAGGTCGTGGTTGCCGCCGATGCCGCCGGAGGTGACGATCACCGCCTGGGCCTTCAGTTCGAAGGCGCCGGTGACGTCGCGGTTGCTGGGCCGGCCCCGCTCGATGGTCGACGGCTCCAGGATCTCGCCGGTGACGGTGTCGACGGCGCCCGCGCTGCGCGCGAGGCCGGTCACCCGGTGCCGGAACTTCAGCTGGACGAGCCCCCGGGCCACGCCCTCGCGCACCCGGCGCTCGAAGGGCTCCACGAGGCCGGGGCCGGTGCCCCAGGTGATGTGGAAGCGGGGGACGGAGTTGCCGTGGCCGTTGGCGTCGTACCCGCCGCGCTCGGCCCAGCCGACCACCGGGAAGAACCGGACGCCCTGGCGGTGCAGCCAGGACCGCTTCTCGCCGGCCGCGAAGTCGACGTACGCCTCGGCCCACTTGCGCGGCCAGTGGTCCTCCTCGCGGTCGAAGGCGGCCGTGCCCATCCAGTCCTGGAGGGCGAGCGCGTGGCTGTCCTTGATACGCAGGCGGCGCTGCTCGGGCGAGTCGACGAAGAAGAGTCCGCCGAAGGACCAGTGCGCCTGGCCGCCGATCGACTGCTCCGGCTCCTGGTCGAGGAGGATCACCTTGCGGCCCGCGTCGACGAGCTCCGCGGTCGCCGCGAGCCCCGCGAGGCCTGCCCCGATCACGATCACATCTGCGTCGTACGACATTCGAGGACGTCCTCTCGGGAACGGGTCGGGCGGAGGGTGGGCCAGGGAAGGCAGGCCGAAGCAGGCCGGGCACGGCCCTGCGCCTTGTTACTGACCGGTCAGCAGCTCTGGCATCAGATCCTTCGGCAGAAGGAGTGACCTAGTCAACTGCCAAGGTGTGTCTCCTCCCACGGACAGGTTCCGGCGGGGGCGACTACAGTCGGTCGAATACGTATCGGGCCACCCGTCGGGGCACAAATCACCCTCCGGCCGGGATGCCTGGCGGATGCCCCCGGGGGTACCCGCCGTGGTCCGTCCGACGACCCGAGGTTTTCCGCGTGTCGGTACTTGTTCTTCTTCTCGCCGTGGGCGCCGCCTGCTGTCTGGGCTTCGGCTTCGTTCTCCAGCAGCAGGCCGCCTCGCACGCCCCGCTGGGCGACTTCCTCTCGCCCCGGCTGCTGCTCGACCTGATCCGGGTGCCGCGCTGGCTCGGCGGCATCGGACTGATGGTGTGCGGAATGGCACTGGGCGCGGTCGCGCTCGGCCGGGGTGAGGTCACCCTCGTGGAACCGCTCCTCGCGACCAACCTCCTCTTCGCGCTCGGCCTCTCCCGCCGGCAGACCCGTCAGCCGCTGGGCCGCCAGGGCTGGGCGGGGCTGGTGCTGCTCGCGGGCGGGGTCACCGCGTTCATCGTCGCCGGGCGGCCGGAGGGCGGGGCGGCGGTCGGCGGCCCCTTCCGGCAGTGGCTGATCATCGGCGTCATGGTGGGGCTCGCGCTGTTGCTCACGGCCTACGCGAAGCGGTCCCGGCTGAGTGCCGCGCCGGTCCTCCTCGCGGTCGCCGCCGGGCTGCTCTACGGCGTCCAGGACGCGCTCACCCGGGTCAGCGGGCAGCTGTTCGGCGAGGGCGGCTGGGGCGGGCTGCTCACCTCGTGGCAGCCGTACGGGGTCGCGCTGCTCGGGGTGACCGGGCTCCTCCTCGTGCAGAGCGCGTTCGAGACGGGGCCGCTGCGGATGTCGCTGCCCGCGCTGACCGCCGCGCAGCCGCTGGCGGGGATCGCGTGCGGGGTGGGGTTCCTGGGGGACCGGCTGCGGATGGACGCGGGCGCTCTCGCGTGGGAGGCGGCGGGGTTGGCGGGGGTTGTGGTGGGGGTGGTGCTTCTCGGGATGCATCCGGCGATGCCGTGCGGCTCCGCCGGGGGGCGGGAGGGTGGGGTGCGGATGGATGCGGGTGCCTCATAGGTCGGGGGTGCGGGTGGGGTGGCGGGTGCGGGTGGGCGCCTTATGGGTCGGGGGTGCGGGTTGTGTGGCGGGTGCGGGTGGGTGGGGGTTGTTCGCGCAGTTCCCCGCGCCCCTGAAAAGCGGCGGGCTCGGGCTATGCCGTCGACGGGCGTCAGAGTGTGGGGTGCGGGTGGGCGCCTTATGGGTCGGGGGTGCGGGTTGTGTGGCGGGTGCGGGTGGGTGGGGGTTGTTCGCGCAGTTCCCCGCGCCCCTGAAAAGCGGCGGGCTCGGGCCATGCCGTTGATGGTCGCGTAGATCCTGGCGCGCCTGAAAAGCGGCGGGCTGAGGCCATGCCGTTGATGGTCGCGTAGATCCTGGCGCGCCTGAAAAGCGCCGGGCTCGGGCCATGCCCTTGATAGTCGTGCAGAGCCTCGCGGCCCTGAAAAGCGGCGGGGTCGGGCCATGTCGTCGGCCGGGGCCTCGTGGCCGGTGCGGCAGCGTTCACAATGAGGGCATGAGTGCCGCCGACGAGATTCTTGACATCGTGGATGAGGGCGACCGCGTCATCGGGCAGGTTCCGCGGGGGGAGGCGTATGCCCGGGGGTTGCGGCATCGGGCCGTGTTCGTGCTGGTCAGGGACGGGGACGGGCGGGTGTTCGTGCATCGCCGGACGGACACGAAGCTGATCTTCCCCTCGCTGTACGACATGTTCGTGGGCGGCGTCGTCGGGGCGGGCGAGTCCTACGACGACGCGGCCCTGCGCGAGGCCGAGGAGGAGCTGGGGGTCTCCGGGCTGCCCCGGCCCGACCCGCTGTTCAGGTTCCTCTACGACGACGGGGCCGGGCGTACCTGGTGGTCGGCGGTGTACGAGGTCCGCTGCGAGCTGCCGGTGGACCCGCAGGCGGAGGAGGTCGCCTGGCACGGGTTCCTGACGGAGGCCGAGGTGGAGCGGCGGCTGGGCGAGTGGGAGTGGGTGCCGGACGGGGTGGCGGCGTACGAGCGGCTGAGGGCGAGAGGAAGCCGGGAGGCCGGTCTGGGCCCGGAAGTCGACCGGTAATGTCCTACACGTGATCGAATTTGCACGGAACGTCCGCCTCTGGTTCGTCCCCGGGGACATCCGGGAGGAAGGCCGTACCCCGGACTACCGGTTCTCCCTGGCCAACGAGCGGACGTTCCTCGCCTGGCTGCGCACCTCGCTCGCCCTGATCGGCGGCGGTTTCGCGGTGGACCAGTTCCTGCCGGACCTGCGCTGGGGCTGGCGCGTCGGGCTCGCGCTGGTCCTGCTGGGCGCCGGGGTGCTGTGCGCGTTGCGGGCGGTCAACCACTGGGTGCGCTGCGAGCGGGCGATGCGGCGCGGGGAGGATCTGCCGGTGTCCCGTTTCCCGGCGGTGCTCGGCATCCTCGTCGCCGTGGTGGCGGTCGCCATGGTCGCCGTGGTCCTGCTCCGGTGGGAGGGGTGAGCCCGTCCTCCGCCGCGCCGGAGCCCGCCGATCGCGACCCCGGCCTCCAGCCCGAGCGCACCCGGCTCGCCTGGCGGCGTACGACCCTCGCGGGTGCCGTGGCCGCCGTACTCGCGGCGAAGTCCGCTCTGCACGGCGGTCCGTCGACAGCCGGAGTGCTGGCCGCGGCCCTGTCCGCGGTGCTGTGGCTGGGCTTCCTGACGCTCGCCCATCGCCGTATCCACATCCTGGCGGCCTCCCGCCCGCCCGTCCTGTCGCCCCGGGTCGCCACGACGGCCGTCCTGTGCGTGATCGCCCTCGCGGTGTGCGGCGCGGCCCTGGTGTTCTGACCTCACGGACCGCGAAGGAGAGCTATCGGGCAAACCGAAGACAGGGCAGGTCTTGGCCTGTGCATGGGGTTTCCAAAGGGAGAAATGGGGCTTGTGTGCCTAGCCTGGACAGGTCACCCCCCGTCCCACCGAAGGTGAGCGCGATGACCACCCTGCATCAGGAGCACCCGGTCCACGACCACGACCACAGCCCCACCTGCGGGCACACCGCCGTGTCGCACGGTGACCACACCGACTACGCGCACGACGGACATCTGCACCGCGAGCACTCCGGCCACTGGGACGAGTGCGAGCCGAACGGGCACACCGCCCACGACGGGCACGCCCACGAGCACGGTGAGGACTGCGGGCACCAGGCGGTCACGCACGGCGACCACGTGGACTACGTGCACGACGGACACCGGCACGCCGCCCACGACGGGCACTGGGACGACCACTGACGGTACCGACGGTACCGACGGCGACAACGGCCGGGCACGGACGCCGGCACCGGCATCGTCGCCCCGCGCCGAATCCATACCCCCCGGTTTCCCCCGGATCGTCGCCGACTGGCAGGCTCTGACCACCAGTTGGCGATCGATCCGGGGGGACGAAGGGGGTCACCATGACCGCGGAAGAGCCGTACACCGTCGAGCTCGCGAGCGACGTGTACGCGTATGTGCAGCCGGACGGCGGATGGTGTCTGAACAACTCGGGTTTCGTGAGTGACGGGACCACCACTCTGCTCGTGGACACGGCGGCGACCGAGCGCCGCACCCGTGCCCTCGGCGCCGCGCTCGACGCGACCGGCGTCCCGAAACCCCGTCTCCTGGTCAACACCCACCACCACGGGGACCACACCTACGGCAACGGCTTCTTCACGCCGTCCGCCACCCTCGTCTCGCACTCGGCCTGCCGCCGCGAGGCCCTCGCCAGCGGGCAGCACCTTCATCTGCTGTGGCCGGAGACCGACTTCGGCGCGGTCGACATCCGGGGCGCGGACATCACGTACGACGACCGTCTGACGCTGCACGTCGGCGACATCGAGGCCCAGGTCATCCACCCCGGCGTCTCCCACACGGTCGGCGACTCCGTCGTCTGGCTGCCGCACCGGCGGGTGCTGTTCGCGGGGGACCTGGTCTTCGAGGGCGGGACGCCGTTCTTCCTGATGGGCTCGCTCAGCGGTTCGCTGCGCGCGCTGGCCCTGCTGCGCGAGCTGGGCGCCGAGACCGTCGTACCGGGGCACGGGCCCGTCACGGACCCCTCCGCGTTCGACCGGGCGGAGCGGTACACGCGGTTCGTGGCCGAGGTTGCCGAGAAGTCGCACGCGGCGGGGCTGACACCGCTGGAGGCGGCGCGGAACACGGATCTCGGGCAGTACGCCGAGCTGCCCGAGAGCGAGCGGCTGGTGGCGAACCTGCACCGGGCCTACGCCGAGCTGGAGGGGAAGCCCGAGGGCGAGGGCGTCGACCCGTTCGCCGGGTTCATGGACATGGCCACCGTCAACGGCGGGGAGATGATGACCTGCCACGCCTGACGGCGCCGCACGGGATCCGGCCGCGCTCGGCCGGATCCCGTCGGTACGTCGACGGACGCCGTCGGGACGCGTCGGGATCCCGTCGAGACTCCGATCACTTTCGTGTCACCCACTGGACGACATACCGACCGGTCGGCATCATGAGACGAGTCCCGTTCACCGTGTGTAGGAGCGATGATGCACCCAGACCACCCGCCAGGTCTCGATCCCGATCGGCTCCGCGTCCTGCTCGACGCCGAGCGGCCCGGACTCGTGGGCGGCCCGCTCACCGGCCGGCTGATCGAGGGCGGACGGTCGAACCTGACGTACGAGGTCACCGACGGCACCGCGAAGTGGGTCGTACGGCGCCCTCCGCTGGGCCATGTGCTGGCGACCGCGCACGACATGAGGCGCGAGCACCGCGTGATCAGCGCGCTGCACACCACCGACGTGCCGGTGCCGCGTCCCGTGCTGTTCTGCGACGACGAGGACGTGCTCGGCGCGCCCTTCTACGTCATGGACTTCGTCGAGGGCACCCCCTACCGCACCGCCGGGCAGCTGGCGCCGCTGGGCGCGGAGCGCACCCGGGCCGCCGTGCTGGGCCTGGTCGACACCCTCGTCGAACTGCACGCGGTGGACCCCGCCGAGGTGGGCCTCGCCGACTTCGGACGCCCGGAGGGCTTCCTCGACCGGCAGCTGCGGCGCTGGGGCAAGCAGTTGGACGCGTCCCGCAACCGTGAACTGGCCGGCATCGACGAACTGCACGCGGCCCTGGGACGCCGGCTGCCCCACTCCCCCGCGCCGGCCGTCGTACACGGCGACTACCGCCTGGACAACGTGCTGCTCGGCGACGACGACCGGATCAGGGCCATCCTCGACTGGGAGATGTCCACCCTCGGCGATCCGCTCACCGACCTGGGCCTGCTGGTGATGTACAGCGTGCCGCTCGCCCTGCCCGACTCGCCGGTCTCCACGACCGCGGCGGCCGCCGGGCACCCGGATCCGGCCGAGATCGTCGAACGGTACGCGGCCCGTTCGGGCCGCGACGTCTCCTCGGTGTCCTGGTACACGGCCTTCGCGTGGTTCAAGCTCGCCGTGATCCTGGAGGGCATCCACTACCGGTACACACTCGGCCAGACGGTCGGCCGCGGCTTCGACCGCATCGGCGACCTGGTCCCCGTCTTCATCGAACACGGCCTGACGACTCTCCGCGCCGGCACCCAGGAAGGCTGACCCGCCATGGACTTCGCATTCGACGCCCGCACGGAGGAGCTGCGCAGCAGGCTCCTCGCCTTCATGGACGCGTACGTGTACCCGGCGGAAGCCGTGGCCGAGGAGCAGCGGGCCGGGCTCGCCTCTCCGTGGGACACGCCCGCCGTGGTGGAGGACCTGAAGGCCGAGGCACGCCGGCAGGGCCTGTGGAACCTCTTCCTGCCCGACTCCGAGTACGGCGCGGGGCTCACCAACCTGCAGTACGCTCCGCTCGCCGAGATCACGGGCCGCTCCCCGCAGTTGGCGCCGACCGCGCTGAACTGCGCCGCGCCCGACACGGGCAACATGGAGGTGCTGAGCCAGTTCGGCGACGAGGCGCAGAAGAAGCAGTGGCTGGAGCCGCTGCTCGCCGGTGAGATCCGGTCGGCGTTCGCGATGACCGAACCGGAGGTGGCCTCCTCGGACGCCACCAACATCACCACGCTGATCGAGCGAGCCTCCGACGGCACGGACGACTATGTCGTCAACGGCCGCAAGTGGTACATCTCCGGGGCCATGAACCCCGACTGCCGGATCTTCATCGTGATGGGCAAGACGGACCCGGACGGGGCCGACATCCGCCGCCAGCAGTCGATGATCCTGGTCCCGCGTGACACTCCGGGTGTCACGGTACGACGGGCCATGCAGGTGTTCGGATACGAGGACCACTCCCACGGCGGCCACGCCGAGGTGGTCTTCGACAACGCGCGGGTGCCGGCCGCCAACCTGATCGGCGAGGAGGGCGGCGGTTTCGCCATCGCGCAGGCGCGGCTCGGACCGGGGCGCATCCACCACTGCATGCGGCTGATCGGGATGGCCGAGCGGGCCATCGAGCTGATGTGCCGGCGTGCGGTGGCCCGGGAGGCCTTCGGCAAGGCGCTGGCGCAGCAGGGGGTCGTGCACAACTGGATCGCCGACGCCCGGGTGGCGGTGGAGCAGCTGCGGCTGCTGGTGCTGAAGACGGCGTGGATGATGGACACGGTGGGCAACAAAGGGGCTCACGCGGAGATCCAGGCGATCAAGATCGCTACGCCTCGGACGGTCGTGGACATCATCGACCGGGCCATCCAGCTGCACGGCGCCGGGGGTGTCAGTCAGGACTTCCCGCTGGCCGAGCTGTACGCGGGGGCGCGGACGCTGATGATCGCGGACGGGCCGGACGAGGTGCACCAGCGGTCGCTGGCACGGCGGGAGCTCAAGCGGTACGTGTGAGCGGGGGGGTGCGCTCTCGGGTGCGGGTGCGGGTGCCTGGCCCGCACCCGACGGCGCTCCCCTACGGCCGCAGCGCGCGCAGCAGCAGGTCCGCCAGGTGGTCCGCGAGCTCCTGCGGGCCCATCGGACCGTCGGGGCGGTACCACGTCGACAGGTGGTGGACCGAGCCGAAGTGGTAGTCGACGACCAGGTCCGCCGGGGTCGCCTTCGAGAAGACGCCGGCCTCCTGGCCCTCCTCCACGAGCGCGCGGAAACGCTCGTGGTACCGACGGCGTTCCGCGCGGACCTGCTTGTTCTTCTCCGGACTCAGATGGTGCATGGACCGGAAGAAGATCATCGCGTCGTCGAGGTTGTCGATGGTGGTCACCACGACATCGGCGGCGGCACCCCGCAACCGCTCCTCGACCGGCGCGTCGGCCCCCGCGAACGCGTCGAGCCGCTCCTGCTGGATGCGCAGGACGCGCGCGTACACCTCGTGCAGCAGGTCGTCCTTGGAACCGAAGTAGTGGTACAGCGCGCCCTTGGTGACACCGGCCGCCTCGACGATCTCCTGCACGGAGGTGCGGTCGTAGCCCCGCTCGGCGAAGAGCCGGGTGGCGGCGGCGAGCAACCGCTGCGGGACGGGCGTACCGTCTCCGTCCGTCGTCCTGGGCACTGCCGCCACCTGCCTTCCGAGGTTCTGTCGTCGCCTGCCGGTCGCCTGTCGGCCGGTTCCCCACCGGCCGGAACCGGGCGCTCCCACCGGAGGATCATCCCACCCTCCGGCAGGCGTCCGCCGGGCAGGGCGGTCAGCCTGTCGTCTCCCACTTCTGCTGGATGTGGTTCATGTTCGTCAGCCAGCGGTCCGGGTCGGCGGCCCTGGCCTGGTAGAAACCGGCCACCTCGGGGTGCGGCAGGATCAGGAAGCGGTCCTTGTCGATGCCCTCGAAGAGCGCGTCGGCCACGTCCTCGGGCTCGATCGCGGTCGGTGTGAGCACCAGGTCGCCCGCGCTGCCGGAGGCGGTCAGCATGTCGGTGCGCACGCCCTGCGGGCAGATCGCGTGAACCTTGACGCCCCGGTGCCGGTAGGTGAGGGACAGCCATTCGGCGAAGGCGTACGCCCCGTGCTTGGTGACGCTGTAGGGCGCCGCGCCGATCATCGTGAGCAGCCCGGCCGCCGAGACGGTCGAGACGAAACGCCCGCTGCCCCGCTCCAGCCACGCCGGCAGCAGCTCGTGGGCCGCCCGGACGTGGGCCATGACGTTGACGTCCCAGGCGAGCGCCCAGACCTTCTCGTCGGCCGCTTCCGTCCCACCGGAGGCGAGTCCGGCATTCGCGCAGTAGACGTCCACGGTGCCGCCGAGCGCGTCCCGTGCCGCCGGGACGATCACGGACGCGTCCCCGGGGATCGCGGTCCCGCCGATCTCGTCGGCCACGGCCTTCGCCCGGTCGCCGTCCAGGTCGTTCACGACGACCCGCGCGCCCTCGGCCGCGAACCGGCGGGCCAGAGCGGCCCCGATCCCGCCACCGGCTCCGGTGACGACCACACCCGCACCCCGCACGCTTCCCACGACCGGACTCCTTTGGACGCGACTTGTCTGACCGGCCGCGAACGGCCCGTCCGACTCTTCGGACAGTCAGACTAACCGGTCGGTATGTCGTGGAGAAAGGGCTCCGCCGGGCGCACCCGCCCGGGGGCGCGGGAAGCGCGCGACCCGCCGGGCACGGCCCGCGCGGTGACGAACCGCCCGCGGAAGCGCTTAGCTTGCCTGTACGCCCCTCCCCCGCCCCTTCCCGACCGCGACCCGGAGGTCACCCCCATGCGCCTCTCCCGCCGCACGTTCCTCGCCGCCTCCACGGCGGCCACCGCCTCCTCGGCGGCCTCGGCCGGCCTCGCCGCTCCCCCGGCCGGAGCGACCGGCCCACGGCTGCGCACCGGCTTCGAGCGCCTGGCCGCCGACGGCTACCGGACCCTCGACGGCCAGAAGGCCGGCATCGTCACCAACCCCACCGGCGTCACCCGGGACGCCCGCCACATCGTCGACGTGATGCACGCCGACGACCGCGTGGACCTCAGGGCCGTCTTCGGCCCGGAGCACGGCTTCCGGGGCACCGCCCAGGCCGGCGGCTCCGAGGGCCGGCACGACGACCCGGCGACCGGGCTGCCGGTCTACGACACGTACCTCAAGAGCGGCCGCCCCCTCGCGGACATCTTCACCGCCTCCGGCGTGGACACGGTCGTCTTCGACATCCAGGACGTGGGCGCCCGCTTCTACACCTACATCTGGACGCTGTACGACTGCATGGAGGCGGCCCGGCTGGCGGGGAAGCGTTTCGTCGTCCTGGACCGGCCGAACCCGGTGACCGGGCGGAGCGCCCAGGGGCCCGTGCTGCACAAGGAGTTCGCGACGTTCGTCGGGCGCCAGCCCATCGCGCAGGCGCACGGGATGACGGTGGCGGAGCTGGCCCGGCTGTTCAACGGGGAGTTCCTCACCGAGCCCGTACCGCTGGAGACCGTACTGATGTCGGGGTGGAAGCGGTCGTGGTTCCACGAGGACTCCGGGCTGCCCTGGGTGCCGCCGAGCCCGAACATGCCGACACCGGACACCGCCCTCGTGTACGCGGGGACGTGTCTCTTCGAGGGGACGAACCTGTCGGAGGGGCGCGGCACCACGCGGCCGTTCGAGCTGCTCGGCGCGGAGGGCGTCGACCGGCGGTGGGCGGCCGCCGCGAACGAACTCGGCCTGCCCGGCGCGCACTTCAGGGAGGCGTACTTCGCGCCGACGTTCTCCAAGTTCCAGGGGAAGACCATCGGGGGCGTACAGATCCATGTCCACGACCGGGCCGCGTACGACCCCGTGCGCACCGGGATCGGCCTGCTCGTGACCGCCAGGAAGGTGTGGAGCGGGTTCGCGTGGCGTCCGGACAACTGGATCGACAAGCTGACCGGTTCGGCGCGGGTGCGGACGATGATCGACGCGGGGGCGGACACCGGCGAGGTCGTGGCGGGCTGGCGGGAGGAGCTGGCGGCGTTCCGCAGGGTGCGCAGGGAGTATCTGCTCTACCGGTAGCGGGGGCGTCGAAAGCCGTGCGTACCTGACGTATGGCCATCCTTCGCCGTTGGCAGGACCATGCGCGTGAGCGCACCACCAGCGGGGCCGAAGGGGGCTCGTCGTGGCGGATCCGGAAATGAGCGTGACTCCCTACTGGGAACTGACCTTCGACGCCGACGGTGACGTCGACACCGGTCAGCGGGACCGGCTGCTCGGCGGGGTTCGCCGGCGCGGGGTCGTGGATCTGGTCGTCTTCGCGCACGGCTGGAACAGCGACCGGTCCGGCGCGAGGGAGCTCTACAGCCGCTTCCTCGCCCCGTTCCCGGGGCTGGCGCCGCACGCGAAGCTCGGATACGTGGGCGTGCTGTGGCCCTCGATGCGGTTCTCGGACGAGCCGATCCCGGATCTCGAACCGGCCCCGGCCGTGGCGCCCCGCCGCCCCGCGCTCGACAAGAAGACCCGGCTCGCGCTGTCGGAGGTCTTCCCCGGGCGGGCCGTCGTCGTCGAGCGGATCGCCCGGCTGCTGGAGGAGCGTGCGGACGACGGCCCCTCGCTGGAGGAGTTCGGGCGGCTCGTGCGGCTGCTGGTGGAGGTGCCGGCCCAGGGGCCGCAGGACGCGTGCGCGGCGGACACGGTCGCGGCGGGGGTGCCGGAGGGCGTGCCCGGGATGCTGTGCGGGGACACGGCGGCCGTCTGCGCGGACTTCGCGGCGGCGCTGGCGGAGGTCGAGACCTCGGGGGTGATGACGGGGGCCGTGCCCACCCCGCCGCAGGCGTGGGACGGCGCCCATGAACTCCTGCGCCAGGCCACGTACTTCGCGATGAAACGGCGTGCGGGGACGGTCGGCGAGCGGGGGCTCGGGCGACTGCTCGGCGGGCTCGCGCGGACGGCACCGGAGGTGCGGGTGCACCTCGTCGGGCACAGCTTCGGTGCGCGTCTGGTGTCGTTCGCGCTGCGGGGGCTGCCCGAGGGTGTGCGGACGGTGAAGTCGGTGACGCTTCTCCAGGCGGCCTTCTCACACTACGCGTTCGCGGCGCGGCTGCCCCACGACCACCGCGCGAGCGGGGTGCTCGACGGACGGCACAGGCGCATCGACGGGCCGTTGGTGTGCTGCCACTCCAGACACGACTCGGCGCTCGGGACCATCTACCCGCTCGCCTCCCGGATGGCGGGCGACGCGCGGACGGTGCTGGGCCTGAGCGTGAACAGCCTCCTCGGCACCAAGTGGGGAGCCCTCGGGTACGGCGGGGTGCGGGCTGTCGAGGGCACCCGGTCGTTCAAGCTGGCCGACGTCCTGCGGGCCCAGTTGCCGGCCTCGGGCTGCGTGAACGTGGACGCGGCGGCGGTGGTGCGGCGCGGCGGGGCACCGTCCGGGGCGCACAGTGACATCTGCCACCGGGAGTTGGCGCGGGTGGTGCTGGCGGCGGGCCGTATCGTCTGATCCCGGCCCGCCGCCGTCCTGCTCGTTCACTCACACCGGTGCGCTCACCGGTGCGAGGTGAACTCCACGACCTGCTGGTAGGTCGGCCGGTTCTGCCAGCTGATCTTGTTGTGCTTGATGCCTCCCAGGGGCTGCTGGATGATCGAGTCGGCGCACCACTGGTCGCCGGCCGAGCAGTACGCGTCGCCGGGGTAGACCTGTGCGGCGGTCTTGCCCGCCGCCTCCTTGAGGGTGTTGATCAGGATCGTGCGGCAGGCTGCGAGATCGCCGCCGCCGCAGTACCGGTTGGCGAGTGGGCCCCGCACCGTCTCGCCCAGCACCGAGCGGATGTCCTTGTCGACGTAGCTCCACCAGCCGTACTGGAAGGAGCTGCCGGCGTGGGAGCCGGTGGGTCCGTGCGCGGCCGACGGGGACTCGTCGATGGGGAGGTTGGCGGTCATGGCGGTGTACAGGCCGGTGCCGAGGCCGGGTTCGAACTCGGCCTTCACCAGCAGCGGCCACCAGGCGTCCAGGATGCGGATCGCCTCGGCGTTGGCGTAGGTCTTGGAGCCGGCGGAGGTCTCCGTGCGCTTCGAACCGGAGGTGACCCAGGTCTGGAGCTTGGTGACCGCGGCGGCGGCCGCGGAGTCCGTGACCGTGCTGCTGTTGATGACCTTGAGCAGGTCCGGGACGACGTCCTCGGCCCGTAGGTCGGCGAGGCCCGCCTCGGCCATCGCCTTGGTCAGCGAGGCCCGGGTGACCCCGCCCGCCGCGACCAGTTTCCTCACCCGGTCGTCGAGGAGGTTGCCGCGGTGGACGGAGCCGTCGCCCCAGGAGGCCGTGGTGTAGTCCGCGGCCTGCTTGTTGTTCCAGGAGATGTAGTAGTCCTGGTCGACGGAGTTGGGGTGGGCGGAGGGCGCGGTGTAGTCGGCGGTGTTGGTGGTGGGGTTCCAGTTCCGCCACTCGTAGGCCGACTGCGCCCAGGCCGGGAACTCGGGGTCGACGGCCGCCGCGCGCACCGGGTTGTCACCGCTGTTGTAGTACGCGGTGCGCGTGGAGTCGGCGTAGAACCAGTTGAAGGTGTAGTTGATGTTCTGGACGGCCTTCTGGAAGGTCTCCGGGCCCTTGACGTAGTCCGGGTCGTTCAGCATCTGGAAGCCGATGATCGACTCGGCCTCGTTCAGGTACGAGGAGCGCAGGGTGGTGTAGGCGACCCTCTTGCCGTCGACCGTGGCGCGGTGCGTCACGGGGCCGTACTTGGTGCGCCAGACCTGCATGCGGTAGGAGCCGGCCGGGGTGGAGTCGGCGGTGGTGGGCTTCCAGGAGTTGGTCTGCTCGATCTTCTCCATCGCCGTGCAGGTGCCGTGGTAGAGGTAGTGGACGTCGTCCTGGCACAGCTCGACCGCGTACGCGTCGATGATGTCCTGGCCGGAGGTGGTGGCGCTCCAGGCGTAGTCCTGGCCGCGGCCGAGTTCGACGTACATGCTCAGGCCGGCGAAGGAGGCGCCTCGGGCGCTGATGCCGGGGCCCTGGATCTCCTGGAGCATGAGCAACTGCGGGGCGAAGTAACCGGTCTGCGGGCCGAAGACGGCGACGGGATGTCCGCTCGCGGTGTGCTCGCCGCCGACGACGAGGGCGTTGGACATGCCGCGCCGGGCGGAGCTGAGGGCACTGTCGGTGGCGGCGGAGGACAGGGTGGTGGAGGCCTCCGTGGCCGCGCTGCCGGTGCGGTCGTACACGAGGGGTTCCTCGGCCACCGTGCCGTCGTCGGGGAGGGCCATGCCCTGCGGGTTCGCGGGTTTGGTGGCGTACGGGAAGCTGCCGTCGTGGACGGTGAGGGCGGCCTCGGGGTCGTTGCGCTCGCGGAAGGACTCCCAGACCTTGGTGCCGTCGGTGACGCCGTACTTCTCCTGGGCGGCCAGCAGGGAGAGGGCGTTGTTGACCTCGCCGCCGCCTCCGGAGCCGAAGAGGGCGCCGATGACGGAGGCCAGGGCGACCAGGTCGGTGGGCTTGAACTTCTCGATGGTGCCGGCGTTGGTGACGGAGTCCTTGTGGCCGGTCAGGACGTACTCGCCGGGGTAGTTGCGGGCGCTGTCGGAGGCGTCGATGTAGGCGTTGATGCCGGCGACGTAGGCGTTGACGTCGGCGAGGGCCAGCTGCCCGCGCTCACCGTTGGTGGCCACCGCCTTGTCGATCTGGGCCTGGAGGTCGGCCTCGGTGTAGGGGGCGTGGCGCCAGAACTCCTGTTCGAGGCCCTGGTTGGAGGGGGCGCCGCCCGCGAACGGGGTCAGCTTGCCGCGGCCGACGTGACGGAAGACGTCCATCAGCCACAGCCGGTCCTGGGCGGCGGCATAGCCCGCGCCGAACTCGGTGCCGTAGCGGGTGGTGCCCGTGATGTGCGGCACACCGGTCTTCTTGTCCCGGACGATCGTGACGTCCGTGCGGCCCGCCGGGCTCAGGGTGGAGGCGACCTGGCCGGAGGGCACGCCGAAGGAGGCGTCGTTGAAGAAGGTGTTGATGGTGGAGTTGGTGAGGCCCGGGTAGCCGGTGGCCAGGTTGCTGTACGGGCCGAGCTGGTTGCTCGCGTTCTCCGGCGTGGAGCCGAAAGCCTGGTTGAGGAGGATCTGGGCGAGGGTGGCGTTGCCGTTCTGACCGGGCGGCAGGATGTCCGAACACTGTCCGCCGCAGTGGTCGGTGACCGCTGCCGAGGCGGCTGTGTCTGCCGCCGCCGCGGGGGCGGCAGGGGAAAGAGGCGACAAAAGACCGGCAACGAGTGCGCATATCGAAGCGGCCTTGAGGAACTCCGGGAATCGACGGGGAGTTCTCAGTCTGTCGAGTGCGGTGCGTGAGGGGCGTGGGGTGCGCCAGGGCATGGCAGCTCCTACCGACGGGGGTGGGCCGGATGTTACCGCCGGTATCCCCGGCTTTGAAGATGAACATGCGTCACGTTTTTTGGATCACCGCGCAGCGGACAGATGACGGACAGCGTGAACAGGTACTCAGAAGTAGTCGTAAGCAGACGAGAAGAAGTCAGAGACAGTCAGACGTAGGTAGGAACGGTTCGTGAACGGCTCAGTAGACGACTTATGGAGGTCATCGGAAATCGGATGGAGCCGAATCGCGTGTCGATACGTCTATTCGGCGACGTCCCGACGACGACGCCGAAGTGACCGAAGTACAGGTGCAGGTGTGACGGAGGTGCAGGGCGATGGCTGGTTTCCGGAGTCTGGCAAGACAGGTGCGAGATCCCAGGTGCGATCTGGCACTGCGGCGTTATTCGCTGCGCAAGTGCCTTGAGCGCTTCGCCCCCTATGGACATCGGGCGACCTGGGACCACCTGTGCTCACGGGCCGGGTTCGGACCCGAGGACCGCAACCCCGACCCGGCGCGGCTCGTGGCCGCACTGGAGGAGTTGGAGGAGGCCCGCTCCGTGTGGCTCGACTACGAAGTGCAGTTCGCGCGGCGCCGCAAGAAGGAGAAGCACGACGGGCTGCGCCGGCCCGGCAGTGTCGACGACTGGCACCGGCTGACCTGGGGAGGCTTCGGAGTCGCCTGGTGCGACGACCCGAAGGTCCATCCCCGTGAACCGATGGCGGAGGTGCTGCGCCGGCTCATCGCCGCGCTGGAGCGCGAGCCGGGCTCGACCTGCCCGGTGTGCGAGGGCGACGGGCTCGTCTGGAGGTACGACCTGGCCCACGAACCGTCCTCGGGCCCGGTCTGCACGGAGTGCGGAATCGTGGTGCCACGACCGGTGCTCACGCCCGAGGCCCTGGCGGAGTCCAGGCGCGGACGGCTGCTGATCTCGGCGTAGCACGACGGGGGTGCGCCGGGGATGCCGCACCCCCGTGCATGTGCGCAACGGCCGTGGCGGACAAGCCGTGTTGCGGTACGGCCGGGTGCGGGTGCGGCCGTGTTGCGGGTATGACACCGAACGCCCGTACGGCGGCGTGAGGCCTACGGCTCCTTGACGTCCGTGTGGATGGCGAGCTTGAACTCGGCGAGGGTGATCGCCGTGGCCCGCCTGGTGTCCCCCGACCCACGCGCGGATATCTTCAGCCCGAGCGGCATGCCCTGGTGCACGAACATCTGCCACAGGAAGGTGCGGTACTGCCCGCCCCGGGTGGACATGCTGTCCGTCGTGCCCGTCGAGTCGTACTTCTTCTTCGTCAGGCTCAGCGGATCGCGTACGAAGCGGGCCCGGTACTCCACTGTCCTCGGGTCCGCCTCCCAGAACACCATCGCAGAGAGCACGCCCCAGCCGTCGTGGCTGGGCCAGATCAGGCCGGAGCGCGGATCGGGGAACCTCGACGCGGTGCCGCCGCCGTTCGCCGGATCGTGCATCTTCCAGGGGTCATAGGACTCCTGGGTCTTGTCGTACGGGAAGCGCACCAGGTGGTAGCCGTCGGGATCGTAGGTGATCCGCTGGACGCCCGAGTGCGCCTCCTCCCACTTCAGCGAACATATGACGACGCTCATCGGCGCCCCTTTGCTCTTGCCGGAGGGTGCCGTTCCACCCTCTCCGTGTCCATGACAGAGTTTCGGGGCAAGCGGTTGCGGCGCAGGGGGAGAACGCGCCGGGGAGCGCGGATTCACAGGTTCGCGCGCGGTCGGGTCGGCGCCTCGCGCGGACGCGCTCCCTCCCGTGCCCGGCGGTCGAACGCGGCCGGGACCTTACCGGCGGGGCCGGGACCCTACCAGCGCCAAATCCCCTGGCTCCACCCCTTTCCCATGACGACAGTGGGAAGTGATGACACAGCCCTGAGCGACCCAGGAACCGAGGGAGAGCCCCCTATGTCGACGCTGCGCGTCACCGCCGAAGTGCTGACGATCCACGAACACCCGAACGCCGACGCGCTCGAACTGGCCCAGGTCGGCCTGTATCGAGCCGTCGTGGCGAAGGGGGCGTACCGCACCGGTGACACCGCCGTCTACATCCCCGAGCAGTCCGTGCTCCCGGCCGAACTGATCGAGGAACTGGGGCTGACGGGGCGGCTCGCGGGGAGCGGGGCGGACCGGGTGAAGGCCGTGCGGCTGCGCGGCGAGCTGTCCCAGGGCATCGTCTGCCTGCCCCGGGCGCTCGCGGACCTGGACCTGGCCGCCGCCGCCACGGACGGCACGGACTTCGCGGAGCGGCTCGGCATCGTCAAATGGGTGCCGCCGATCCCGCCGACGATGAGCGGCGAGGTCGATTCGGCGCCGGATCTGCTGCCCTGGGTCGACATCGAGAACATCCAGCGCTATCCGGACATCTTCACGCCCGGCGAACAGGTCGTCCTGACGGAGAAACTGCACGGCACGGCCTGCCTGGTGACGTACTTCGCCGAGGACGGCCGCGTCCAGGTGTCCTCGAAGGGCTTCGGCGCGAAGGCCCTCGCCCTGAGGGAGGACCCGCGCAACCTGTACTGGCGTGCCGTCCACGGCCACGAGGTGGCCGAGGCCGCGTCCCGGCTCGCCGAGCGGCTGGGAGCCCGCCGCGTCGGGATCTTCGGCGAGGTCTACGGCGCCGGGGTGCAGGATCTGACGTACGGCGCCGACGGCCGTCGCGCCACCCTCGGGTACGCCGTGTTCGACGTCTCCGCCGACATCGACGGCCGGATCCGCTGGCTCGACCCGGCCGAGCTGTCCGACCTGCTCGACGGTGAACTGCCGCTCGTACCGAGGCTCTACGAGGGGCCGTACGCCATCGACCGGGTGCTGGAGGTGGCCACCGGCCGGGAGACGGTCTCCGGGCGTGATCTGCATCTGCGTGAGGGCGTCGTGATCCGGCCGGTCACCGAGCGGTACAGCCCGGTGACCGGCGGGCGGGCCATCGCCAAGGCGGTCAGCCCGGCGTACCTGACCCGCAAGGGCGGCACCGAGTACGAATAAGAGGACGAGGGGGCCGGGGCCCGGGAGTCGCCACTCAGCGGCAACTCCCGGGCTCCTCCTCCCGTTCGTCCTTCAGCTCCGCTCTCCGGCGCTCGACCAGCAGACGGGAGCCGCTGCGGCTCTGGCCGAAGGCGTCGTCGGGGTTGGACAGCACACAGGTGGCCAGGGACAGACAGCCGCAGCCGATGCAGTCGGTGAGGTGGTCGCGCAGCCGGTTGAGCTGCTTGATCCGTTCGTCCAGTTCGGATCGCCAGACCTCGGAGAGGTGGGCCCAGTCCTCGCGGGTCGGCGTCCGCTCCTCGGGCAGCTCGGCGAGCGCCTCGCGGATCGTGGCGAGCGGGATGCCGACGCGCTGCGCGGCGCGGACGAAGGCGACCCGGCGCAGGGTGTCCCGGCTGTAGCGGCGTTGGTTGCCCGTCGTGCGGCGGCTGCTGATCAGCCCCTTGGACTCGTAGAAGTGCAGCGCGGAGACGGCGGCACCGCTACGGGCCGACAGCTGGCCGACGGTCAACTCGTGGATCTTCTCAGGGATCTGGGGCACCCCTCCGAGCCTACCCACACCCGAAAGGGTCACCGCCCGTTGACAGGGGCCCTGCGGCCGACCATGCTAAGCAGTCGCTTAGAGATTTGGGACCAGGGAGGCCGGGACATGGCAGAGCCGAGGATCTTCACGTCCGCCGAGGAGCTGAAGGCGGCGGTGGGTGAGCAGCTGGGGCACAGCGACTGGCTGGAGGTCGACCAGAAGCGGATCGATCTCTTCGCCGAGGCCACCGGTGACCACCAGTGGATCCACGTGGACCCGGAGAAGGCGGCGGCCGGTCCCTTCGGCACGACCATCGCCCACGGCTATCTGACCCTGTCGCTGCTCCCGTTGCTGGTGCCGCAGATCCTCAAGGTCGAGAACGTGAGGATGGGCGTCAACTACGGCACGAACAAGGTCCGTTTCCCGGCACCGGTTCCGGTCGGTTCACGGCTGCGCGCCACGGCGACCCTCCAGGAGGTCACGGAGGTCGGCGGCGGCGTGCAGGTCACGGCCGCGGTCGTGGTGGAACGCGAGGGTGGGGACAAGCCGGTGTGTGTCGCGGAGTCGGTGTCCCGGTACTACTTCTGAGCCGGACCGCTTCTGAACCGGACCGCTTCTGAACTGGACTGCTTCTGAGCCTGTGCCGCGCCGCCGGTGCGGTGACGTGGCGCGGCGGTCGCGGCCGTCGCGCCACCGCACCGCGCCACCACCGGGATCCGGCGGGTGCCGCGGCCGCGCCCCTACGCGGGTGCCACGGCACGACCTGTCTGCGGTGAGATCATCCCGGCGCACAGGCCCCGGCCGGCCAGCCCCCGCGCGATGCGCGGGACGGCCGCGAGGGTGTTCGCGGACCAGTCGTGCATGAGGATGACCTGACCGTTGGTGAGCCTGGCGGCGGCCTGCACGATCGCGTCCGTGCCGGCCCCGTTCCAGTCCTGCGAGTCGACGTTCCAGATGATCTCGGTCAGCCCGTACCGGGCGGCGACCGATCGCACCGTCGCGTTGGTCTCGCCGTACGGCGGCCGGAACAGCCTGGGCGTGCCACCGCCCGCCGCCGCGATGGCCTGCTGGGTGCGGGAGATCTCCGAGTCGATCTGCGCCTGGCCCAGCTGGGTCAGGTGCGGATGGGTGTAGCTGTGGTTGGCCACCCACATGCCGGCGGCGACCTGGGCCCGGACCTGGGCGGGGTTGGCGGCGGCGTACTGGCCCTGGTTGAACATCGTGGCCCGCAGCCCGTTCTGGCGGAGCGCGTTGAGCAGGGCCGGGGTGTTGCCGGACGGGCCGTCGTCGAAGGTGAGGCCGACGTACCCGGTGCAGGCGGCGGCTCGCGCCGGGGCCGCCTCGGCGGCCGTGAGCGCGAGGGTGACGGTACTCGCGAGGGCCGTCGCGACGACCAGGGTCCGCTTCCCCAGGTGACGGAGCGCGCGGCGTGGTCCGGTGGTCACGGGGCCACCGTGATGGAGGAGTTGCCGCTGCTCCGGTATCCCTCGGTGGCCATGATCATGTAGTACCGGAAGCTGCCGAGGGGCATCCCCGCCCGGGCCCAGGCGTCGAAGTGGTTGCCGGTGGTGATGTTCCCGCCCGTCCGCCTCGACTGACGGACGCTCCAGTACTGGTCGAAGGTGCGGTTGCCCTCGACGGACGGGGCGTTGTAGCGCGTCGTCCGGTAGATGTCGTACGTGCCGCCGTCGCTGCTGACCGTGCCACGGTAGGTTCCCGTGGGCCGGTAGGTGCCCCAGTTGTCGACGATGTAGTACTCGACGAGCGGACTGGCCGTCCAGCCGTAGAGGGTCAGGTAGGCGTTGCCGGACGGATTGAACGAGCCCGAGTAGCTCACGGTCCTGCGGGAGCCGTTGCTCCAGCCCTTGCCGGCGACGAAGTTCCCGGTGTTGCTCCAGGAGGTGCGGTAGTTGCCGCCGGAGGCCAGGGTCATGGAGACCGTGCCCGGGGCGTCGGTCCAGAACGAGTAGTAGAACCCGTTGTCGGTGCCGGTCCGGTTGCCGGTGATGACCGTGTCCGCGTGGGCGGTGCCGGGCAGGGCCACCGCGGTCGCGGCGGCCAGCGCGGTGGTGCAGAGCCCGCCGATGAAGAGCCTGCGGCTCGGGGGCGGGGTGGGAGTGGGTGCGGATGCGTCGTTCATGCGCGCGTCCTCCTCGGGCTGTCGGGGGTTCGCCCTGTCACCCCGGGAGTGTTGGCCTGCCCCTGTCAACTGTCAATACTTTCGGCAGTGATCCCGAAACATTCGTCTGCTGTACCAGCCATGATCCACCACCGACCGCAATCACCGATCGCCTCCCCGTCCTGGATCCTCGAATGTTTCGAAGATGCCGCCGACCGAGCAGGCCGTGGTGGGCCGCAACGGGGCACGGAGTCGCGCGCCGGAGCGCGAGGGGCTCGGCCGCAGGCGGTTCGGGCCGCAGGGTCCGGGCCGCAAGGGGGTCCGGGCCGCAGGGGGTCCGGGCCGCTCCCGGCTACTTGGGCGCGGCCACCATGCGCAGGACGAGGTCCGCGTAGAGGGAGCCGACCTCGTCGGGGGTGCGCGGGCCGTTGACGTTGAACCAGCGGGCGACGTCGATGCAGAGGGAGAGGATGGCGACGGTGGTGCCCCGCACGTCGGGGACGTCGAAGTCGCCGGCGGCGACGCCGTCCTCGATGATGCCGCGCACGGCCGCGTCGTTCTCGCGGCGCAGGGTGACGATCTCGGCGCGGGCGTCGGGGCCGAGGGCGTCCAGCTCGTACTGGACGACTCGGGCCACCGTGTGCTGCCCGGCGTGCCAGCGGACGAAGGAGCGGACGGCCTCCGCGAGACGGTCGGCCGGGCTGCCGTCACCCTCGGCCGCCGTGCGCAGCACGTCGAGGGCCTTCTCGTGCCCGATGCGGCTGATCCGGTGGAGCAGCTCTTCCTTCGTCTTGTAGTGGATGTACAACGCGGCGGGGCTCATGCCCGCGCGGCCCGCGATGTCCCGGGTCGTCGTCGCGTGGTAGCCGCGCTCGGCGAAGGCCTCCACGGCGGCCACCAGCAGCCGCCGGGCCGCGTCCGGGTTGACCTCGCCCCACGGCTGCGGCTCGCCGCCCGCCGTGTCCTCCGCCGTACTCATCGCTCGTTCGCCCCTTCCTGTGGCCGGGCACCACCATACCGCCGAAAGGTGAGCGGGCGCTTAGAAGGCCCGCTCAGGGCTGTGGCGTACGGGCCGTGGCACACCGGGACGGGGCTCGTCAGAGCTTTTCGAAGGGGTCGTGCTCCGCGAGGAGCTTCTCCAGTCTGGCCTGGTCGACCCGGCTGACGATGCGCCCGGCCTCCTGACGGTCGCGGATCACCTTGGCCAGGGTGAAGGCCGAGGTGACGAGGTAGAGGACCGCGACGGCGAGGAAGGCGCGGACCCAGGTGTCGGCGTCGAGGTTGTAGATACCGACGGTGGTGGCCGCCATGGCGACGGCGAAGGACGCGACGGACTGGCCGTAGAAGGCCGCCGTGTTCTGCTGCTTGACCGGTGTCTCACTCATGGGGACATGGTTCGCCGGCTGTGGCCCGGACCACATCCGTCGGAATACTCAGGCGGCGGCCCCCGGGTACTCAGTCCGGCTCGTCCGACCGGCCATCCGAACGGTCGTCCGTCCGGCTCGTCCGAGTCCCGCCCGTCCGCCCGTCCGTCCGTCCGCCCATCCGTCCGTCCATCTGCGGCTCAGAACGCCGAAACGCCCGTCAGCGCCCGCCCGATGAGCAGTTTCTGTATCTGGCTGGTGCCCTCGTAGAGGGTCATCACGCGGGCGTCGCGCAGGAGTTTTCCGGCCGGGTACTCGTCGATGTAGCCGTAACCGCCGAAGACCTGGAGGGCGTTGTTCGCGGCGCGGACGGCGGCCTCGGAGGCGAAGAGCTTGGCCTTGCTGGCCTCGGTCGCGAAGGGCTGCCCCCGGTCGACGAGGTCGGCGACGCGCCAGGTCAGGAGCCGGGCGGCGTCGACGTCGACCGCGATGTCGGTGATCAGCTCCTGCACGAGCTGGTGGTGGGCGATGGTCCTGCCGAACTGCTCGCGCTCGCCGGCGTGGCGGACCGCCGCGTCCAGGGCGGCCTGGGCGATACCGACGCATCCGGCGGCGACCGACATCCGGCCCTTGGCGAGCGCGGACATGGCGACGGTGAAGCCCTTGCCCTCCGGGCCGAGCAGGGCGGAGGCGGGAACGCGGACCTCCTCCAGGACCAGTTCGGCGGTGGCCTGGCCGCGCAGACCGAGCTTGCCGTGGATGGGGCGGCGGGTCAGGCCGGGGGTGTCGGTGGGGACGAGGAAGGCGGAGACGCCCTTGTGTCCGGGGGCGTCGGTGGAGCGGGCGAAGAGGAGGACGACATCGGCCCAGGTGCCGTTCGTGATGAACATCTTGGTGCCGCTGATGACGAAGTCGTCGCCGTCCCGGACCGCGCGCGTGGCGAGGTTGCCCGCGTCGGAGCCGGTGCCCGGTTCGGTGAGGCCGAAGCAGCCGACGTACTCCCCCGACGTGAGCCCCGGCAGCCAGCGGCGCTTCTGCGCCTCGTCACCCCAGACCGCGACGGTCTTCGCGACCAGACCGAGGGAGACGGAGACGATGCCGCGCACGGAGGAGTCGCCCCGGCCCAGCTCCTCGGTGACCAGGCAGTACGCGAGGTGGTCGCCACCGGAGCCGCCGTACTCCTCGTCGACGGTGAGCCCCAGGAAGCCCACCTCGCCGAGCTTCCTCACGATGGCCCGGTCGACCTCCTCCGCCCGGTCCCAGGCGATGACGTGCGGGGCGATCTCGCGCTCCACGAAGTCCCGCGCGAGCCGGCGCACGGCGGTCTGTTCCTCGCTCAGCTCCAGGTTCACGCGACCCGCCTCTCGTCCGTTCTCCATTTAATTACCACTGCTAGTTTTAGGGGCGCAGCCCCTACTATGTGCGCCATGGCCAGACCGCGCAAGCCCCTGCTGAGCACCGACCGCATCGTGGAGACGGCCCGGGCGCTGGTGGACACGGAGGGACTGGCGGCGGTCTCCACGCGACGGCTCGCGGCCGAGCTGGGCGTGAGCGGGCCCTCGCTCTACAACCACTTCCGCACCATGGACCAGATCCTGGAGGCCGTGGCCGACTCGGTGAGCGCGCAGGTCGACCTGTCGATGTTCGAGGACGGGCGGCCCTGGCGAACCGCGCTGCACGACTGGGCGGTCTCGTACCGGGCCGCGCTGCGCGACCACCCCCACATCGTGCCGGTCCTCGCGCGGGGGCCCGGCCGGCGGCCCGCCGGGCTGAAGGTCGCCGACGTCGTGTTCGGGGCCATGGTCGAGGCGGGATGGCCCGCGGCGCAGGCCACGTCCATCGGGGCGTTGATGCGGTACTTCATCATGGGGTCCGCGGTCGGGTCCTTCGCCGGGGGCTTCGTGGACGACGAGAGCGCGTACGACCCGGCCGACTATCCCCATCTCGGGCAGGCTCACCTGCTGGCCGAGCAGCAGGAGAAGGTCGACGAGCGCGCGTTCGAGGTGGGGTTGCGGGCGTTACTGGACGGGCTGGAGCAGCAGTACGCGCGGGCCGGGCGGCGGGATCCCTAGGCACCGACCGGCGTCGACGCCGAGGCCCGCGTCCGAAAACCGCGAGCCCGGACGGCGTCGCGGCGCCTGGCCTCGGCCCCATGCCGAACACCTCCCGCGCCGAACCCACCCGCGAGGTCGAACTTCTCGCGGCGGGGGCGGCGACCGTCACCGTCGTGCTGTGGGCGTCGGCGTTCGTGTCGATCCGGAGCGCCGGAGAGGCGTACTCCCCCGGCGCTCTGGCGCTCGGACGGCTGCTGGCCGGGGTGATGGCGCTGGGGGCGATCTGGCTGTGGCGCGGTGAGGGGCTGCCGCCGAGGGGCGCGTGGCGGGGCATCGCGGTGTCCGGGGTGCTCTGGGGTGTCCGGGGTGCTCTGGTTCGGGTTCTACATGGTCGCGCTGAACTGGGGCGAGCAGCAGGTCGACGCGGGTACGGCGGCGCTGGTCGTGAACATCGGGCCGCTTCTCATCGCCCTGCTCGGCGCCCGGCTGCTGGGTGACCCGGTGCCGCCCCGGCTGCTGGCCGGGATGGCGGTGTCGTTCGCGGGCGCGGTCGCCGTGGGGCTGTCGATGTCCGGCGAGGGCGGGGCCTCGGTGCTGGGCGTCGTCCTCTGTGTGCTCGCGGCCGTCGCCTATGCGGGCGGGGTCGTCGCACAGAAGCCCGCGCTGGGTGCGGCGAACCCGCTGCAGGTGACCACCTTCGGCTGCCTCGCGGGAGCCGTGGTGTGTCTGCCGTTCGCCGGGCAGCTGGTGCGGGGGACCGCCGCCGCGCCCGTCCAGGCGACCCTCACCATGGTGTACCTGGGCGTCTTCCCGACCGCGCTGGCCTTCACCACCTGGGCGTACGCCCTCGCCCGTACGACCGCGAGCCGGATGGGCGCGACCACGTACGCCGTGCCCGCGCTGGTCGTGCTGATGTCGTGGCTGGCGCTGGGCGAGGTGCCGGGGCCGCTCACGCTGGCCGGTGGCGCGCTGTGCCTGGCGGGGGTGGCGGTGTCCCGGTCCCGGGCGCGTACGCGGGAGGCGGTGCCCGGCGCCGGTGCCGCGGCCCCGGATGCCGTTCCGGGACCGCGGCCCGGGCCGGGCGCGCGTGGTCGGTCCTGCGGCTCGGACCGGGTGCGCGAGGTCAGTCCTCCGGCCGTGAACCCGCCCTCCCCGCCAGGATTTTGATCGACACCAGGGCAATGACCGAGAGCCCGATGATGTACGCGGAGACCGCCATGGAGGTGCCGGTGGCCTCCAGGAGCAGGACCATCAGGAACGGGGCGAGACCGCCGCCGAGGACGGCGGCGATCTGGTAGCCGAGGGAGGCGCCCGTGTAGCGCATCTCGGGGGTGAACAGCTCGGCGAACAGGGCAGCCTGCGGCCCGTACATGATGCTGAGGAAACAGCTGGCGACGAAGGTGCCGACGGCCAGCCACAGCAGGGAGCCCGTGTCGATGAGCAGGAACAGCGGGACGGCCCACAGGGCGATGCCGGCGGCGCCGAACGCGTAGATCCGGATACGGCCGACGCGGTCGGAGAGGGCCGCGGCGGCGGGGATCAGCACCAGCTGGGTGAGGCTGACGCAGAGGGAGACCGCGAGCACCGCGCCGCGCTTCATGTCGAGTTCGCGGGTGGTGTAGTCGAGGACGCCGGTGATGAGGATGTAGAAGGTCGCGGTGTTCACGGCGAAGGAGCCGCCGGCCAGGAAGACCGTGCCGAGATGACCGCGCAGGATCGTCCTGAGCGGGGAACTCCGCTCCCCTTTCTCCTTCTCCGCCAGTTTCCGTTCCGCCGCCCGGAATTCGGGGGTCTCCTCGACATGGCGGTGGATGTACCAGGCGAGGCCGAGGACGAACAGGCCGACCAGGAAGGGCACGCGCCAGCCCCAGGCGGTGAACGCCGAGTCGTCGGTGGTCGCGCCCACGACGAGGAACATCGTGTTGGCGCTCACCACGCCGATGGGGACGCCGAGCTGCACGAAGCTGCCGTACACCCCGCGTTTGCCCTCGGGGGCGTACTCGGTGGCCAGCAGCATCGCGCCGCCCCACTGGGCGCCGACGGCGACGCCCTGGGCGACCCGGAGGAGGACGAGCAGGATCGGAGCGGCGATGCCGATCGTCTCGTACGTGGGCAGGAGGCCGATGGCGGTGGTGGACAGGCCCATCAGTGTGAGGGCGAGGACCAGCATGGGCTTGCGGCCTCGTTGGTCGCCGAGGTGACCGGCGACGATGCCGCCGAGGGGGCGGGCGAGGAAGCCGACGGCGAAGGCGGCGAACGCGGCGAGGACTCCCGCGGAGGAACTGCCGGCCGGGAAGTAGAGATCGCCCAGGACCAGGGCGGCGGCTATGCCGAAGACGAAGTAGTCGTACCACTCCACGGCCGAGGCGAGCGCCGCGGCGGTGGCGACCTTGCGATGGCTCTGGGGGCGGGAGGTGGTGACGGGGGAGGAAACGGGAGCGGTGTCCATACGAGCACACTCCGGTGGGTGCGGGGACGTTCCGGGGAACGTACTGACCGGACGGTATGGAGGTCAACGGTCGTGCACGGGTCGCTTCGCGTGGGGTGGGTGTTCGGGTGCCGGTGAGCGGGGGCGACCGGCCCCCGCTCGGTGGCACCCGGATCAGAACGTCACCAAGGCCCTGCCGCCTTTGCCGGCCCGCATGTTGTCGAAGGCCGCCGGGATGTCGGCGAGGGAGATGCGGTCGGTCACGAGGACCGACAGGTCCAGACGGCCGGCCCGGATGTGGTCCGCGAGGACGGGGACGTCACGGGCCGGGTCGGAGTTGCCGTAGACGCAGCCGGAGAGGGTGCGGCCCCAGTGGAAGAGTTCCAGCGCGTTGAAGGTGACCTGCTGGTCCTTGCCGCCGATGCCGACGACCGTGGTGCGGCCGCCGCGCCGGGTCGACTCCCAGGCCGTCCGGATGGTGACCGCGCGGCCGACGCACTCCACGGCGACGTCCACTCCCTGCTTGCCGGTCAGGCCACGGATCTCGCGGGCGGTGTTCTCGGAGGCGACGACATAGTCGGTGGCCCCCGCCGCGCGGGCCAGTTCCTCCTTCGCCGGGGAGACGTCCACGGCGACGATCCGGGACGCGCCCGCGATCCGCGCGGCCTGGAGGGCGGCCAGCCCGACACCGCCCACCCCGAACACGGCGACGGTCTCACCCTCCCGGACCCGGGCCGAGTGGTGGACCGCGCCGTATCCGGTGAGGACGGCACATCCGAGCAGGGCCGCGTCGGTGAGCGGAACGCCGTCCGGGGCGGGCAGCACACACCCGGCGGCCACGACCGTCTCCTCCGCGAAGGCGGCCACGTTCAGCCCGGGGTGCAGGTCGGCGCCGTCGGAGACCCGCCGGGCGTGCACGTCGCCGGCGCCGACCAGCGCGTTCGCGCACAGCCACACCTCGCCGAGCGAGCAGGCGTGGCAACTCCCGCAGGACGGTGCCCAGTTGAGGACGACGCCGTCGCCGGGTGCCACATGCGTGACTCCGTCGCCGACCGCGAGGACCGTGCCCGCGCCCTCGTGGCCGAGCACGGCGGGCACGGGCACCCGCATGGTGCCGTCGGACAGCGACAGGTCGGAGTGGCAGACCCCGGCGGCGGCCAGCCGCACCCGGACCCGACCGGGCCCGGGGTCCGGCAGTTCGATCCCGGTGATCTCCAACGGGGCACCGACGGCGGGCAGTACGGCGGCTCGGACAGCCATGGGGGACGCTCTCCTACGTTCGCTGGGAAACGGCTCGCTCAGAACTGCATGGACTTGGTCTGCAGGAACTCGGCCAGGCCGTGGGGACCGAGTTCGCGGCCCACGCCCGACTGCTTGTAACCGCCGAACGGGGCCAACGGGTTGAAACGGCCGCCGTTGATGTCGACCTGACCGGTGTCCATGCGGCGGGCGAAGGCCACGGCCTCGGTGTCGTCACCGGCCCAGACGGCACCGGCCAGCCCGTAGACCGTGCCGTTGGCGATCCGCAGGGCGTCCTCCTCGTCCTCGTAGCGCAGGATCGACAGGACCGGGCCGAAGATCTCCTCCTGGGCGACGGTCATCTGCGGGGTCACGTCGGCGAGGACGGTGGGGCTGACGAAGTAGCCCTGCTCACGCGGGGGTTCGGCCCCGCCGGCGATCAGGCGGGCGCCCTCGGCCACGCCCTGCTCGATGTACCCCCGCACCCGCTCCCGCTGCTTGGCGTTGACCAGCGGGCCGATGCGGTCGCCGTACTTCGCGGCGGCTTCGGCGGCCAGCCCGACGGCCTCGTCGTACTGGGAGGTGTGGACGAGCATGCGGGTCCAGGCGCTGCACGTCTGGCCGGAGTTGGACATGACGTTGGCGACGCCGGTGGCGACCGCCTTGCCCAGGTCCGCGCTCGGCAGGATGACGTTGGCGGACTTGCCGCCGAGTTCCAGCGCCACCTTCTTGACGGCGGCCCCGGCGGTCGCGGCGATGCGCCGGCCGACGGCCGTGGAGCCGGTGAAGGAGACCAGGTCGACGCCGTCGTGCTCGGCCAGCGCCTGCCCGGCTACCGGGCCGAGACCGGTGACCAGGTTGAACACCCCGGCGGGTACGCCCGCCTCGTGGACGGCCTCGGCGAAGAGCTGGGCGATCAGCGGGGTGTCCTCGGCAGGCTTCAGGACGACCGTGCAGCCGGCGGCCAGGGCCGGGGCGACCTTGGCCACGATCTGGTGGAGCGGGTAGTTCCAGGGCGTGATCGCGCCGACGACGCCGATGGGCTCGTGATAGACGGTCGAGTTGCCGATGCGTTCCTCGAAAAGGTGTTTCGCGGCCAGCTCGGCGTACGACCCTGCGACCGCGACCGGCAGGTCCGCGTGCACCCGCTGGGAGAACGGCAGCGGCGCGCCCAGCTCGGCCGTGACCGTCTCGGCGATCTCCTGCCGGCGCGCGGCGAGCGCGTCGCGCAACGCGCCGATGAGCGCGCCCCGTTCGGCGGGCGGGGTCGCGGCCCAGCCGGGGAGAGCGGCCCGCGCGGCGCGCACGGCGGCGTCGACGTCCTCGGCGGTGCCCGCCGGGACCCGGTCGATCACCTGCTCGTCGGCCGGGTTCACGACCTCGATCGCGCCGGTCCCGGCGGCGGGCCGCCAGCTACCACCGATGTACATACCGTCGTGTGCCTTCATCGCGCTGCCTCCCGATCGGGCGTGGTCGTCCGCCCCAAAAACTAGCCCTGATAGTTTTCCGGCACCAGGGCCTTGAGCAGTGAGGCAGGACTCGTCGGTGGTCGGGGGGTTCGACCCGGGGGGTGGAGAGGCGGGCCGGGTCGCGCCGGACGCCCTGGTGCGTCCGGTGTCCTGGTGCGTCCGGTGTCCTGGTCCGCCGACGTTCCTGCTCCGCCGAGGTTCCGGCTCAGAAGTCCACCCGGGTCCGGTCGTCCACCCGGGCCACCGCCTCCTGGGCGAACTCCTTCCGGTAGTCGCCGCGGATCTTCTCGATCTTGTGGTCGTTGGTGGTGGCCGCCGTCACCGGATACAGCAGCATCAGCTCGTACGACCGCTCTTTCTCGATCGTGCCGCCCGCGTCCCGCCACTGCCCGCGCCCCTCCCGCACGGTCAGGCCCTCCGGGAACCCGGGGGTGACCCGGCGGTCGACGAACGCCGTGAACTGCTCCTCGGTGACGGCCGGACCCCCGCCCGGGCGTTCGGTGCCGAAGAGCAGCCGCGTCTCGATGTACGGCGTCCCGCGCGCCGGGGCCACCACGGGACCGCTGGGGGCGTCGGCGAGGGTGGCGTACGCGGTCGGGGCGCCGGCGGTCAGCAGGCAGGCGGCGGCCCCGAGCGCGACGCGCGTACGGGTGAGGGTGGGGAGTCGGGTCATGTGATCAGCTCTAGTGGAGCCGCCCGCTCCGGATCAGTCGGCCGCGCCGGTACCGGTCCGCGCGTGCGCCCGTACGCCCCCGGGGCTCGCCAGGGGCGTACGGCAAGCACCGCGCGCTCCGAATTCACGGCTGGCGCTCCGAATTCACGGCTGGCGCGCCGGATTCACGGCTTGCGCGCCCCATTCACGGCTGGCGCGGCGGATTCACGGCTTGCGCGCGGGTTCCCGGGTCGCGGTGAGATGGGCGAAGACGACGACGTTGCTCGCGTAGCCCTTGCGCCGGTCGTACGTCCCGCCACAGGTGATCAGGCGCAGCTCGGGGCGGCCGCGGTGCCCGTACACCTTCTTGTTGGGGAAGCGGCTCTTCTCGTACGTCCGCACGGCGTCCACCGTGTAGACGGCGGTGCGGCCGTCGGCCCGCAGGACCTCCACGATCCGGCCGGGCTTGATCACGTCCAGCGCGGCGAACACGGCGGGGCCGGTCCTGGTGTCCCGGTGGCCGACGACGACCGCCGTGCCGGGCCCGCCGGGCGCGGGACCCTCCGCGTACCAGCCGACCAGCTCGGGCTTGTCGTCCGGCGGTGCGGGAAGCCGCCGCCCGCTGTCGAGGCGGAGCGCGGTCACCGGTGCCTCGATACCGAGGTAGCGGATGGTGACGGTCTTCGCCGGGGACGGCGGCAGCGTACGGGGCCGGGCGGTCCGCTTCGGCTCGGCGGTCCGCTTCGGCTCGGCGGGGGCGGAGGCGGGGCCGGTGGCGGTGGCGGGGGCGGACCGCGCGGGCTCGGTGGGAGTCGGGCTCACCGGCCCTGCCGCGGCCGTACGCCCGGCCGGCGCTCCCCGGTCAGGCGCCTCGGTCGAGGGCGGGGTGCGTACGGGCTCGTCGGGGGGCGGGGGCGTGAAGTACAGGGAGGCCTGTGCGCCGGGCGCCCCCGCACCGCGTGCTCCGGAGTCGGCCCAGGCGGAGGGGGCGTCGGCGGCCGCGGTCCGCTCCCGGTGCTCCGCCAGGTGGACGCCGCCCACCACCAGCGCGACGGTCATCACGACCGTCCGCGTCAGGCGGTAGGCGCGCGTCCGGTACCAGGGCCTCGGCCTGCGTCTACGCGGCGCCATCGGCGCGGCGACGGCGCAGCCGCAGGTAGGCCACCCCGCCGACCGCGGCGAGGCCCACGGCGGCCGCGCCCGCGACGGGCGCGAAGTCCTGGGTCATGGCGAGACCGCCGGCACCGGCCGGGACGGCACCCTCGGGACCGGCGAGACCGGCGGGCGGGCAGTTGACGTTGATGCTCCTGCGCCCTTCCTCCAGCGTCCCGCCCACGGTCCTCCAGGTCAGCACGTACTCCCCGTCGGGAAGCCGTGCCGCGTTCTCGGGCGCCACGGGCGTGCTGTGCCCGGTGCCGTCGGCCGCGAGGGTGATCTCGCCCGTGGCGACGGGGTCGGTCCGCGGCGCGGGGGGCTCGTTGTCGATGGTCCAGCTGATGCGCTGCGAGGGCGTGGGGTCCTCGGGGAAGTTGAAGGCGGAGAGGTAGAAGTCGCAGACCAGGGGCTGGTTGCGCTGGTTGTCGAACGGGAAGCCCACCTTGTGGATCACGACGTCGGGGTCGCCCGGGGCGGCGACGGCGGCCGGTGCCGTGAACAGGCTGGCTCCCGTGACGGTGAGTGCCGCGAGGACGGTGGCGGCACTCACGCGCACTCCGGCGGGGCGCGGGCGGGACGAGGTGGACATGCAGAACCTCCGAGTCAGACGATTTTCACACAAATCGCTCTTTCGCCTGACTCTCTGTCACATCACACCGGGCGCGGGGGGAGCCGCGCCCGACACCCCGTCAGATGTCCCTCTTCCGGCCCAGGCGGACCCCCGGCCGGAACGGCCCTCCCCTTTCCCCGTCCCCGCCCTACGCGGTCTCCGGCCCGCCGCTCCCCCGCCCCGGCTGCGCCGGTGAGCGCAGGGCGATGCCCGCCGACACCAGCAGCAGCGCGCCGAGCATCACGAACGGCGCGGCCACACCCGCGACACCGGCGATCAGCCCGGCGGCGGCGGGTGCCCCGGCCTGCCCCAGCCGGTTCCCCGTCAGCCGAAGCGCGAGGGCGGTGGACCGCGCCTCGTCCGGCGCCGCCTGCACCACCGTCGTCATGGACAGCGGCTGTCCGACCCCGAGACAGAACCCGAGGGCGGCAAGGATCAGGGCCAGTCCCCACACCGGCACCGGCGCCGCGATCCCGGCGCACAGCACGGCCCCGAGCACACAGGTGACGGTGAGCAGCGCGGTCCGGCCCAGCAGGCGCAGCATCGGTGTCATCACCAGACGGCACGCGATGGTCGCCGCCGCCCGCAGACTCAGCAGGACACCGATCACCGAGGGCGCGATGCCCCGGTGTTCACCGACCACCGGCAGATACGCGGTGAGAATGTCGGTCGCCGACAGCACGGCAAGGCTGATGAAGATGCCGCCGGGCACGCCGCGGGTGCGCAGGATGCGGTGCACGGGCACCCGATCGCCCTGCCCTGTACGGGACTTGGGCTCGAAGGGGCGCTCTATCCGCCACAGCGAGGTGAACGCGACCGCGGCCCCGGCGCCCGCGACCACCAGGGCCAGGGCGCTCGTGCGGGCCATGTCCGGACCGCCGATCAGGGCGCCCGCGGCGATCGGGCCGACCAACTGACCGAGGGAGGCGCCGATGGTGAAGTGGCCGAAGTTGCGGTCGTGTTCGTGCGGCGCGGACTGGCGGGCCACCAGCGACTGGGCGCCGATCACGAAGGAGAGATGACCGAGGCCCATCACACCGCTCCATACGGCCATCGCCACCAGCGAGTCGGCCAGGCCGCTCAGGACACAGCCGCCGGATATGAGGACGACGCCGACCGGCAGCAGGGGCGCGCACCGGCCGTGGTCGGTCCGGCGGCCGAGCGGGACGGCGGCGAACAGCGGGAGCAGGGCGTAGACCCCCGCGATCACACCGATGGCGCGCTCGTCGGCGCCCAGCGCGAGGGCCCGGTAGGACACGGCGGGCCGGGCCATCGACACCGCCCCCTGCGCGAAGCCGAAGGCGATGACGAGGCGGAGCAGCCAGCCGCGGTTCCTACCGGGCCTCACGATGCGGGTCCTCCTTGGGGACGTTCACGCCGGTGCGGGCGAACGTCGCACCGGCGCGGGGGAGTCGGGCTGCGGGGAGTCGGACCGGCGGGGTTCAGATGATGCCGAACAGCACACCGGCGCCGAGGATGATGAGCGAGGTCGCCGCCGCCCACTTCACCACGAACTTCGTGTGGTCGCCGAACTCGACCTTCGCCATGCCGACGAGCACGTACACGGCCGGCACCAGCGGGCTGGACATGTGCAGCGGCTGGCCGACCAGGGAGGCGCGGGCGATCTCCAGCGGCGAGACACCGTGGGCGGCGCCGGCCTCGGCGAGGACCGGGAGGACACCGAAGTAGAAGCCGTCGTTGGACATGAAGTAGGTGAGCGGCAGGCTCAGGAAGCCGGTGACGAGGGCCATGTGCGGGCCCATGCCGCCCGGGATGCCGTCGACGATCCACTTGGCCATCGAGTCGACCATGCCGGTGCCCTGGAGGACGCCCGTGAAGACGGCGGCGGCGAAGACCATGCCGGAGACGTTGAGGACGTTGTCCGCGTGTGCGGCCAGCCGCTCCTTCTGGTCGGGGATGTGGGGGAAGTTGACGGTCAGCGCGAGCGCGGCGCCGATGATGAACAGCACCGGGATCGGCAGCCACTCCATGATCATGGCGGTGAGCAGCGCGACCGTGAGCAGCGCGTTGAACCAGTACAGCTTGGGGCGCAGCGTCGGACGGTTGGGGTCCAGGCCCTGGAGGCGGACGTCGTCCTCGGCGTCGTCCTCGGCGTCGGCGTCGGTGCCGGAGCCCGCGCCGCCGGTGGTCTTCGTCGTACGGACCTTGTCGTCGCCGGAGTGGGACCCGGCGGCGGACGCGGCGCCCGCGCCGACGAGGACGGTCTCCTCGGAGCCGGTGGTCTCCCCGTCCTCGGCACCGTCCTTGACGATCTTCTCCTGCTCCAGCACCTCGTCGAGGCTCAGCACACCGAGGCGCTTGCGCTCCCGCAGGCCGAGGAAGTAGGCCAGGATGAAGACGAAGAGCAGGCCGACGAGGAGCGCGGGGATCATCGGGACGAAGATGTCCGCGGCGTCGAGCTTGAGCGCGGTGGCGGCGCGGGCGGTCGGACCGCCCCAGGGCAGCGTGTTCATCACGCCGTTGGCGGTGGCGGCGACACCCGTCATCACGACCAGGCTCATCTTCAGCCGCTTGTACAGCGGGTACATCGCCGAGACGGTGATCATGAAGGTCGTCGAGCCGTCGCCGTCCAGGGAGACGATCGCGGCGAGCAGGGCCGTGCCGACGACGATGCGCAGCGGGTCGGCCTTGCAGAACTTCAGGATGCCTCGGACGATCGGGTCGAAGAGACCGACGTCGATCATCAGGCCGAAGTAGACGATGGCGAACATCAGCATCGCGGCGGTGGGCGCGAGGTTGCCCACCCCCTCGATGACGTAGTCGCCGAGATGGGCTCCCTTTCCGACGAACACACAGAAGAGCGCGGGGATCAGTACGAGCGCCGCGATCGGCGACATCTTCTTCATCATGATCAGGACCAGGAAGGTCGCGATCATGGCGAAGCCGAGGATGGTCAACATGTGGATACCTAACGTTCGCCCTTGAACTCCCACCAGGGCACCGGCGGTGCGACGAAGTTAGGTCCCGTCCACAAGGATTAACAAGGAGTTGACATGCGAGCAATAAGAGCAGAACTCCTGGTCACAGCGTTGCGCCTGCTCGGGACAGCTCCACGGGGATGCCGTTGAGGACCGCGTTGCCCGACAGGGGGTCCAGGAGGGAGCCGTCGAGAAGCTGGTTGACGTTCACGCCGGGGTCGATCGCGGCGTGCCGCATCCGGGTGCCCGGACGGTCGTGTCCCCAGCCGTGCGGAAGGCTGACGACACCGCGTCGTACGACGTCGGTGACCTCCGCGGGTGCGGTGACCTCTCCCCCGGCGCCCTTGATCCGCACAGCGTCTCCGTCGGCGATCCCGAGGCGGTCGGCGTCCTCGGGGTGGAGGTGCAGCGTGCAGCGGTTGGTGCCGCCGGTGAGGGCGGGGATGTTGTGCAGCCAGCTGTTGTTGGACCGCAGATGGCGGCGGCCGATGAGGACGAGGCCGGCCCCGCGCTCCCGCAGGGCGGCGCGGAGCCTCGGCAGGTCGTCGGCGATCGGGCCGGGCAGCAGTTCGATGCGGCCGCTGACCGTCTTCAGTGGCTGCGGCAGGCGCGGTCGCAGCGGGCCGAGGTCGATGCCGTGCGGGTGGGCGAGGAGCTTCGCGAGGGTGAGCCCGTCCGGGGCGGCGCCGAAACCCTCTCCGTACGGGCCGAGGCGCAGCATCATGTCGAGGCGGCGCTCGGGGCCGGTGTCGCCCGTGAGCAGACCGGCGAGTTCCTTCGGGTCCCGGCCGTGGACGGGTGAGTGGGCCTCCTTGACGGCCTTGCCCAGGGTCTGGCCGATGACCAGGTCGTCGACGGCGGAGGGGTCGGCGCCGTGCATGCCGGTGGCGGCGAGGACGAGGCGCGCGAGGATCTCCGTCTCGGCCATGCGCCCGTCCTCCAGGGGAACGGCGGCGGGGTTGTAGCGGACCTGGTTGTGCACGGCGAAGGAGTTGAAGGCGAAGTCGTAGTGCGGGGCCTGGGAGGGCGGCGGCGGGGGCAGGACGACGTCGGCGTGGCGGGCGGTCTCGCCCAGATAGGGGTCGACGCTGACCATGAAGTCCAGGGAGTCGAGCGCCTTGTCGAGGCGGTCGCCGTCGGGGGCGGAGAGCACGGGGTTGGCGGCGATCGTGATGAGCGCGCGGACCGGGCTGCCCTCGGGGGTGGCGGTGTCGATCTCCTCGGCGAGCGCGGACAGCGGCAGTTCGCCCTTGGCCTCCGGGTGGCCGCTGACCCGGCTGTGCCAGCGACCGAGCGCGAAGCCGTGGCCGGGGCCCGCGGGCCGGGGAGTCCTGTCGGTCGCGGACTGCGGGAAGAGGGCGCCGCCGGGCCGGTCGAGGTTGCCGGTGAGGATGTTGAGCACGTCGACGAGCCAGCTGGCGAGGGTGCCGTGCGGGACGGTGCAGCTGCCGATGCGGCCGTACACGGCGGCGGTGGGCGCGGCGGCCAGCTCGCGGGCGAGCGCGCGGATGGTCCCGGCGTCGACGTCACAGGCCTCCGTGACGGCCTCGGGTGTGAACTCCGCTACGGCGGCGGCCAGTTCCTCGGTCCCCAGCACCAGCGGGGCGAGGTCGCCGAGGTCGACGAGGTTCTCCTCGAAGAGGACCTGCGCCATCGCGGCGAGCAGCAGTGCGTCCGCGCCGGGGCGGATCGCCACATGCCGGTCGGCGAGCTTGGCCGTACGGGTCGTGCGCGGGTCGACGACGGTGAGGGTGCCGCCGCGCGCCTTGAGGGCCTTGAGCCTGCCGGGGAAGTCGGGGGCGGTGCACAGACTGCCGTTGGACTCCAGGGGGTTGGCGCCGAGGAGCAGCAGGTGGTCGGTGCGGTCGAGGTCGGGGACGGGGATGGCGTTGGCGTCGCCGTAGAGCAGTCCGCTGGAGACGTGCTTGGGCATCTGGTCGACGGTGGAGGCGCTGAACAGGCTGCGGGTGCCGAGGCCCGCGAGGAGGGCGGGCGGGTAGAGGGCGCCGGCCATGGTGTGGACGTTCGGGTTGCCGAGGACGACGCCGACGGCGTTCGGGCCGTGGGCCTCGACGACGGGCCGGAGCCCCGCCGCGACGGCGTCGAACGCCTCCTGCCAGGTGGCCTCCCGCAGTTCGCCGTCCCTGCGGACCAGCGGGGTGCGCAGCCGGTCGGGGTCGCCGTCGGCGGCACCGAACGAGGCGCCCTTCGGGCAGATGAACCCCTTGCTGAACACATCGTCCCGGTCGCCGCGCGCCTTGGTCACCCGGGTGCCCTCGATGGTGAGGGTGAGGCCGCAGGTGGCCTCGCAGAGTGGGCAGACGCGCAGGGCGGTGCGGGAGTCGGTGGTGGTGGACACGGGTCCTCCCGGAGGGGCGGCGGCGACGGTGACGCTCGGACGGGGGCCGCGGGCGGTGAAGCGCGCGGCACCGAGGCCGAGCATACCGACCGGTATGCAGCGAGGGGAGGGGCTGCCGGGGTCTTGTCGGGAATTCGCGGGACCGTCACCGGGCGGGTCCGGTCGCCCCCGGCCGGGCGGGCCGCTCATCCCCGCGCCGCGGCCCGCCCCCGGCCGGTCCGAGCCGGCCCCGTGGTCAGTCCAGCACGCGGGCCAGATAGGCCCGCAACAGCTCCCGCATCTCCTGGATGATCCGCGCGTCACCCTCCGGGGAGACCCGGAAGGCGAGGTGGACGAGGGTGTCGGCGGTTTCGACGGCGATGAGGAAGGTGCGGCGGAGGTCGTCGTCGGGGGTGCGGTCGATGAAGGCGGAGAGCAGTTCGGACAGCCGGTCGGCGACCCGGTGGTTGGGCTCCTGCCGGCTGCCGCCCACGGGGATCTGGTTGCCGAAGTCGATGAGGGCGAAGCCGGGGGCGTTGCGTTTCATGTCGAGGTACTCGTCGAGGACGGCGTCCATCGCGGTGCGCCACTCCCGGCCGCCCATCGCCCGGAGGCGGCGGGTGACCCGGTCGGTGAAGCGGTCCAGGTTGCGTTCGGCCAGCGCGTCGGCCATCGCGCGCTTGTTGCCGAAGAAGCGGTAGACGGAGCCGATGGGCACACCCGCACGCAAGGCCACGGCACGGGTGCTCAACGCGTCGTAGCCCACCTCGTCGAGGAGGTCGGCGCAGGCGTCGAGGATCCTGGTCAGTCGTTCGGCACTGCGCCGCTGCACGGGTGCGCGGCGCAGGGAGGTCGCCTGGGACACGGGCTTCATGATGCCTTTCCGCCGAGGTCCGATGAGCTGTCCGAATATCAGTACGGCCGTTGCCACTGCTCCCGCTCAGCCGTGGGCCACGACCGGCCGCGGACATCCGCACGTCGCACGCCGCACGTCCACAGCCTGCCGGGAGACTAGAGCACCGCACTGACAGGACGGATCCCCCCTCGATCCGGTTCTCCCCCTCGGCCCGATGCACCCGATCTGTCGACGTGCGCCCGCGTCCGGTTGCCGCCCTGTCCCCTTGCGTCCGCCTCGACCGAATCCTACGGTGAAGCATAGGAATCGAGAACGGCGAGGGAGCGGGCATGAGCGGGGACGCGAGGAAGACGGCCGAGGGACTGGAGTACCTCTCCGGTTTCGGCAACGAGCACGCCTCGGAGGCGGTCCCCGGCGCACTGCCGCACGGCCGCAACTCACCGCAGCGCGCCCCGCTCGGGCTCTACGCGGAGCAGCTCAGCGGCACCGCGTTCACCGAGCCGAGGTCCCACAACCGCCGCTCCTGGCTCTACCGGATCCGCCCCTCGGCCGCCCACCCGGCCTTCACGCGCACCGGCAACGGCGCCCTGCGCACGGCCCCCTTCACCGAGACGGTGCCCGACCCCAACCGCCTGCGCTGGAACCCCCTCCCCGAGCCCCCGGCCGGCACCGACTTCCTCGGCGGCCTGTGGACGCTCGGCGGCAACGGCGACGCGGCCCAACGCTCGGGCATGGCCGTGCACCTGTATCACGCCGATACGGCGATGGAGCGGGTCTTCAGCGACGCGGACGGCGAACTCCTGATCGTCCCGGAGCGCGGCGGCCTGCTGCTGCGCACCGAGTTCGGTCTGCTCCACGCCGAGCCCGGCGAGATCGCCCTGATCCCGCGGGGCGTCCGTTTCCGCGTCGACCTCCTCGACGGCTCCGCCCGCGGCTACGTCTGCGAGAACTACGGCGCCCCCTTCCGCCTCCCCGACCTCGGCCCGATCGGCGCCAACGGCCTGGCGAACGCCCGCGACTTCCGGGCGCCGGCGGCCGCGTACGAGGACGTCGACGGCCCGGTGGAGGTGGTGAACAAGTACTGCGGCAACCTCTGGACGGCCACCTACGACCACTCCCCCCTCGACGTGGTCGCCTGGCACGGCAACTACACGCCGTACGTCTACGACCTGCGCCGGTTCAACGTCATCGGGAGCATCTCGTACGACCACCCGGACCCGTCGATCTTCACGGTCCTGACGTCGCCGAGCGACACCCCCGGTCTGGCCGGGGTGGACTTCGTCGTGTTCGCGCCGCGCTGGCTGGTCGGCGAGGACACGTTCCGGCCGCCGTACTTCCACCGGAACGTGATGAGCGAGTACATGGGTCTGATCGAGGGCGCGTACGACGCGAAGGCGGAGGGCTTCGTGCCCGGTGGCGGCTCGCTGCACTCCATGATGTCGGCGCACGGACCGGACCGGGAGACCTTCGACCGGGCGAGCGCGGCGGAGCTGCGGCCGCAGCGGGTCGACGACGGCCTCGCCTTCATGTTCGAGACGCGCTGGCCGATCCTCATGACCGCGCAGGCGGCCCGCGCGGAGCACCTGCAACAGGGGTACGACGAGGTGTGGTCCGGGCTCCAGCGCCACTTCGGCCCGTTGCACTGAACGTGTCGCGCCGGGTACGGATAGCGTCGTGACCTCATTCGCTCCGGACTCGATCGTCCTGAACCGCAAACTGCCGCTCTGGTATCAGGTGTCGCAGTCCCTGCGTGCCTCGATACTCGGCCGGTCGCCCCAGGACCCCCTGCGGCTGCCGACCGAGGAGCAGTTGGCCGGGCACTACGGCGTGAGCGTGCTGACCATGCGGCAGGCGCTGAAGGAGCTGGAGGACGAGGGGCTGATCACCCGGCACCGCCGGCGCGGCACGTTCATCGAGCCGAGCGCCCGGCGGGGCTCGCCGGTCCGCCTGCTGGGCTCGGTGGACGCGATCGTGGCCCAGCAGTCGGGTATGACGACCGAGCTGCTGGAGCAGGGCAGCACTCCCCTGTCGGGTGAACTCATCGAGTACTTCCCGGACTTGACCGAGGTCGCCACGTACCACCGGCTGCGTGGCGACGAGAAGACGGGCGAGCCGACCAACCACGCCCGCAACTACGTGCGCCCCGAGCTGGCCGCGCTCATCGACCGCGACGATCTGCTCCGCTGGCCGATGACGAAGGTGCTGCGCGATGTCGTGGGTGTGGCCATCGGCCGGATCACCGACACCGTCGAGGCCCGTCTCGCCGACCCGGAGACGGCCCGCCTCCTCCAGGTCCCGCTGCTCAGCCCGATCCTGCACTACACGGGTGTCACCTACGACGACACCGGCCGCGTCCTCGACGTGGCGGTCATCCACTACCGCGGCGACCGCTTCTCGTTCACGGTCACCCTCGACGCCCACTGACCCGGAGGACCAGGTCGTACGATGCCCAGCGTGACGCTCGACGACGCTCCGCTCCTCGCGGACCTCATGCCGTGGTCGGTCGCACCGCCACGGCTGGGGCGGGGGTGGCCGGCGGCCCCCGACGCGGCCTCCCTGAGGGCCCGCTGGGACGCGCTGATGAAGACCGAGGGCCCGGACCGCGAGGCCCTGTTCGCGCCCACCCGCTCCCGTACCCCCTCCTCGGCGGTGGCCCAGCTGCCGGGCCGGTCCGGCGGCACCGGCCGGCTGGCCCGTGAGTCGGGCCCCTGCGCCGAGCCGGTCCGCGTCCTGGCCGCCCCGTTCGACGAGCAGTGGCTCATCCCCGACCACCGCCTGATCGACGCCGCCCGTCCGGAGCTGTGGCGGGTGGCGGACGAGCACCAGGTCTTCGTGGTCGAGCAGACGGTCGCCCCGGACGCGCCCGGCCCCCTGCTCCTCGCGTCGGCCGTGCTTCCGCTCGCCCCGCCGCACGGCCCCCGCGCCGGCCGTGTCCACCCGCTGTACCGCCGCCCGGGGGCCGTCGAGCCGAACCTCGCACCGGGCCTGCCGGAGTACCTCGGCGAGCGTCTGGGCACCGGTCCCGTCGATGCCGTCGACGTCCTCGCCTGGATCCTGGTCGCCGCGCGTCCCGGCCCCCGCGGCACCCGGGTTCCACTGCCCGCCGAGGCGGACGTCTGGGCCGAGGGCGTGGAGCTGGGCCGCCGGACCCTGTGGCTGATGCGCCGCGACGGCGACCGTCCCAAGCTTCCCGGTGGCCGCCGCCCGTACGTGCGCGCCCCGCTTCCCTCCCGGCCCGTGGAGATCCTTTACGACCGCGACGAGGAGACCCTCCTCATCGACGAGGGCCGTATCTCCCCCGTCCCGTCCGAGGCATGGGACCTCCACGTCGGCGGTGTCCGTGTACTGGAGGAGTGGCTGGCCCGCAGAACGGAACAGGCGGAGCCGGGCACGCTGGAGGCGATCCGCCCGACGACCTGGCCGCAGACCTGGACGTCGGAGCTGCTGGAACTGGTCACGGTGCTGGCGCTGCTGGCGGAACTGCGTCCCGGGCAGGCCGAGCCGGCGGTCGGCCCGCCGATCACGGTGGCGGAGTTGCGTGGGGCGGGTGTGCTCCCGGTCCCGGAGTCCGCCCGCAGGCCCGCGTCGGTCCTGGACCATCAGGAGGAGGGGCCGGAGGGCCAGTTCACGCTGCTGTAGGGCCGGCTACGGCGCGAACGAGTCCAGCACCCTTCCCACCATCCACTCGAACACGGCTTCCAGATCGATCGGCCCCGCGTCCTCCATGAAGGCAGCGGCCAGCCGGGGATAGGCCCCGCTCGCGATCTGCGCCCCGAGATACGCGATCCGGACCTCGTTCTCGCGCCCCTCCGACCAGGGCAGTGACCGCACCCGCTCGGCCGTCGCCAGCTCGTTGGCCACATAGGTCGTCACGCAGCCGTTCAGCATGCCCAGGAGCTGCATCTTGGACCCGTAGGGCGCGTCGAGCGGATCCATGCAGGCGAGGCAGTGCTCCAGGTAGCGCATCGCGTGGGGGCTGAACCCGTAGACCGGCGACATGAGCCGAGGCATCCACGGGTGGCGGCGCAGCAGGTCACGCGTCTGGTACGCCACCCGTCGCAGCTCGGCCCGCCAGTCCTCGCCGGGTTCCCACAGCTCGTGCTCCCCGGCGACCGCGTCGACCATCAGTTCGTACAGGTCCTCCTTGCGGGGCACGTAGTTGTACAGCGACATGGTGCCGCAGCCCAGCTCGGCCGCGACGTGCCGCATGGAGACCGCGTCGAGACCCCCCGCGTCGGCGAGCCGCACGGCCACCGCCGCGATGTCCGCGCGACTGAACGCGGGCCTGGGGCCCCGGCCGGTGCGCTCGGGACGCGCCCAGATCACTGCGGGTTCGGCCGCTCGGCCAGCCATCGGTCATCACCTCGATCACCATCGTAGTTACGTACAGCGTACGTAGTGCGCTATGGTCGACCCATGACAACTACGTACGCTGTACTTAGTGAGGGTCTGGAGAAGCGTTTCGGAGACGTCCACGCCGTGCGCGGGCTCGATCTGGCCGTCGCGCAGGGCACGGTGGTCGGGATGCTCGGCCCGAACGGGGCGGGCAAGACGACGGCCGTACGGCTGTTGGCGACGCTGCTGCGGCCGGACGCGGGCTCGGCGCGGATCGCGGGTCACGACCTGCTGCGGGAGCCGGGCGCGGTCCGGCGGGCGATCGGCGTGACGGGGCAGTACGCGTCGGTGGACGGCGATCTGACCGGGCGCCAGAACCTGCGGCTGTTCGCGCGGCTGCACCACGTCCGCGACACGGCTGGCCGCGCGGGCGAACTCCTCGACCGCTTCGGACTGACCGAGGCCGCCGACCGGCCCGCCTCCACCTACTCGGGCGGCATGCGCCGCCGGCTCGATCTGGCCGCCAGCCTGATCCGGCGCCCGGCGGTGCTCTTCCTCGACGAGCCCACCACCGGGCTGGACCCGGTCAGCCGCAACCAGATCCGGGACGCCGTGCGCGCTCTGAAGGAGGACGGGACGACCGTGCTGCTGACCACGCAGTATCTGGAGGAGGCCGACCAGCTCGCCGACCGGATCGTGCTGATGGACCGGGGCCGGATCGCGCACAGCGGCTCACCGCCCGAGCTCAAGGCGCTCATCGGCTCCTACGCGGAGGCCGTCGTCGCCCACGCGGACGCGATGACCGGGGCCGCGGCCGTCCTCGACCGACTGACCGGCGCGCGGCCCTCGTTCGACGACGAGCGGCACGCGGTCGGCGCGGTCACCCTCGACCCGACGCTCACCCTCCCCCGGCTGGTGCGCGAACTCGACGCGGCGGGCGTGCCGTTGCTCGACGCCAGCCTGCGCCCGCCGACCCTCGACGACGTGTTCCTCCGCCTCACCGGGGGCACCGGCCCGGACCTCTCCGACCTCAAGGAGCCTGCGGCATGAGCGCGTTGGCGTACGACGGCACGGCGATGCTGGGCCGGCAGCTGCGACGGCTGCGGAACAACCCCGGACTGCTGATCCTGACGCAGACCATGCCCGTGTCGATGCTGCTGTTCTTCGGGTACGTCTTCGGCAGCGCCCTCGCGGTACCGGGCGAGGAGTACCGGCGGTTCCTGGTGCCCGGTCTGCTGGTGGCGACGGCCGCCGGCGGGATCATGACCGGCATGTTCGAGGCCGCGCGGGACACGCACCGGGGCGTGATGGACCGCTTCCGCGCCCTGCCGATGAGCCGGGCGGCCGTGCCGCTCGGGCAGGCGCTGGCGGACGTGCTCGTCACGGCCGCGGGAGCGGTGCTGTTCCTGCTGGTCGGGCTCGCGGTGGGCTGGCGCGTCGAAGGGGGCGCGCCGGAGGCGGCCGGCGCGTTCGGGCTGTTGCTGCTGTTCCGGTTCGCGGCCGTGTGGACGGGCATCTACCTGGGCCTGCTGACCCGCAACGAGGAGGCGGCGGGACAGCTGGGCGGCGCGACGTTCCTGCTGCCTCTGCTGTCCAACGCGTACATCCCGGCGGAGGGCCTGCCCGGCTGGCTGCGCACGGCCGCCGAGTGGAATCCGATCAGCGCGCTCGCCACGGCCCTGCGCGACCTCTTCGGCAACGCGCCCGTCCCCGAGGGCGCCGCCTGGCCGGTGGCCCATCCCGTCGCCGGGTCGCTGCTGTGGTGCGCCGTCCTGCTCGCGGTGTTCGTGCCGCTCGCGGTCCGCACCTACGCCGCGGGGCCCCGGTGACCGCCGTCTCCCGTGGAGGGCGGACCGGAACCGGGGTGTGAGCGGGGGCGGACGCCGGGGCACGTGACGCTCGGCACGCCCTGATGACAACGGCGTCCCGGCGGGGACATGATCCACGGCATGCGTCCACTCCCCCGCACCGGCGAACCGCTGCCCCTGGACGGCGTCACCGTCGTCGCCGTCGAGCAGGCCGTCGCCGCGCCCTTCGCCACCCGGCAGCTCGCCGACCTGGGCGCACGCGTGATCAAGGTCGAGCGGGTGGACGGCGGTGACTTCGCCCGCGGCTACGACACGGCGGCCCGGGGCCTGGCCTCGCACTTCGTGTGGTGCAACCGGGGCAAGGAGTCCCTGGCGCTGGACCTGAAGGACCCGCGCGGCCTGGCCGTCGTCACGCGGCTGGTGGCGGACGCGGACGTGTTCGTGCAGAACCTCGCGCACGGCGCGGCGGCCCGGCTCGGCCTGGACGCGGCCACGCTGTGCGCCGCGCACCCCCGGCTGATCGCGGTGGACATCTCGGGCTACGGGGCGTCGGGACCGTACGCGGACAAGCGGGCGTACGACATGCTCGTGCAGTGCGAGGCCGGTCTGGTGTCGGTCACGGGGACGCCGGAGCAGCCGGTGAAGGCCGGCATCCCGGCGGCGGACATCGCCGCCGGGATGTACGCGTTCTCGGGGGTGCTGGCGGCGCTGGTGCGGCGGGGCACGACCGGGCGGGGCGGGCCGGTGGAGGTGTCGATGCTGGAGGCGCTGGCCGAGTGGATGGGGCACCCGCTGCACCACACGTTGCACGGCGGGACCGCGCCGGCGCGCACGGGGCTCGGGCACGCGGTGATCGCGCCGTACGACGCCTACGCGACGGCGGACGGCGGACGGGTGCTGCTGTCGGTGCAGAACGACCGGGAGTGGCGACGGCTCGCCGAACAGGTACTGGGGCGGCCGGAGTTGGCGGACGATCCGGCGTTCGCGACGAACCCCGCCCGGGTCGAGCGCCGGGAGCGGACCGACGAGCTGGTCGCGTCGGCGCTCGGGATGCTGGGCACCGACGCGGCGCTGGAACGGCTGGAGGCGGCGGGGATCGCCTGTGCGCGGCTGAGGGACGTCACGGAGGTGGCGGAGCATCCGCAGTTGGCGGCGCGGGACCGGTGGCGGGAAGTGGAATCACCGGTGGGGCCGCTCAGGACGCTGCTGCCGCCCATCACGCTGCCCGGCGGGGACGAGGCGCGGATGGGAGCGGTGCCCGCGCTCGGGGAGCACACCGGTTCGCTGCTCCGTGCCGCGGGGATGACGGACGAGGAGATCGCAGCGCTGCGCCGGGACGGTGTGGTCGCCTGAAACGCGGGCCTCCTGCGGAAGCCCTTGATGCCCTGGTGCCTTGATGCGGCTAGCGGCTAGCGGCCGCCGAACAGCGAGCGGCGCAGCCTCTTCAGGGGTGCGAACAGCGAGACCCGGCCGAGGCGCGTGTCCTTGCGGCTGCTGCGCTCCTGCGGGGAACGTGACGTTATCTCGCGCATCAGCGAGGTCGCCTCGGCCGCCTCGCGCTGCGGCACGGCGGGGCCGCTCAGCACCGAGAGATGGCGGTCGAGCCGCGAACTGGTCGCGGTGCTCCCGCACGTGATCGCAGGGACTCGCGCCCTGCGTACTGCTATCTGTTCCATGTCACTCCCCACCCGTACGAGTCCACCCGGCCCGGGCAGCGTAACCATATCGCCCCGTTGGAGCACTCGGGAATCACGGGCCCGCTATTCCTCTACCCCGCAAGGGGGTTGTTGACTACTCTCCGAATCCGACCGATTCCAGGGCGAGTTGGACAACTGGCTGGCCGGTGGGCTGTGCTGAGCCGCCGTCGGGTTCGACGGTCACCGCGAGTGACGTCGCGTCGGTGTTCATTCCGTCGGCGACCAAGGGCGTGTCGCCGTCGAAGAGACCCAGGGAGCGTGGTTGCACGTCGGGGCGCATGAGCCAGAGCTGGTGCACCCGGTTCTTCGGGAGGTCCTCGAATCCGCTGAGGGTCACGATCGCGCTCCCCTCCTCGGCGGAAGCGATCACTCCGATCACATGACCCTCCGTGTCCCGGTCGTTGCTCGCTCGCGCGTCCGGTGCGGCGAGAACGTGGGCGATCTCACTGGCCCGTGTCCGTTCGGCGGCCAGTTCGTCCCGGGTGCGGTCGGCCTGGACGGCGAAGAGGGACGCCACCACGAGTGCGGCGGCGGCCGTGACGGTGGCCAGCGGAACGAGCCAAGAGCGCAGACGGGGCGCACGGGCGCGCGACTTCGGCGGCGGCTCGGTGCCCCACACATGCCGCGGCAGATGCTGCTGCCGCGAGGGCTGGGCGCTCCAGGAACGGTTTTCCTGGGGCGTGTCGCGTACGGCGGCGAAGACCCGGTCGCGCATCGCCGCCGGCGCCGGGGCGGCCGTCGACCAGGCGAGGCGGACGGCGTCCTCGGACAGGGCCCGCACCTCGGCGGGACAGCGGTCGCAGCCCTCCAGGTGCTTCTCGAACCGGCGCCGCTCGTCGGGTTCCAGGGCGTCGAGCGCGTAGGGAGCGGCGAGCGAGTGGAGGTCCTCGCGGCGGAAGAGGCTCATGCCACGCCTCCCGCCGGCGCACACGCCCCGCGGGGCGCGCGAGCGCGTGGACCCCCGGGTTCCACGCGGTGGATCAGGGCGCTCATGCGACTCCTCCCAGGCATTCGCGCAGCCGTGTGAGTCCGTCGCGCATACGGGTCTTGACCGTGCCGAGGGGGCAGGAGAGCCGCTCGGCCACTTCACGGTAGGTATAGCCGTCGTAGTAGGCGAGGGTGACGGACTCGCGCTGGAGGGTGGTCAGCTTGTCCAGGCAGTGGCGCACCCACTGGCGTTCGAGGCCGGCCTCGACCTCCTCGGCGACCTGGTCGAAGGCCGGGTGGTGGTAGCGGCGTCCCTCACGCTGTTCGCGCTCGGTGGCGGCGCGGGCGCTGCGCACCCGGTCCACCGCGCGCCGGTGCGCGAGGGTGAGTATCCAGGACAGGGCGCTGCCCCGGGCCGGATCGAAGCGGCCCGCGGAACGCCAGAGTTCGAGCAGCACCTCCTGAGCCACCTCCTCCGACTGCGCGGGGTCGCGTACGACCCGGCGCACCAGTCCGAAGACCGGGCCGGACACCACCGCGTACAGCTCCTCGAACGCCCGTTGATCGCCTCCGGCCACCCGGACCAGAAGCTTGTCCGCCTCCACACGCTCCCCCTCGTCTCCGGCCGAGCACGGCCATCCCCGCGCGTAAGGCATTCGCAACAGACCCACCTCCGGATGGGGTTACGGATCAGGCTGCCCGAAACGCGGGTCTTCGGTCGACCGATCCGAACATCGGATCAACGAATCGTGCTCTCCGCTGAGTCAACCTCTCAAACGCGCCGTAAGAACGTTTGGGATTCGACCAATCCACCCTGCCGACCGCTCCGAATGGCGTTCGTCAGGCAAGTTGGGACAGAGGACGGACGGCATGACACCTACTTCCAGGAGCGGCTCGGGACGCAGGAGCGTCGCGTCCCTCATCTGTGCTTCGCTGGCCGCCGGCGGGCTCGCCGCCGCCGGCGTGACCGTGCTGGAGCCGGGGGCGGCCTCCGCCTCCAGCCACCGGGAGGCCCCGCTGATCTCGGGGGACCCCCAGTTCGACAACACCGATGTCTACGCCTTCGTCAGCCCGGACAAGCCGGACACGACCACGGTCATCGCGAACTGGATCCCCTTCGAGGAGCCCGCGGGCGGACCGAACTTCTTCACCTTCTCCGAGGACGCGCAGTACGACATCCGCGTCGACCAGGACGGCGACGCGCAGGAAGACCTGATCTTCCGGTACACGTTCGACACGAAGACGAAGAACGACAAGACCTTCCTGTACAACACGGGCGTCGTGGAGAGCCTCGACGACCCGGACCTCAACATCACGCAGACCTACGACATCGAGCTCATCAAGCTGAAGAACCGCCGCGCGGTCTCCAAGACGCAGCTCGCGGACGATGTGTGGGTGGCCCCGTCGAACGTCGGCAAGGCGTCGATGCCGAACTTCAAGAAGCTGCGCGACGAGGCGGTCTACAAGACGGCGAGCGGGGTGACGACGTACGCCGGTCAGGCCGACGACCCGTTCTTCCTGGACCTGCGCGTCTTCGACCTGCTGTACGGCGGTGACCTCTCCGAGGTCGGGCGGGACACGCTCAAGGGCTACAACGTCAACTCGATCGCGCTCCAGGTCCCGAGCGAGGCGCTCGTGCAGTCCAAGGACCAGCCGATCGTCGGTATCTGGTCCACGACCCAGCGTGCGGGCGCCGACGGCCAGTACCGCCAGGTGTCGCGCCTCGGCATGCCGCTGGTGAACGAGGTCGTCAACCCCATCGGGGACAAGGACAAGTTCAACGCGTCCTCACCGGCGGACGACGCCCAGTTCCTGAAGAACGTCACCGAGCCGGAGCTGCCCAAGCTCATCGAGGCGATCTACAAGATCCCGGCGCCGAAGGAGCCGCGCAACGACCTCGTCGACGTCTTCCTCAAGGGCGTCGAGGGCCTCAACCAGCCGCCGCACGTGACCCCGTCGGAGCAGCTGCGCCTCAACACCTCCATCGAGCCCACCAAGAAGCCGAAGCGGCTCGGTGTGCTGGACGGCGACAACCAGGGCTTCCCGAACGGCCGCCGGCTCACCGACGACGTGCTCGACATCGCGCTGCAGGTCGTCGAGGGCGAACTCGTCGACGCGCCCAACGACCTGGGTGACGCGGTGAACAAGAACGACAAGAAGTTCGGCAAGTACTTCCCGTACGTCGGTCTGCCGACGGCCGGTTCGCGTGGCAAGACCGTCAAGGGCAACACCACGAACAGCGTCCGCAGCGCGATCGGCACCGGCGTCGAGAGCGGCACCGACGACACCACGCTGATCGCCGCATCGGCCGGCGCCGGCGCGGCCGGTGTCCTGCTCATCGGCGGTGGCCTGCTGTGGTGGCGCCGTCGGAACGACCGCGCCTACTACTAGGCCGCCCCGACCGGGCCCTCCCCCATCGGGCCCGGTCACCGAGACCGGCGCGGCCCGCCCGTATCCATCCCCCACGGCGCGGGCCGCGCCCCACGATCACCACCATCGCGCTCGGCAAGGATGTTGAGGAGAGGGCATGTCCCCGCGTACGAACGACAGCGCGTCGCAGGACGGACGCCGGCGTCCCGGCGAGGGGACTCCCGCGACCGAGGCCGCCGAGCGCGACCAGGCCGGCCCCGCCCCCGCCCCCGCCCCCGCCCCCGCCCCCGCCCCCGCCTGCGAGGACGACACCGCCTCGTCCGACGTCACCGCGGCCGAGCCCGCGTCGAAAACCGGGTCCGAACCCGAGCCCGTACCCGCGGCCGAACCCGAGCCCGTACCCGCGGCCGAGCCCGAGTCCGTAACCGGGGCCGACGGCCGTCGGCCCGCCTCCGAGTCCGGGCGGCGCCGGCTGGTGCGGCTCACCGCGTGCGCGGCCGCGCTGGCCGTCGCGTTCACCGGGTTCGCCGTGGCGCTCGGGGCCAGGGACGACGACCGGACGACGGTGGCGGCCTCCACCTCCCAGGGAGTCTCGGCGGCCCAGCTCGCCCACGGCGACCTCGACACGGGGGTCAAGCTGCTCCAGGCCCATCTCCGGCAGCAGCCCAAGGACTTCGGCTCCTGGTCCACGCTCGGCCTCGCCTATGTCGAGCAGGCCCGGGTCAAGGGCGACTCCTCGCGCTACCCGCAGGCCGAGAAGGCCCTGCGGCGCTCGCTGAAGCTGCGGCCGGACAACGACCCGGCGCTCGCGGGCCTCGCCGCCCTCGCCGCCGCCCGCCACGAGTTCGGCGACGCGCTGCGGTACGCGGACCGGGCACTCGAGGAGAACCCCTACAGCGAACGAGCGTTGTGCAGCCGCGTCGACGCCCTGGTCGAACTCGGCCGCTACGACGACGCGTCGAAGGCGGTGAAGCTCGCCGACAGCCGCCGCCCCGGCATCCCGGTGTTCACGCGGTACGCCTACGTCCACGAGCTGCGCGGCGACGTGAAGACCGCCCGCCGTGTCCTGAACATGGCCCTGAGGTCGGCGGCCACGCGGGGCGACATCGCCTACGTGGCCACCCAGCTCGGCCAACTCGCCTGGCGGCAGGGCGACTACAAGACCGCGCTCACCCACTACGCGCGCGCCCTCGGCGCCGACGACACCTACCTCCCCGCGCTGGAGGGCCGCGCCCGCGCCCAGGCCGCGAGCGGCGACCGCGCGGAGGCGATCCGCGGCCTGGAGCAGGTCGTGGCCTCCTATCCGCTGCCCGGACCGCTCGTCGTGCTCGGCGAGCTGTACGAGGCCAAGGGCGACAAGGCCAAGGCCCGCGACCAGTACGCGCTGGTGGACGCCTACACCGCCATCGCCCGGTCCTACGGCGTCAACGCCGACCTCGACACCGCGCTCGCCGCCGCCGACCACGGTGACCGCAAGGCCGCGCTCAAGGCCGCCGAGGCCGAGTGGAAGCGCCGGGAGACGGTCCACACGGCGGACGCCCTCGCCTGGGCGCTGCACGTCAACGGCCGCGACGACGAGGCCCTGCCGTACGCCCGCCGCGCCACCGCCACCGGCTACCGGGACGCGACCTTCCTGTACCACCGGGGCATGGTCGAGAACGCGGCCGGCGACAAGAAGAAGGCGAGGGCCTCGCTGAAGGGGGCGCTCGACCTCAACGCCGGTTTCTCGCCGCTCGGCGCGGCACGGGCCCGTACGACCCTGAAGTCTCTGGAGACCGCCAAGTGAGCACTCCCCGGCGCGCGTTCGCCTCCGGCACGGCCGTGTTCCTGGCCGCCTGCGCACTCGTCCTGGTCCCCACCGGGACGGCGAGCGCGCACCCGCTGGGCAACTTCACCGTCAACCGGTACGACGGTCTGGTCGCCGCCCCCGGGCAGCTGAGGATCCTCCATGTCGAGGACCTGGCGGAGATCCCGGCCACCCAGGCCGCGCCCGCCATCGAGCGGCAGGGCGTGGGCGACTGGGCCCGGGATCGGTGCGAGAAGGCCGCCGAGGGCAGTGAGGTCACGGTCGACGGGAGCGCCGTCGAGGTGGCGCTCGGGTCGAGCCGGGCCGAGGAACGGCCGGGCCAGGCGGGGCTGAAGACGCTGCGCGTGGAGTGCCGGCTGACGGCCGCCCTGCCCGACCGGGCCGCCGACGTACGCTTCCACGCGGCCGTCGACTCGGGGCCCGGCTGGCGTGAGGTGACCGCCCAGGGCGACCGGACGACCCTGGCCGGGTCGGACGTGCCCGAGGAGTCGGTCTCGAAGCGGCTCACGAGCTACCCCGAGGAGTTGCTGCAGTCGCCGGAGGACACGGCGACGGCGTCCCTCCAGGTCGAGCCGGGCGGCCCGGCGCTGGCCGAGCAGCGGAGCGACGCGCCCGGCGCCTCGATTCTGCCGCGGGGCGCCGACCGCTGGACCAGGGCCCTCGACGACCTGGTCTCCAGCCACGACCTCACCCTCGGCTTCGGCGCCCTGGCCTTCGGCATCGCCATGTTCCTGGGGGCCATGCACGCGCTCGGCCCGGGTCACGGCAAGACCCTGATGGCCGCGACGGCCGCCGCCCGCGACCGGGCCCGGATGCGCGACGTGCTGCCCATGGCCGCGTCCGTGACGGTCACCCACACCCTGGGCGTGGTCGCCCTCGGCCTCCTCGTCCTCGCCGGCTCCGCCGCCGCCCCGTCCGTCATCACCTGGCTGGGCATCGCGAGCGGCCTGTTCGTGATGGGCGCGGGGCTGACGCTCGCACGACGTGCCTGGCTGAACCGCAAACTGACACTCACGCACGCGAAGGCCCACGACCAGGGCCACACGCACGACCACGACGACGACCACAGTCACCCGCACGACCACCGTCACGATCACGGTCATGAGCACCACCACGACCACGACCACGGTCACTCCCACAGCCACGGCGACGGCCACTCCCACACACACGACCACGCGCCCGCGCCCGAACCCGCCCGTGAACTGGTCCTCGCCCAGGCCAGCCCCTCCCCCACCCGCGCGCACGGCGAGACCCGCGCGCACACCCACGCGTCGGTCGCGACCCACACCCACGACCACCGGCACGGTGACGACCACAAGCACGACCACGGTCACGGTCACCGGCACGACCACGACCACCCGCACAGCCACGACCACGAGCACGACCACCACCACGCCCCCGACCAGAAGCGCTCCCTCTTCGGCGGCGGCGTCACGCACACCCACGGCGGCTTCACCCACACGCACCCCACCGCCCCCACCCTGCGCGGCACGATCCTGCTCGGCTTCGCGGGCGGCATGGTGCCGAGCCCGTCGGCCGTGGTCGTCCTGGTCGGCGCGGCGGCGCTGGGCAAGGCGTGGTTCGGGCTGCTGCTCGTGGTGGCGTACGGCATCGGGCTGGCGCTCACGTTGACGGCGGCCGGGTACGCCGTCGTGAAGGCGGGCGGCTGGGTGACGCGGGTGATGGACCGGGGCGAGGGCCGGCTCGGCGGGCCGACGGCCGCGCTGGTGCGCAGGACCGTGCCGTTGATGTCGGCCCTGTTGGTTGTCGCCCTGGGGGCTGGTTTGGTGTTCAGGGGGGCAACATCCGCACTCGGCTGAGCTACTTTTGTGGGGAAATCGCACGGAGTGGAGATTTCAGGCGGATGCGAGTGACGGGGGATGGCCGTGTCCGAAGAACCGGGCAGTGAACGGGTGATCGCGGGCCGGTACCGGCTGCTGACCCCGCTGGGCGAAGGCGGCATGGGGACCGTGTGGCGGGCCCGTGACGAGGTGCTGCACCGCGAGGTCGCCGTCAAGGAGGTGAAGGCGCCGGGCGGGATCCCGGTGTCCGACGTCGAGCGGATGTACGCCCGGCTGGAGCGGGAGGCGTGGGCGGCCGCGCGGGTCGCCAACCGCAATGTCGTCACCGTGTACGACGTGGCCATGGAGGACGGCCGCCCGTGGATCGTGATGGAGCTGGTGCGCGGTGTGTCGCTCGCCGACCTCCTGGACGCCGAGGGCCCGATCGACCCCCAGCGCGCCGCGCACATCGGCGCCGAGGTGCTGTCCGCGCTGCGCGCCGCGCACGAGGCCGGGGTGCTGCACCGGGACGTGAAGCCGGCGAACGTGCTGATGTCCAACGACGGCCGGGTCGTCCTCACCGACTTCGGTATCGCGACGGTCGAGGGCAGCTCCGCGCTGACCATGACCGGCGAGGTCATCGGCTCCCCCGAGTTCCTCGCCCCCGAGCGCGCCCTCGGCCGGGCCTTCGGCCCCGAGTCGGACCTGTGGTCGCTCGGCGTGCTGCTGTACGCGGCCGTCGAGGGCAACTCCCCCTTCCGGCAGAACACCCCGCTGAGCACCTTGCGCGCGGTCGTCGACGAGGAGCTTCCGCCGCCGCACCGGGCCGGTCCGCTGACCCCGGTGATCGAGGGGCTGCTGCGCAAGGACCCGGCCGACCGGCTCCCCGCCGAACAGGCCGAGCGGGACCTGCGGATCGTCGGCGCCGGAGGTACGCCCTCCGGCACGGGCACCCCGCGCTCCGACACGCTCGCGTCGGCGTCGTACGACCCGACGGTGGCCGCCTTCCCCGCCGCGGGCGCGGGGCGGGGCACGAACCAGTACGGCGCGCCGACTCCGCCGCGCCCCGTCCCGGCCGCCGCGACGCACCCCTCCCCGGTGCCGGCCGGCGGGCGGGACCGCAACCGCCGTGCCCTCGTCTTCCTGGTCGCCGGTATCGCGGCGATCGCCCTCGCCGTCGCGGGGCTGACGTACGCCCTGGTCAACCGTGACGACGGCGGTAAGGACAACAATCCCACCAACGGCGCGGGCACGGTGGGCGGGACCGACGGCGGGACGGCCGACGGCGGTACGGGCGAGGAGGAACCCGGCGGCGGCGCCACGGAGGACGACAGCGAGACCCCCTCCGGGACACCCGAGGAGAAGCCGACCACCAAGCCGCCCGCGCAGTCGGTCGACGTGACGGTGACGGGCGCGAACACCGACTACTCCGGCGCCTGTCCGCCGCCGGACGACCAGGTGCCCAACTTCACCGCGACGTTCACCGTGGGCAGCGTCCCCGTGGATGTCCAGTACCGCTGGGTGGCGAAGAACGGGCAGATCGACGACACCGGCTGGAAGACGCTGTCCTTCTCCGCCGGCGGCGAGAAGACCAAGCGGGACCAGGTCGTGGTCTCGACGAACGGCAGTCACACGGACGAGATCAGCGTCGAGGTCCGGGGACCGGTGAGCAAGAAGTCCAACGCGGTCGGGTTCTCGGTGACGTGCGAGACGGAGGCCCCGACCACGGGCGGGACCTCCCCCGGCGACGACCAGGAGAACCCCGGCGAGTACAGCGACTCCGACGCCGACTACGACGACGAGGCCGGGGTCCTCACCGGGGTGGCTCCCTACGGAGCCGTCAGGCCGCGTTCCTGAGGACCGGGAGATAGCCGCCGGACTGTCCGGCGGCCTTCGGGTGGTAGGACTCGCCCGTGTTCAGCAGGTTGAGGCTGTGCAGCCACGCGCTGCCCGAGCACAGTTCGTGCCCGGTGAACGTCGGACGGACGTCGCCGAAGGTGAAGCCGTGGTCGGCGGCGCGTTTGGCGATCGCGGTGTTCAGATGGTCGGCCGCGTTGTTGATGGCGGACCGCTTGGCCTGGGAGAGGCCGGGGCAGGTGCCGCCGAGCTGGTAGAAGCGGGGGTAGCCGAGCACCACCACATGGGCGGCCGGTGCCTTCGCGCTGATCGCCGAGTAGACCTTGTCGAGTTGGCCGGGGAGCGTGGAGTCGACGTACGCCTTGGCCGTGTTGATGCGCGAGACGCAGGAGCTGTCGGACTGCAGGACGCACGTGGTCATGACGTCGGCGAAGCCGGCGTCGTTGCCGCCGACGCTCACCGAGACCAGCCCCGTGCCCGTGCCGAGCGGTCCCAGCTGACGCGCCAGAACATCACCCGTTCGGGCGCCCGAGCAGGCCGTGAAGTCGAAGGACGAGGGTGAGTTGGCGGCCGCCCAGAGGTACGGGTAGGCCTTCGTGCTGCGCTTGCAGTCGCCGCTGGAGGAGATGTAGCTACCGGCGCCGACGCCCGAGGAGTAGGAGTCGCCGAGCGCCACATAGCCGGTGGCGGCGGCCTGTTGGGACGCCTCGGCCGTCGTGGCCCCGGTGAGGGCGACGCCGACGGCGAGCAGGAGTGAGGTCATGTATGCCGCAAGTCGGGAACGTCTCATGGAACCTCCCTATAGCAGGATCTCTGCCTCAACCGTCGTACCAACTACGCGGGTTGATCGGAAGTGTTCATGTCAATACTTTCCCGCCCCCAACGGAACACACCCACCGCGTTCCACCCCTGTTCGATTTCGCTCATGTGACAGAAACATGACAACACGTCAACTCCCTTGAGCTACGCCCGTAGATCACCCAATCTGCTTATCAGCCGCGAGCGGAACGCGACGCTCCCCGGCCGTGAGTGCGATCCCGCACGCACCCCCCACAGACGCGCGCCCCACCCAGGCGTGCGCCGCCTATGAGGAGGAACACCTCGTAATGGCACATCTGCGTATCAAGAACATCCGTGTCGCCGCCGTCACCACCATGGCGACCGCCGCCCTGCTCGGCGGCCTGACCGCGCTCCCCGCCCAGGCCGCCCCGGCCGAGGGCAAGGTGCTCGCGGCCGGCTCCCCCACCGCGATCAAGGGCAGTTACATCGTCACGCTCAAGAAGAGCGCGGGCCTCAAGGCCGCGTCGAGCGCGGGCAAGGACCTGGTCGAGGAGTACGGCGGCTCGGTGAAGCGGACCTTCAAGTCCGCGCTCAACGGCTACGCGGCCGAGCTGTCCGCCGCCGAGGCCAGACAACTGGCGGCCGACCCGGCGATCGCCTCCGTGGAGCAGAACCAGGTCTTCACCGCCGACGCCACGCAGTCCAACGCCCCCTGGGGCCTGGACCGCTCCGACCAGGCGTCGCTGCCGCTCTCCGGCACGTACACCTACCCGGACACCGCGGGCAGCGGCGTGACCGCTTACGTCATCGACACCGGCGTGCGCATCTCGCACTCCCAGTTCGGCGGCCGGGCGTTCAACGGCTACGACGCGGTCTCCGGCGACAACGTGGCGCAGGACGGCAACGGCCACGGCACGCACGTGGCGTCCACCATCGCGGGCTCGACCTACGGCATCGCCAAGCAGGCGAAGATCGTGGCGGTGCGCGTGCTGGACAACGCCGGCTCGGGCACCACGGCGGGTGTCGTGGCGGGCATCGACTGGGTGACCGCGAACCACAGCGGACCCTCGGTCGCCAACATGTCGCTCGGCGGCGGCGCCTCCACCGCGCTCGACACGGCCGTGGCGAACTCCATAGCCAGCGGAGTGACCTACGCGGTCGCGGCGGGCAACAGCAGCGCCAACGCCTCCTCGTACTCCCCGGCCCGCGTCGCCTCGGCGATCACGGTCGGCGCCACCACCAGCACGGACGCCCGGGCCAGCTACTCCAACTACGGCTCGGTCCTGGACATCTTCGCCCCCGGTTCGTCGATCACGGCCGGCTGGTACACCAGCGACACCGCGACGAACACCATCTCGGGCACCTCGATGGCCACCCCGCACGTCGCGGGCGCGGCCGCGGTCTACCTGGCCGGTCACACCTCGGCCACCCCGGCCCAGGTCGCCTCGGCCCTGACCGCCGGAGCCGTCACCGGCAAGGTCACCGGCCCGGGAACCGGTTCCCCGAACCGTCTGCTGCAGATCGTCCCGTGACGACAACCACCACCGCGTGAACAGGAGTTCCCCGGAGGAGGCACACGCCTCCTCCGGGGAACTCCCGTGCCCGGCGGCGCGCCGCGGAAAGCGGGTGCACGGGGCGCCCCCGGTGACGGATCATGGCGCCATGTCTGCCAACCCACACGACGCACTGCCGATCCGGCTCAACGTCGACGACAGCGACTCGCCGTCCGATGTCGTCGACGCGCTGTTCCTCGGCCGTTTCGCGACGGGCGAGCAGCCGTACGCGCACGCGGCGAACATCGACCGGGTACGGTCCGGCGCCACCCTGCTGCCGCCGGACGCCCGGGTGCTGCGGGCCGCGCGGGACGACGACCGCAGCGCGACCCTCGCCGAGGGGGACGGCTGGACCGTGCTGATCTCCCGCTGGAACCGGGGCGCCGACGTCACCGTCACCGCGACCACCGCCGAGCTGGCCCAGAAGGTGCTCGGCCAGGCCACCGACGGCGCGGCCGACGAGCCAGAGCCGCAGCCGGAGAACGTGACGATGGGTTTCTGGTACGTCTCGCCGCGCCGGGGCCCGCACCGCACGACCCGTCAGATCTCGGCGGGCACCTGGGAAGAGGTACGGCCGAACTACACGGCACCCGTGGCGAACGCGATGGACCACCTGATGAAGACGACCCCCGAGAACATCGCGGGCCGCCTCCTGCTGCTGCACGGCCCGCCCGGCACCGGCAAGACCTCCGCCCTGCGCACGCTGGCCCGTTCCTGGCGGGACTGGTGTCAGGTCGACTGCGTCCTGGACCCCGAGCGGCTCTTCTCCGACGTCGGCTATCTGATGGACATCGCGATCGGCGAGGACGACTCCACCGGCAAGGGCCGCTGGCGGCTGCTGCTCCTGGAGGACTGCGACGAACTGATCCGCGGCGAGGCCAAGCACACGGCGGGCCAGGCGCTCTCCCGGCTGCTGAACCTCACGGACGGCCTGCTCGGCCAGGGGCGCAACGTCCTGGTCGGCGTCACCACCAACGAGGACCTGGAGCGCCTGCACCCCGCCGTGGTGCGCCCCGGCCGCTGTCTCGCCCGGATCGAGGTGGGCGCCCTGACCCGCGCGGAGGCCGTGGGCTGGCTCGGCACGGACGAGGGTGTCGGCCGTGAGGGCGCGACCCTGGCCGAGCTGTACGCGCTGCGCCGCGGCACGTCACCGACGTCGCTGCCGGAGCCGAGGGACGGGGCCGACGCGGGCCTGTACCTGTAGGCGGTCACCTGCGGGCGGTCACCTGCGGGCGGTCACTCGTGGACGGTCACCCTGTGGGCGGTCACCCTGTGGGCGGTCGCGCTTCGGTGTTCTCATGGATGTATGACCTTGTTCGTCGGCACGTCGGGGTGGCAGTACAAGGACTGGCGCGGCGCCCTCTACCCGCAGGGCTGCCCCACCCGGCTGTGGCTGGAGGAGTACGCGGCCCGCTTCGCCACGGTCGAGCTCAACAACGCGTTCTACCGGCTGCCGACGCGGGAGAACTTCGAGGCGTGGCGGGAGAGGGTGCCGGCGGACTTCGTGGTCGCGGTCAAGGCGAGCCGGTACCTGACCCATATCAAGCGGCTGCGGGACCCCCAGGAGCCGGTGCACCGCCTGATGAGCCACGCGGAGGGCCTCGGCGACCGGCTGGGCCCGATCCTGCTCCAGCTGCCACCGACCCTGCGGGCCGACGCGGACCTCCTGAGTGCCTGCCTGGACCGCTTCCCCTCCGGCACCCGGATCGCGGTCGAGCCCCGCCACGACTCCTGGTGGACCCCCGACGTCCGTGAGGTCCTGGAGTCCCGCGGCGCGGCCCTGTGCTGGGCCGACACCCGGTCCCGCCCGGCGACCCCGCTCTGGCGCACCACCGACTGGTGCTACCTCCGCCTCCACCAGGGCCGGGCCCGCCCCTGGCCCCACTACGGCCGCCAGGCCCTGACGACCTGGGCCCACCGCATCGCCGACACCTGGCCCGCCGACGCCGACTCCTACGTGTACTTCAACAACGACCCCCACGCGGCGGCGGTGAGGGACGCGACGACGTTCGCGAGCGCGGCGCGCGGCGCGGGCCTGCGACCGACCCGCACACCGGAACCGCGAAGGGCGGCGCGGACCTGAGCCCCCGTCGCCGGCCCCGCCCCGGGTTCTGTTCCTACTCCGCGTAGGCGGCCCGCAGGGCGTCCCGGGCCACCGCCAGCGCCTCCGCCTCGCCGAGGCCGAGCCGGCGCACCCGCTCCGCGTACGCCCCCGCGGCCGCCGCGGCCTCGCGCTCCGCGGCCGAGCCGGCGGCCGCCACGAACGTCCCGTTGCGCCCGCGCGTCTCGATCACCCCGTCCGTCTCCAGCGCCCGGTACGCCTTGGCGACGGTGTTGGCCGCGAGCCCGAGCTGCTCGGCGAGCCCCCGTACGGTCGGCAGCCGGTACCCCACGGGCAGCGCGCCGGAGTGGGCCTGTTCCGAGATCTGGGCGCGCACCTGCTCGTAGGGCGCGCCCCCCTCCACGATGCGAATCTTCAAGGTCACGCGGCGATTGTCCCGTACCCGGCGGAAATTCGGAGGCAGCCCACCGTGCGGCCCCCGTACCGTGCGCACCCATGACAGTGATCGTGCGCGCCCTGCGCGCCGCCGACCCCGGGGACGCCGAGGCCTTCGTGGCGGTACGGCGCCTGGCCCTGCCCTTCATGGTCGGCACCGCCGAGTCCGTGCTCCACGACGCCGCCCACGCGCCTGACGGGGCGCACCACCGGCAGCTGGTCGCCGAGGCGGACGGCGAGGTGATCGGCACCGTGCAGCTGGGCATCGCCGACGACAGCCCCGTACCGGGCCAGGGCTTTCTGAACGTCTATGTGCACCCGGGCCATGTGCGGCGGGGGGCAGGCGGCCTGCTGGTGCGCGCGGCCGAGGAGCGGCTGACGGCGGTGGGGGCGAAGCGGCTGCTGTCGTGGGTGCTGGACACCCCGGAGAACCGGGCGTTCGCCGAGCGCCGCGGCTACACCCCGAGCCGCTCCGCCCACTTCCTGCGCCTGGACCTGGCCCACGGCACCCTCCCCCCGCTCGGGACACCGCCCCCGGGTGCGGAGCTGCGCACGGCCGCCGACTTCGCCGACGACCCACGCCCCCTGTTCGACCTGGACGCGGAGGTGTCGGCGGACGAACCCGGAGATCTGGGCTCGGAGTTCGACGACTACGAGCGGTGGCTCGCCGAGACCTACCGCCACCCGCTGCTGGACCACGCCCTGAGCACGGTGGTCGTCGTGGACGGCACGCCCGCCGCGTTCACCGCGGTCCGCACGGACGGCCGGGACCGCTACTTCACGGGGATGACGGGCACCGCCCGCGCCTTCCGCGGCCGGGGCCTGGCCAAGCTCGCCAAGAACGACTCCCTGCACCGCGCCCGTGCCGCCGGCTGCACGGAGGCCTTCACGGGCAACGACGCCGGCAACGGCCCGATGCTGGCGGTCAACAAGTGGTTCGGGTACGAGATCTGCGCGACGGAGGTGCGGTATGTCCGTGAACTCGGCTGAATCCGGAGGCGAGGCGTACGAGGTGGACGTCGTCCTGCTCAAGGCGGGCCGTACGAAGATCCGTTACCCCGCGCGGCTGTTGAGCGACGACGGCGTCCGGGTGGCGGTGCGGGCCGCGTGGGCGAGCGAGGGCGTCCGGGACTTCGGGTTCGTTCGGTTCGAGCCGGGTGACGTCTTCACCGAGTACTACTGGCGCGACCGGTGGTACGCCGTGAAGGAGGTCCGTGACGCGCGGGGCGCGCTGAAGGGCTGGTACTGCGACGTCACCCGGCCCGCCACGTTCGCCGGCGGGGAACTCGTCGTCGAGGATCTCGATCTGGACCTGTGGCGCTCGGCCGACGGCACGGCCGTACTGCGGCTGGACGAGGACGAGTTCGAGGAGAGCGGGCTCGCGGAGAGCGATCCGGCGGCCGCGACGGCCGCCGTGGCCGCCCTGGACGAACTGGAGGCGCTCGCCACCGCCGAAGGGGGCCTGGAGTCGCTGCTGGCGTGAACGGCATCGGCGTCGGCGGGGGCGTGGGCCGGGCGGCGGCTCCGGCCCGGGACGACGGTCAGAGGCGGGCCACCATCGCGTACCGCTCGTCCTGGACCGTCCGGCCCCACAGCAGCGCGTCGCCCTCCAGCCGCACCACCTCGGCGTCGGCCACGAGGGGCGCGACCATCCCGTACAGCCGCTCGGCGGAGATGCCGACCGGGCTGAGAGCGCCCCACACCCCCTCGACCAGCACGAGCCGGCCGCCGGGCCGCAGCAGGCCGCACCAGTGGCGCAGGACGCGGGCCGGGTCGGGCAGGGTCCACAGCACATGGCGGACGAGGACGACGTCGAACCGCTCCTCCCCCACGGGCGGGGCCGCCGCGTCGCCGACGAGGAACACCGCGGGGCGCCCGGCGAGTTTGGCGCGGGCGAGGGCGACCATGGCCGGGGAGGAGTCGATCCCGGTCACCCGGTGTCCCTGCTCGGCCGCGAGGAGTGACAGGCTGCCGGTGCCGCAGCCGAGGTCGAGCACATCGCGGGCGGGAGGCGGCAGCCAGTCCCGCAGGCGGGCCGCCCAGGCCTCCCGGACGGCGGGTTCCCGCAGGCCATGATCGGGTTCGTCGTCGAAACCGGGCGCTTCCGCGTCCCAGTCGACAGCCTCCGGAGGGTCATCTGCCGCCGGGACGTCCGGTGTTCGAAGGTCCGGGGAGGTTTCGCCGCCGTCGATGTTGGTCATGCCGCCAGAGTGACACCTGCCACTGACAGTCCAGATGGTGACAGCCGCCACTGACAGAGCACGAACGATGAGTAACGCTCCCGGAAAAGGTCTACCCCCGTGAAAACGCGGAACCCGGTAGACGCAAGGAGGCAGCCATGCGCCGTACGACCGTGCAGAAGCCCCTGAGGAAGTCCACGTCCCGCCAGGTGCGGGACGAGGCCGACGAACGCCCCGTCGAGCGCCGGGAAGTGCGCAAGGACATCGCGCGCACCTGGTGGCCGGACGGCTGACCGCTCGCGCCCCGGCCCACCGACCATCCGACCACGCCGTCCGGCGGACGGCCCTCCACGACCTCGTACCCGGCCCCTGGGCCGCGCCGCGGGGCGAATTTCCGGTTCTCCGCGTCACCGCATCACAGCGTCACCACGTCACCGCGTCGTGCAGGAGCGTGCCCTCGGCCCGGCCGAGGGCACGCTCGTGTACCGGGCCCCGTACCGGGCCGTACCGGGCCGGGTCAGCGCCGCGTCAGGTTGCGGTCCAGCAGGTCCAGCAGCGCGGTCCAGTGGCGTTCCGTCGCCTCGGCGTCGTAGGAGGCGGTGTCGGCCTGGGTGTAGCCGTGCGAGGCGCCCGTGTAGACCTCGGTGCGGTGGCGGACGCCCGCCCCGGTGAGCGCCTTGTCGAGCAGGTCGATCTGCTCCGGCGGCAGGGACGGGTCCTCGTCGGCGTGGCCGAGGTACACCTCGCCGGTGATCCGGGCCACCGCCAGGTGCGGGCTGTCCGGGGCGTCGGTGGCCAGCCGCCCGCCGTGGAAGCCGGCCGCGGCGGCGACCCGCTCCGGGAAGGCACCGGCGGTGTGCAGGGCGAGCCGGGTGCCCATGCAGTACCCGGTGATCCCGACGGGCCCGGCGGCGGCGTGCGGGCTGCCGGCCAGCGTGTCCAGGTAGGCCGCCGCGTCCCGCAGCGCGAGTTCCGGCGTCAGCGCCTGCATGGCGGGGAGGATCTGGCCCCATATCTCCGGGCGCGCGGCCGGGTCGATGAACTCGGGCAGGTCGAACACCGGGGTCCGCCCCGACCGGTGGAAGACATTGGGCACGAGCACCGTGTACCCGGCGCCGGCCAGCCGGTCGGCCATCGCCCGCAGATGCGGCCGCAGCCCGAAGGCGTCCATGTAGAAGAGGACCGCCGGGTGCGCGGCGTCGTCGTCGGGGTGGACGAGGTAGGCGTCGGCGGTGCCGTCCTGGGTGGCGATGTCCACGGTGGTTCCGCGTACGGCGGTCATGGGCGCTCCTCATTCTTCTGGGCGACTGGTCCTCGACCTGTCGGCAACTGACCCGGGCGACCGCATTGTTCCGCGCCCGGGTAAGAAACCGATCATCGGCCGTACGGGAACGCCCGTTCCTGAGCCCTCGGTTAGCCCCTCCTTAACGCCACCATAAGGATCTCCCGCACCGCCCCTCAGCGGGCGTTCGCACGGTTCTCCGGGGCTAGCTTGCTGATCGCCCCCGGCACCCGGGACCGACCCCGGAGCCGTCCAGGACCGCGTGAGGAGTGCCCCGCCATGCCCGCTGCACGTCGCCGTCGCACGGCCGCCGCGTTCGCCACCGCGGGTGTCGTCGGTGCCGCCCCGCTCGCCCTGACCGCCCTCGCCGCGGGGCCGGCCATGGCACACGGCTCGCTGGGCGACCCGGTGAGCCGGGTGGCGCAGTGTCACGCGGAGGGCCCCGAGAGCCCACGGTCGGCCGCCTGCGCGGCGGCGGTCTCGGCCGGTGGCACCCAGGCGCTCTACGACTGGAACGGCGTACGGATCGGCGACGCGGCCGGCCGCCACCGGGAGCTGATCCCGGACGGTGAGCTGTGCGGTGCGGGCGACGAGGCGTTCAAGGGCCTCGACCTGGCCCGCGCCGACTGGCCGGCGACGAGCGTGCGCGCCGGGTCGTACACCTTCCGGTACCGGGTGACGGCCCCGCACAAGGGCACCTTCGAGGTGTACGTCACCAAGCCCGGCCACGATCCGTCCCGGCCGCTCGGCTGGGACGACCTCGATCTCGCGCACCCGGTCGCGAAGGCCACCGACCCGGCCGCGTCCGGCGGCTTCTACACGTTCTCCGGCACCCTCCCGCAGCGCTCCGGCAGGCACGTGCTGTACGCGGTGTGGCAGCGCTCGGACAGCCCGGAGGCGTTCTACTCCTGTTCGGACGTCACCTTCGGCGGCACCTCCTCCGGTCCGAGCGCGTCGGCGCCCTCCGAGGAGCAGATCGAGGACGGCACCGACGAATCGACGGTCGGCCACGACGGCCACGACGCGCACACGACGACGGACCCGACACCGTCGCCGAAGGCGTCGGCGGCGAAGACCGGCAGGGCCGCCTCCGACGACGCCTCGCCGACCGCGAAGTCGACGACGGACACCGGAGCGGCGAAGGCAGAGGGCACCGCCGGTCTCGCGGAGCCCGCCGGCGGTGAGGAGGGTCTCGCCGACACCGGCGGCGAGGGCATGACGCCCTATGTGGCCCTCGGCGGCGCGGCCGTCCTGGCCCTCGGCTCCGCCCTGCTCTTCGCCGCGGCCCGCCGCCGCGCGACGACCGGCGGCCGGCACGGCCGCTGACGACCTCCGGGGCCTGTCGGGCGGCTCAGGCCGGACAGGCCCCGGCAGCATGCGTACGCACCGCCGGGCGGCCCCGGCGGTGCGTACGCACACGTGTCAGCCGACGGCCGAGAGGCAGGTCGTCGGGGTGGCGTGAGCCGGGTCGAGGGCGTTGACGACCTCGTGGAACGCGATGCGGTCGAGGAGTCCGATCGCCGCGTGCTCGGAGAGGTCGAGGGCGCAGAGGTCCTGGATGACGATGTTGCGCACGTTCGGTCCGCTGAGGAACTGGGAGCGGTAGGGGGTGACCACCTCGTCGTACTTGGTGGCGAGGACGGTGTACGTGACGCCGGGGACGGTGTCGCCGCCCGCGTTGAGCTTGGTCAGGAAGGGGGAGCCGGCCACCTGGTCGGCGAGGGCGGGGGTGGCGGTGGACAGCAGGTCACCGGCGCCGGGGAAGTACTGGAGGAGGCCGGTGAGACCGTTCAGGGTGGTGCCGTGGTTGGAGGGGGCGATGCCGACGAGGGCGTTCACCTCTGCGGCTCCGCCGAGGAACTTGAGGTAGTAGCGGGGCATCATGCCGCCCTGCGAGTGACCGACGAGGTCGGCCTCGGCGGCGCCGGTCGCGGCGAGCACCCGGTCGACGAAAGCGTCGAGCTGCTCCGCCGACCTGTCGATGGGGCCGAGCCCGTTGAAGAAGGCGACACCGGGGAGTTGGCCGTAGTCGAGGGAGTAGACGCAGTAGCCCCTGTTCACGAGGTACGGAGCGAGACCGAGCCAGTTGTCGACGGAGTTCGCGAGCGTTCCGTGGACGAGGACGACGGGGCGGGGGTGGGCGTTGGAGGGTTTGCAGGAGTAGTCGTTCCAGCCATGGCCGGGTGCGGCGGCCGTGTCGGCGGCCTCGGCGGCGGTGGCGGGGACGACGGTCGCCGCGGCGGCCAGGCACAGGGCGGCCAGCGGTCTGATCAGGCGCTTCCAGGGCAGCATCGAGTGATCTCCTTGCGGCTCAAGGGATGTGCGACGGCGTACGCCCTGTGATCCGGATCACGAGGATGCTGTTCTGATCCGCCAAGTTACGGGCGGGTAGAAAAAGTGGGAAGTTACGCGTCAGTAAAAACTTCAAGTGGTGATCGTGGGCACTGACACGTGACGTCGAACCGTCACCAGGCGGGCCTGATGGGACCATTGGGAGCGATACGCGACAACCGATCACGCAACGCCCGCATCTCACTCTCCCCGCCGACCACGTCGACCCATCCGGCGACCACCTCGGCCGCCACCTCCTCGGCCGCCCGGGCGCAGGCCCACCCGCGTCCGGTCATCACGACCAGCCGGGCCCGGGCGTCGGTGGGGTGCGGCCGCCGCTCGACGTACCCCTTGCGCACCAGCTCGTCGACGAGCTGACTGGCGGCCTGTTTGGTCACTCCGAGATGGACGGCGAGGTCGGTGACCGTGGCGCCGTCCGGGGCGAGCCGGGTGAACGCGTAGCCGTACGAGGGCCGCCCGTCGAAGCCCCGCGCGGAGACGCCCTCGTCGATGCGCCGCGTCAGATCACCCGCGGCGGCGAGCAGGGCGGCGGTCAGGGCGAGGGCTTCGGAGTTCTGCACGTCTGCATTGAAACACCGTTGACGGATCGGTCAAGCTGCTTGACCATATGCAGAATGGTCAAGCAGCTTGACCATTCGTTCGCATCGATCGAGCTTCCGAGGACCTCGGAAGCTCTGAAGACCAGGGAGACCCGTATGCCAGTCGTCCGCTCGTCCGAAGCCGTCACGCACGAGATCCACGGCGCCCGTTTCGTCTCGCACGCCACTCCCCGCACCGGCAGCAGGGAACTGGCCGCCTGGCGGGGCGAGATCCCCGCCGGAACCAAGGCGCCCGCGCACACGGTCACCAAGGAGGAGATCCTGCATCTGCTCAGCGGCGAGCTGGTGGTCACGCTGGACGGCCGCACCGAGCAGCTCTACGCCGGCGACACGCTGATCATCAACGCGGGGGCCACCCTCGCCGTCGAGAACCCGACGACGCGGACCGCCGTCACCTGGGTCGCCACCTCTCTCGGCCTGGAGGCGGAGCTTGCCGACGGCACGCGGATCGTGCCCCCGTGGGCCAACTGAGCCGCACGAGGGCGGTCACGCGGCCAGCGTCCCCGGCATCACCGCGTGGGGGCCGAACTTCGCGCGGGCGCGGTCGGCGACCTCCTCGATACGGCGGACCTTCTCGTCGACGGGGTCGAAGGCGAGCTGGTGGGAGGCCTGGCCGGCGGGGGTGAGGCCCTCGGCGCGCAGGGAGATCGCGCGGACACGGGCCCGCTGGAGGCCGAGGGCTTCGTACAGGGCGTAGGCCACCGAGGTCAGCGCCGGGGAGTGCGCGGTCGGCTCCTGGAGGGTGCGGGTGCGGGTCGTCGAGGACCGGTCGGCGTAGCGGACCGTGAGGGTCAGGGTGCGGCAGACCTTCTCCAGGGCGCGCAGCCGGGAGCCCAGTTCGGCGGTGCCGGCGAGCAGGGCGCGGCGGTGCCGGTCCGGGTTCAACTCGTCCAGGGAGAAGGTCTGTTCGGTGGCGAGCGAGCGTGCGACGGCGTTCGGTACGACCCGGCCCCGGTCGACGCCGTTGGCCTTCTCGTGCAGGTCGCGGCCGGTCCTCGCCCCGACCAGGCGCTGGAGCGTGGACAGGGGGGCGCAGGCGACGCCGCCGAGGGTCTCCAGGCCGTACTCGCCCAGGGTGCGGGCGGTCGCGGTGCCGACGCCGGGCAGCGCGGCCACGGGCAGTTCGGCGAGGAAGTCCACGACGAGGTCCTCGGGCACCGCGCACGGCGATCCGGGCGCCGCCGCCGCCAGCGCGAGCCGCGCCGTCAGCGGTCCGGGCCCGGCGCCGATCAGACAGTCGACGCCGTACAGGGCGAGGGCGCGGACCCGGATCAGCCGGGCCAGTTCCTCGGCGTCCCGGCCGAAGTACCGTTCGGCGCCCCGCAGATCGGCCAGCGCCCCGTCCGGCGGCAGCGCCTCCACGACCGGGGCGAAGTCCTCGACCACACCGAGGAGGCCGGGCAGGGCGGCCTCGTACTTCGGCGGCAGCTGGAAACGTACGCAGAGGATGGTCATCCCGCACTCCCTGGACTCTGGTGCCACAACTTCCGTACCTGAGAAGGACCTTGTGAGGGCTCGTCGCCCGCGGGCCGCAGGTCGGCCCATGGGTGCATCCGGTAGCCGGTGGACATACGGATCCGGCGGCCGGTGTCCCCGCGCCGTCGTCCGCCGTCAAAGGCCGCGTCGTCGGGGGCGCTCCCGGTGTCCACGGGCTCCGCCAGCCGGGGTGCCACCGCGTCGAGGCCTCCCTCGCGCCGCAGCTCCACCAGCTCGGCGAGGTTCCAGGCGGCCGCGCCCACCACGCTGAGGCTGCGCGGGCCGCGCCGCTGCACCACTCCGCGCACCAGCAGCAGCCAGGAGTGGAAGACGGTGTGGGCGCAGGCGTCGTGGGAGTCGTCGAAGAAGGCGAGGTCGACCAGGCCGGTGCCGTCGTCGAGGGTGGTGAAGACGACCCGCTTGCCCGAGCGGATCGGCGGGGTCTGGGTCGCCGCCTTGGCGCCCGCGACCAGGACCGTCTCCCCGTGCCGCGCCTCGCGCAGCCGCCGCGCCGACACCACGCCCAGCTCGTCGAGGAACACCCGGTGGTCGTCCATCAGATTGCGCGAGACGTCCATCGACAGCACGCCCAGCTCGGCACTGAGCCGCTCGGCGGAGGACAGGTCCGGCAGTCCGGCCGACGCGGTCCGCCGCCCGCCCGCCAACGGGAGCTGACCGCCGCCCGCGCCCCGGCCGGCCCGGTGCAGCTCGGTCAGGTGCAGTTGCAGATCACGCCGGTTGGCCCCGAAGGCGTCCAACGCGCCGACCTGGGCCAGTCTTCGGGCCAGCGGCCTGCTCGGCCGCGCCCGCTCCCAGAAGTCCAGCAGCGAGGCGTACGGCTGTCCGTCCGCGATCCGCGCCGCCTCGGCCTCGCTGATGCCGTGGACGTCGCGGAGAGCGAGCCGGATCCCCCAGGCCTTCTCCTCCCCCGACCCCCTTGATTCAGACACCAGTTCGATACGGTGGGCGACCGCCGACCGGTTCACGTCCAACGGCAGGACCGGTACCCCCCGCCGCCGCGCGTCCGCCAGCAGCAGCCGCTTGGGGTACATCCCGGGGTCGTGCGTGAGCAGCCCCGCGTAGAACGCCGCCGGATGATGCGCCTTCAGCCACGCCGACTGGTACGTCGGCACCGCGAACGCCACCGCGTGGGCCTTGCAGAAGCCGTACGACCCGAAGGCCTCGACGATCTCCCAGGTCCGCTGGATCGTCTCGGCGCCGTATCCCTTCGCCGCCGCGTGCTGGGCGAACCAGACCCGGATCCGCCCCTGCGACTCGGGGTCGGACAGCCCGCGCCGCACCCGGTCCGCCTCGTCCCGGCCGCAGCCGGTCATGAGGTGCACGATGTCGATGATCTGCTCGTGGAAGACGACCACGCCGTACGTCTCCCGCAGCGGCTCCGCCAGATCGTCGTGCGGGTAGCGGACCGGCGCCCGCCCGTGCCGGGCCGCGATGAACGGCCGCACCATGTCGGCGGCGACCGGACCGGGCCGGAACAGCGAGATGTCCACCACGAGGTCGTGGAAGGTGGCCGGCTGGAGCCGCCCCACCAGGTCCCGCTGCCCCGGCGACTCGATCTGGAAGCAGCCCAGCGTCTCGGTGGAACGGATGAGTTCGTACGTCGCCGGATCGCCCGCGCCCCGCTCGAAGTCGAGCGCGTCCAGGTCGACCCGCTCCCCCGTCGCCCGCGCCACCTCCGCCACCGCGTGCGCCATCGCCGACTGCATCCGCACGCCCAGCACATCGAGCTTGAGCAGCCCGAGATCCTCGACGTCGTCCTTGTCGAACTGGGACATGGGCAGCCCCTCGCCGCTGGTCGGCATCACCGGCGTACGGCTCAGCAGGGACGCGTCGGACAGGAGCACCCCGCACGGGTGCATGGCGACTCCGCGCGGGAGGGCGTCGAGCGCCTCGACCAGCTCCCACATCCGGCCGTATTTCGCCCCTTCCCGCTCAAGCTCCCCTGCCAGCTTCCTGAGTTCGGGCAGTTCTTCGAGCGCGGCCCGGGCGTCGCGGGCCCGGATGTGCGGGAAGGACTTGGCGATCCGGTCGATGTCGGCGGGGTCCAGGGAGAGGGCCGCGCCCACGTCCCGCACGGCGTGGCGGACGCGGTACGTCTCCGGCATCGCGACGGTCGCGACCCGCTCGGTGCCGAAGCGGCCGATGATCGCGCGGTAGACCTCCAGGCGGCGCGCGGACTCCACGTCGATGTCGATGTCGGGCAGCGCGACCCGCCGCTTGGACAGGAACCGCTCCATCAGCAGGCCGTGTTCGACGGGGTCGGCGTGCGCGATGTCCAGGAGGTGGTTCACCAGGGAGCCCGCGCCCGAGCCGCGCGCGGCGACCCTGATGCCCATCTTCCGTACGTCGTCCACGACCTGGGCGACCGTGAGGAAGTAGGAGGCGAAGCCGTGGTGGGCGATCACGTCCAGCTCCCGGTGCATCCGCTCCCAGTACGCGCGCCGGCCGTCGTAGCCGTGCCGCACCATCCCGGCCGCCGCCCGCGAGGCCAGCGTCCGCTGGGCGGTGCGGCGGGCCGCGCCGACGAGGCGCGGCTCGGGGAAGTGGACGGTGCCGAGGCCGAGGTCGTCCTCCGGGTCGACCAGGCACTCGGCGGCCGTGGCCCGGGTCTGCTCCAGCAGGCGGTGCGCGGTGTCGCGGCGGAACCCGGCGGCCTCGACGACCCGCTCGGCGACGCCCAGCATGGCGTCCGCGCCCTTGAGCCAGGCCTCACCGGAGTCCAGCTCGCCTTGGGGGTCGACGGGGACGAGCCGCCGGGCCGCGTCCAGGACGTCGGCGACCGGGCCCATGCCGGGGTCGGCGTACCGGACGGCGTTGCTGAGCACGGGCCGTACGCGCTGCTCGGCGGCGAAGCCGACGGTCCGGGCGGCCAGCCGCAGCGACCCGGGGCCGGTGCCCTCGCGGCCGTGCCACACCGCCTCCAGCCGCAGGGCGTCGCCGTACCTCTCCCGCCAGGGCATGAGGAGCTTCGCGGCGCGGTCGGGGCGCCCGGCGGCCAGCGCGCGCCCCACGTCGGAGGCGGGACCCAGGAGCACGGTCAGGCCCTCGGCGGCGGACTCCGACCAGGGCAGCAGCGGCGGGACCTCGCTCCTGCCCCCGCCCGGGCCGCTGCCCAAATGCGCCGCCGAAACGATTCTGCATAGCTCGGCCCAGCCGGTCGCGCCCTCGCGCGCGAGGAAGGTCACCCGGGGGGTCGACTCGTCGATGAAGGCACCCCCGCGCACGGGAGCGCGTCGTCGCGCCTGACGCACGGCGGCGGCGGGCACCTCCACCGCCAGGTCCACCCCGAACAGCGGACGGACCCCGGCCCCGGCACAGGCCTTGGCGAACCGGACGGCGCCCGCGAGGGTGTCCCGGTCGGTGAGCGCGAGGGCGTCCATGCCCCGTTCGCCGGCGCGCTCGGCCAGCCGCTCCGGATGCGAGGCCCCGTAGCGCAACGAGAACCCGGAGGCGGTGCGCAGATGCGTGAACCCCGGCACACACACCTCCCGCACTCGATCCACCACACGACCGGGCCACCGCCCCGGCCGCAGACCGAGCCACCGGCCCGGTCACTCGTCAGCCACTCGGCTCGAACATCAGTTCACAGCCTCCTCGCCTCCACCATAGACCACTTTTCGAACTTCTGTGCGATCACCATTCGGCCCCATCCCACCTGCGCAAACGTCGCCCGCCCCAGACCGTGGGGACATGACACAGACGTCCGGTCCCGCCCCCCGATCCTTCGCCGACGAACTCAGGGACGGGATCACACCGCGGGCCACCCTGCTCGTCGTCGGGGTGCTCGCCCTGCAGCTGCTCTTCATCGCCTCGTACGTGGGGGCGCTGCACAGTCCGAGGCTCAGGGACGTGCCGTTCGGCGTGGTCGCGCCGCGGGCGGCGGCCGACCAGGCGGTGGACCGGCTGGAGCGGCTGCCGGGAGAGCCGCTGGACCCGCGCGCGGTCGCCGACCGGGCGGCGGCGCGCGAGCAGATCGTGGGCCGGGAGATCGACGGCGCCCTGCTGATCGACCCGGCCGGCACCACCGACACCCTGTTGGTCGCCTCCGGCGGCGGCCGCACCCTCGCCACCGCGCTGGCCACGCTCGTCACCGCGCTGGAGCGGTCCGAGGGCCGCACGCTGCGCACGGTGGACGTGGCGCCGGCCGAGACCGGGGACGCCAACGGGCTCACGTCCTTCTATCTGGTCGTGGGCTGGTGCGTGGGCGGCTATCTGTGCGCGTCGGCGCTGGCGATGAGCGCCGGGGCGCGGCCCACCAACATCCGGCGCGGGATCATCCGGCTGGGCGCCCTGGCCTTGTTCTCGATCGTCGGCGGACTCGGCGGCGCGGTGATCGCGGGGCCGGTCCTCGGCGCACTGCCCGGGAGCGTGGCGGCGCTGTGGGGACTGGGGGCGCTGGTCGTCTTCGCGGTGGGCGCGGCCACGCTGGCGCTCCAGTGCGTCTTCGGGATCGCCGGCATCGGCGTGGCCGTCCTGCTGGTGGTGATCGCGGGCAACCCGAGCGCCGGGGGCGCGCTGCCGCCGCCGCTGCTGCCGCCCTTCTGGGCGGCGATCGGCCCGGCACTCCCCCCGGGCGCGGGTGTGTGGGTGGCCCGCTCGATCGCCTACTTCGAGGGCAACGACACCACCGGCCCGCTCCTGGTGCTCTCCGCCTGGGCAGCGGCGGGGGCCGCCATCACCGTGGTGATGGCGGCCCTGAAGAGGAGACCGGCAGAGCGGCCGGCCGACTGATCGGCCGGTCGGGTCAGCCGGTCGGCCGGTCGGTCAGCCGATCTGTGTGCCCGTCGCCGACAGCGCCTCGGTGACGGGCTGGAAGAAGGTCTCGCCGCCCGAGGTGCAGTCGCCGCTGCCGCCGGAGGTGAGGCCGATGGCCTTGTCGCCGGAGAAGAGCGAGCCGCCGCTGTCGCCGGGCTCGGCGCAGACGTCGGTCTGGACGAGGCCGTTGACGATGTCGCCGTTGCCGTAGTTCACGGTGGCGTCGAGTCCGGTGACCGTGCCGCTGTGGACCTGGGTGGTCGAGCCGCTGCGGGTGACCTTCATACCGACGGTGGCCTCGGCGGCCCCGGAGATGGCCTGGGTGGAGCCGTCGTAGAGGTTGACCTCGCTGGGGTGGTCGACGTCCGCCGTGTACTTGACCAGGCCGTAGTCGTCGCCCGGGAAGCTGGAGTCCGCGTTCTCGCCGATGACCCGGCCGCCGGCCGACCAGGTGGAGATGCCCTCGGTGCAGTGACCGGCCGTCAGGAAGAACGGCTCGCCGCCCTTGACCACGTTGAAGCCGAGGGAGCAGCGGCCGGTGCCGCCGGTGATGGCGTCGCCGCCCGCGACGAAGGGCTTGTACTCGCCCTCGGTGCGCTTGAGTTCGGCCCTGGCGCCGAGGCCGTCCACGACCTCGGTGAGTCTCGCCAGTTCGGCCTTGGAGACGGTGCGGTCCGCGGTGACGACCACCTTGTTGGTGGTCGGGTCGGTGGCCCAGGCGGTGCCGGGGATGGTGGCGTCCGACTTGAGGGTCGTCCGGGCGCTCTTCAGCTCGGCGAGGGAGTTCTCGACGAGGCGGGCCTTGGCTCCTGCCGCCTCGACGGTCTCGGCGGCGGACTCGTCGAGCACGTTCACGACGAGGAGCTTGCTCTTCGCGTCGTAGTACGTTCCCGCGGCGTCGGCGCCGAGGTCCGCGTCGAGAGTCCGGGCGAGCTTTCCGGCCGCCATGACGGTGAGCGCTTTCAGCTCGGGGGCCGGCGCGGTCTCACTCGCGTTCGCAGTCTGGAAGGTCACTCCCGCGGCGACCAGCGCGGCGATGCCCGCACCCGTCACGACGGCACGGCGCCTGGGTATGCGTCGGTGCTTCAACTCGCGTCCTCCTGTGGGGGGTTGACCGAGAGGGGCGTGGGGGCCCGGCTCGGCCGCAATTCGTACGGGCAAGAAGGCGGCGGACGAAAGAAAACGCCGCGTCCATGCCAACTCTGCGGCGCCCACTATTCCTAGGCGCACACGGGGCACACAAGGTCGACTTCAGGCCGAGCACACAACGAGGGCGCACGCCCCCTATGCCATTACCGTCCGGTAACGCCCCGCCTCGCGCTCGCAGGAATTCACACTGCAAACACAGGAAGCAACGAACCCCTCCGCAACGAGCGAGGTCTAGTCCTGTCTGAAACTCGCCCCTCGTGGGCCCGAACTCAGGGGCGTGCGTTGTCGGCTGAAGGTCGGTGGGGGCTGGTCGCGCAGTTCCCCGCGGCCCTGAGGACAACGGCTCTGCGGGCCCCTGAAAAGACAGGGGCGCGGCCCCGCCTTTTCAGGGGCGCGGGGAACTGCGCGAGAAGCCCCACCGCCCCACAGCCGAGTCACCGAACGAGGGCGAGCCCCCGCACACATGGTGATGCCGTCGCTTGATTCGGGGGTTCGCGTGACCTCGGCCTTCAAGACCGGGTGGTGGTCTTGAAGGCCGACGTTGTCGTATGGGGTGGATGCGGATGCCGATGCAGCCGAGCGGCCCGAGCGAGGTCCCGGCGGAGACGGTGCGGGTGGCGCGGGCCGCCGTTCCCGAAGGGGAGCCCGGCGATCCGGGTCCGGGACGGGCTGGGACCGATGTCCAGCGACGAGGAGTTCGCGGAGCTGTTCCCCCGGCGGGGGATCGCGGGGGAAACCCGCCTGGTCACCGGGCCGGCCGGCGCTCGTGCCGATGTCGCAGTTCGTGGAGGGGCTCCTGCTGAAGGCCGCCGGCCGGGCCAGGACCGACTCGACTCCACCCATGTGCAGTCCGCGGCCCGCCAGCTGTGCTCGCTGGAGCTGGTCGCCGAGGCCCTGCACCTCCAGCCCCGGCCGCCGCCCGACCCTGCGGCCCCGCGCGGAACACGAAGCACTCCGCCGGGCCCGCACCGAACAGGACACCGACATCTGGAAGGACCGCTACACGACCCGGGCCGGCATCGAGGACACCATCTCCCAGGCCCTCGGGCGCCGCGGCCTGCGCAGAGCCCGCCACCAAGGCCTGGCGAAGACCAGCCTCCGGCACCAGCCCACCGGCGCCGCCCTCAACCTCGCCCGCATCGACGCCCACCTCACCAGCACGCCCCGGTCCCACACCCGCACCAGCCACCTCGCACCAGCCACCTCGCAGCACTCGGCCCCGCCGGGCCGAAGCACAGCGGGGCCGAGAAGAGCGAACCCCCGAACTGACCAACAGCTTCACAAGGTGTACGGGGGCTCGCCTGTTACCGGCTGCTGCCGGGTGGGGGGCCGGCGCCGGGGGGAAGAGCGCCGGTTCCGTTCGGCCTGATCCCGTTCGGCCTAGTAGACGCTGACCCCGTACGCGCTCAGGGCCTCGGTGACCGGCTGGAAGAAGGTCGTACCACCGGAGGTGCAGTTGCCACTGCCGCCGGAGGTCAGACCGTACGCCACGCCGTTGCTGCCGTAGAGCGGGCCGCCGGAGTCGCCGGGCTCGGCGCAGACCGTGGTCTGGATCATGCCGTAGACGATGTCGCCGCCACCGTAGTTCACGGTCGCGTTGAGGGCGGTCACCCGTCCGGTACGGGTACCGGTGGTGGAGCCGGTACGGATGACGTTGGTGCCCACGCTCGGGGTGGCCGCGCTGGTGATGTCGACGCTGCCCGCGGTGCCGTCCTTGGCGATGGACGTGTTGCTGTAGCGCACGAGACCGTAGTCGTTGGTCGGGAAGCTCGACCCGGCGGTCGGGCCGAGGACCGTGGTGCGGCCGGAGTTGGAGTACCAGGTGCCCGCGCCGTCGGTGCAGTGACCGGCCGTCACGAAGTAGTACGTGCTCCCGCTGCGGACGTTGAAGCCGAGGGAGCAGCGCCAGCTACTCGCATAGATGGCGTCGCCGCCCTTGATCAACTTGTTGAACTTGCCCGGGGTCCGCTTGATCGTCAGGGCGCCGGCGTTGTCGCCCGCCGCCTCCTTGATCTGCGCCAGCTCGCCCTGGGAGACGGTGCTGTCGATAGTGACGACGACCTTGTCCGTGGCAGGGTCGATCGCCCAGGCGGTACCCGGGATGTCAGCCTTGAGCACCGATGAGCTGGCACTCTTCAACTCGGACGCGCTGAACGTCTGGGTGCCTGCCGCGTTGGCGGTGGGGACCGTGACGGCGGCCGCGGCGACGAGTCCGGTGGTCACGGCGATCAGCCGGGTCCGTCTCGTTATGCCGCTGCGGGGGGTGGTGCGCTTGATCCTCACTGTTCGTTCCCTCCAAAGGGAAGTCGGGGGCCCGCGTGGGGTCGGGGCCCGTGAGGCGCAGATCAGGGAAGCGGTCCGGATTCCGGACACGCCGTGTCCCTGACAAGGCGCTGGGGGGAAGTATTCGGCCGTACCGCCGACCCACGCAAGGGTGCCTTTCGGCCTCTCGGGAACCCAACCGGCGCGCCCTCCACTCCAGTTGACCCCATCAGGCCATATGTGCGGGTTCTGTGTAAATCCTGATCGGCTCCCGGCGGGGCCGGATGACGGGTCGTCGGAGCAGGCCGCAGGGCCCGGGAGCGTCGATCACCACTATCGTCGGCCGGGGCGCAGGACACCCTCCGAGACGCCCGGTCGGAGTACGGGGGTCCACCGCCCGGGGGTGTCCGGAAGTCATCCGTTGGGCCGTTCAGCCGTTCGGTCCCGCCCAACGGGACCGAACGGCCCGAGGCACGAGCACGGCACCGCCCGCCGCCCCTCCCCACGGTCAGGACGCCGCCCCCGCAGCCTTCCCCCGCGCTCTCGCCGGCAGGGCGCACCCGCCGACGGGACGGGCGAGACCCAGGTGCTCGCGGAGCGTGCTGCCCGGATAGAAGGTGCGGAACAGGCCACGGTGCTGGAGCAGCGCCACCGTCGCGTTGACCAGCCGTTCCAGGTCCCGGCGCGGCTCGACGGGGACGAGGTGGAAGCCGTCCACGACGCCGGCCCGGTGCCAGGCGGCGACCAGTTCGGCGAGGTCGACGGGCCCGCCCCGGTACAGCGGGCCGTCGGCGGTCCGCCGTGGACCTCCCCCGCCGTGTCCCGGCTCGGCCGCGTGCTCCCCACCGCCGAGATCCACTCCGAGACTCGCCAGCACCCGCAGCTCATCGGGGTCCCGCCCGAACCGGGCCGCCGTGTCCCGCAGTTCCTCCCGAACGGCGTCGGCGTGGGCCGGGTCGGTGACCCGCAGGAGGGCCACGTCCGCGTAGCGGGCGGCGGCCCCACGGCTCTCCCCCTCGGTCGCGTCGACGACCCGCACGGGACGACCCTGCGGCGACCGGGGCACGACCACGGGCCCCCGCACAGGAACCCCGGCGGCCTCGACACCCTCGACGCGGTGGCTCTGCTTCCAGCCGCCCCTCTCCCGACCGTCCTTCTCCCGATCGCCCTTCTCCCAGCCGTCCCTCTCCCGACCCTCCCCCTCCCCGCCGCCCTCCTCCCGGCCGTCGGACCACTCGCTCCCGCCGTCACGGACCCCGGCACCGTACTCGCAGCCTGCCCCCGGGCGGGTCGCCGCGTCGTCCTGCCCACCGGCGTCCCGCCCCAGCACATCCCCGGACGCGACGTGCCACCGCCCGAACCGCCGGGCCTCCCCCCGTTCCTGCGGGCCCGGCTCCTCGATCCACCATCCGGCCCGCCCCCGGCTGACCCAGTCGAGCGTCGCCACGGCCGCGCGGGCCCGCGACGGCTCGGCATGCGCCACCGCCATGGCCGGCACCAGCCCGACCCGCCCCGTCTCCGGCGCCACCCGTGCCAGCACCGCGGACGCGTCCGGCCCCGGCCGCCCGGCCGCGTCGCCGAGCGTCACGAAATCCAGCACCCCCCGCTCCGCGAGCCGGGCGAGCTCGACGAACGCCCTCACGTCACCCACCGCCCGCTGATCGATGGCGGCGGCCAGGTGCAACCGCCCCCGACCGTACGACGACCCCATACCGACCGACCTCTCTCCGTTGCTCCGCCGTTCCCGCTTCCGCCCGACCGCCCGCCCCCACAACGACGCCGCCCCCTCACGCGGCCGCGCGGCACTCCAGGTCGCGCAGGACCGCGAGTACGGCCCGAGCCGTCGCGTCGTTCTGCCGGAAGGCGGGGCCACCGGTACGCGGACGGGTGAAGGCCCCCGGTGTACGGCTGTTCGTGTAGGGCCCGAGCGCGAAGCGCCGGGGGTGCGGGCGTCCGGCCCGGTCCAGTACGCGCCCGTCCGCGGGGTCGACGGCGACCAGTCCCTCCGCCGTCTCGACGACACTCCCCTCGTCGTACAGCCCGCGCAGCAGCCCGTCGCGGACCCGGGCCACCGTCGGCTCCGGCAACCGCGCCTCGACCAGCGCCCTCGCCTCGACCGAGCCCCCGGGCACGGTGGGACTGAACGCCCGGAACACCCCGCCCTCGGCGACCACGCCCATGTCCGCGCCGACGAAGTGCAGGACGCCGGCCCGCGACAGGGCGAGCAGCTGCCGCAGCCGGGGACCCGGAGGGCCGGAGGCGAGGAAGCTGAAGAACCCGTGCCACCAGGTCCCGACGTCACCGAGCCGGATCAACTGCCCGTAGACGGACAGCAGCCCGAAGAAGACCCCGAGGTCGGCGCTGAAGGAGTCGTCATGACGGCGGGCCAGGTCGGCCTCGACATAGCCGCGCAGCCCGTCCTGGAACTCCTCGTGCGACCCGTATCTCACGCCCTCCAGCGGACGGTCCAGCGCGGCCAGGTCCAGCCGGTCGGCCTCGTCCGGCACCGCCGAGGCCACCAGCACCGCCCGCTCGCCCGCGTCCGCCGCCGCGTACTTCTCCTCGAAGTCCGCCCAGGCCATGGCCGTCCGCTCGGGATGCGCCGTGAACAGCCGGTGGTAGTGCGCGAACCCCAGCTCCTTCTCCACCAACGGCCACACATCGCCCCGGAAGTCGAACCCGGCCGCCCGTGACAGCAGTGCGTCGACCTCGGCCGGTCCGAAGAACCTGGGCAGGGGCGGTCGTTCGCCGTCCAGGTCGTACCCGATCTTCGAGTGGTAGGGCACCCCGCGCCGCGACCCGACGTACAGCACGGGCTCCCGCCCGGACGGGTGGTACGTCAACTCCTCGTCCCCGTCGCCCTCGTGGCGCTCGTACCACCCGCCGCGCCCCTCCGTCAGCAGCACCAGCAGGTCGACGAAGGCGAGCCCGAAGCCCCGCACGAGTACCGGTTCCCCGGGGGCCAGCGGCGACAGGTCGCTGTCGGCGGTGAAGTCCGGCGGCAGGTGGACGAGCCCATGGGTGCGGGCGTACTCCGCCAGTTCCCGCTGCTCGTCGTCGAGTTCGGCGTCCAGGTGGCCGAGCGCGAGGATGACGAGATCCGCCGGCAGCGGACGTGGGCGGCCCTCCAGCCACACCTGCTGACGCCCTTCGGCCGGTCCGCTCACCCGGAGTGCCCGCCGCGGATGATGGTGGACCGCGACCCCTTCGGGAAGATCGGCGACGGCGTTCTCGTGCACCCAGCGCAGATACTCGCCCTGTACGCGCCGGTCGGAAAAGAGCCGCCCGTCGAGCCCCGCCCACTCGTGCAGCGTGGGCCCCTCCCGTACGGGCCCGTCCATCCGCACCGTCTCGTCGGTGAACATGGTGACGTCCTCGGCCTGCGAGTTCATCCACAGCAGCGGTGACTGGTCCGCACGCCAGATGCGCCCGGCCCCGGGCGGGTGCGGATCGACGAGATGGATGTCGAAACCCGTGCCCGCGTACAGCTCACCGGCGTTGGCGGCGATCCGCTCGACCAGTCCGGTGGCACGCGGCCCGGCCCCGACGATCACCAGGGACGGGCGCGCGGAGAACGTGGCGTGGGGGGAGGAAGCAGAGTGAGAAGAGGAAGGAGAGGAGGGGAAGGAAGAGGCAGACGGCATGCGAAAGGCTCCGTGATGTCCGAGTCGAACACGGGTGCCTTCACACGGAGCGCGTCGGTGGAGACGGACGCGGGGCGACCGAGCCCCTCAGCAGCGGTCTGTGCCGAGAGTACGGCGGCCTTTCCCCTCCCTGTCAAGGCTGTCCGAACTGTGGTCGCTCCGTCTCACGTCGGTTGACTCACTCTCGGATGCCTGTTCCACTTGCTCCATGCATCCGCAGCAGTGGCTGGTCAAGCGCTCCCACATCGACTTCGGTCGAGTGTGGTCCTCCTCCTGTTGAGCTGAGCCGACCCCACCGCGCGCCCCGATTCCGAGGGGCGCCGTTCGCGTTCTCGCCCTTGGCCTTCACACACGCACGCCTCCCCTCGCGTACGCCCGTTCCACGACGTTCCCCGCCGTCCGGCCGCCGTCTCAGCAGTCACAACCACAGCACTCACACGCCTCGCAGCAGTCACAGTCGCAGTCCCGGCAGCAGCCCTCGCGCTTCTCCCGGGACCAGGGGCCCTCGTACTCCTTCGCACAGCACATCCGGCAGGTGCAGCACAGCAGGGTGAACATCCCGCACCCCGCCCAGAACCCCCGCCGCCGCGGCGGCTGCGGCGACGGCACCCCGCCGAAGCCACCACCGCCGCCTCCACCGAAGCCCCCACCACCGGCGAACGGATTGCCACCCCCGCCGGCGTACGGTCCACCGGCGCGGCCCGCATAGGGATTCCCGCCACCCCCGGCGTACGGATCACCCGGCACCGGCGCCCCGCCGCCCCGATGCGCCGCACACACCGGCACCGAGCCGAAGGCCCGGTCCACCGACCTGCGCAACTCGTGCGCCAGCAGCAGATGGGCCAGCCCGCCGTCGACGAAGTCGGCCTCGCGCAGGGCGAGTCGGATGCCGTGCAGGGCGTCGTCGGCGAGCCGCCGGGCCTCGGTGAGCGAGGTCCCGGTGGCGGTCAGCGGGTTCCAGGCGCCCGCGGCGGTGTCGGCGGTACGGTCCTCCACCGCGTCCAGCAGATGGGCGAGCCGTCCGAAGAGCCGTCCGGCCTCGGCGAGTGGTTCGGCGTTGCCCGGTCGTCCGGCCAGGATCGCGGTGTGGGCGAAAGCCGCCGCCGTGGCCGTCTCCGTCGGCTCGGTGACCGTCAGCAACCCAGTGCCCGGCCCGGCGAGTGCCTCGATGCCGAGCTGCCGGTCCACCGCGTCGACCAGCACCGCCGTGTCGAACCCGAGGTCGGATCCCGTACGCGCCCCCGCGCGCCCCCAGTTCGTCGCGATCCGGCGCGCGGCGTGCGCCACCGGCTTGCGCGCGAGCAGTCCGTCCCCGTCGGCGACGTGGTCACGGACCTTCGCGGAGGCGAGCACCAGCGAGACGGCGGCGGCGAGCCGCGCGCCCTCGCCCTGGGCGACGGAGGCGGTGCGCATCCCGCGCAGCGGACAGGGTCCGGCGGTGCGCCGCCGTCCGGTGGTGGGCCCGGCCTGAGCTTCCGTCAGAACCGAGACCAGCAGGCCGTCATAATTGGTGACAACCCGGGCGAACTGCCCATGGTCCGAGCGCAATGCGAGACACAGACCGCACAGATGCGCCATCCATTGCGTACGCAGCCCTTCGCCGAGGCGATGACCGCAGGGCCTCACTATTCCGAACACGACACTCCCCCGTGTCTTCGCGTGCAGCCGCATGCCCGTCGGCGTCGCGGCATCGTAGCCGCCGGAACGTTCACCCGGTCGGCCCCCGACTCACCCAAACGCCGCGAACAATATTATTTCACTCCCTGTCAGCAGGTGTGTACAGCGAAGCCCTTGGGGCACATGGACTCTCGACGAATTCGTTCTGCACCAGTACCGTCACGAAACCCCCGTGCGGCGTCTATCCACTTGGCGAGACATCCGCATCATGGACGACGATAGGGATGCGGAAAGCACGAAAGACCGCTGCGAGAGGAGGCGTCCATGGGATCGGTGCGCAAGGCGAGTGCCTGGCTTGGCCTCGTCGACGACAACGACGACGAGCGTTACTACGACGACGACTACGCCGATGAGCGGGAGTCCGGCTCCGGCGAGGCCTGGGTCACCGACCCTCGCGTCAAGGTGGCGTCCGAGTCCGCGCAGGACCACGGCCGCCGGATCGGCACGGTCACGCCGGACAGCTTCCGCGACGCCCGGCACATCGGCGAGCTCTTCCGGGACGGCGTCCCGGTCATCATGAACCTCACGAACATGGAGGCCGCCGACGCCAAGCGGGTCGTCGACTTCGCGGCCGGCCTGATCTTCGGTCTGCGCGGCTCGATCGAGCGGGTGTCCAACCGCGTGTTCCTGCTGACCCCGGCCGACACGGAGATCGTCAGCGGCGAGGTCGCGAGCCGTCCGGTCGACGGTTTCTTCAACCAGAGCTGAGGCAGGGCCGCTCGCCGGCGCGCCCCCCGGTCCGCGATCGTCCGACGCGGCTCACCGGAAGGCGTCGAAACCGGTGAGCGCCTTGCCCAGCACCAGTTGGTGCATTTCGACGGTGCCCTCGTAGGTGAGCACCGACTCCAGATTCGTCGCGTGCCGCATCACCGGGTACTCCAGGGAGATCCCGTTCGCGCCGAGAATCGTCCGGGCGGTACGGCAGATCTCGATCGCCTCTCGCACGTTGTTCAGCTTGCCGAAACTGATCTGCTCGGGACGGAGCCGTCCCGCGTCCATCCGCCGCCCCAGATGGTGGGCGAGCAGAATCCCTTTGTGCAACTCGACCGCCATGTCGGCGAGTTTGGCCTGGGTGAGCTGGAATCCGCCGATCGGTTTCCCGAACTGCTCCCGGGTCCGCGCGTAGGCCACGGCCGACTCGAAACAGGACCGCGCGGCGCCCATCGAACCCCACACGATTCCGTAGCGGGCGTGCGAAAGACAACTCAAGGGGCCTTTCAGTCCCCTGACCTCCGGCAGTACGGCGTCCTGCGGCAACCTCACGTCGTCCAGGACGAGTTCACTGGTGACGGAGGCACGCAGGGACCACTTGTGCTTGATCTCCGGCGCGGAGAACCCGGCGGTGTCCGTGGGCACGACGAACCCCCGCACGCCCTCCTCGGTCTGCGCCCACACCACGGCGACCCCGGCGACGGACCCGTTCGTGATCCACATCTTCCGCCCGTTCAGGACCCAGTCGCCGCCGTCGCGCTCGGCGTACGTCCGCATCGACGCCGGGTCGGACCCGTGGTCGGGCTCGGTGAGGCCGAAGCATCCGATGACCTCGCCGGAGGCCATGCGCGGCAGCCACTCCCGCTTCTGCTCCTCGCTGCCGAAGCGGTGGACGGCGTACATCGCGAGCGACCCCTGCACGGACACGAGCGACCGGATCCCCGAGTCCGCCGCCTCCAGTTCCAGACAGGCGAGCCCGTACTGCACGGCACTGGCCCCGGCGCACCCGTACCCCTGGAGCGACATCCCGAGCGCCCCGATCGCGCCCAACTCCCGGGCCAGCTCCCGGATCTCGGGCAGCTCCCCCCGCTCGTACCACTCGGCGACCCGCGGCAGCACCCGGTCCGCCGCCCAACTGCGCACGGTGTCCCGCACGGCGAGGTCCTCGGGGTCGAGAGAATCGTCGAGGCCGAGGAAATCGGCGGGATCGAAGGACGGCGACTTCGCGGGCGCGGCCATGGGGAAACCTCCGGCTCATAAAACTAGCGGTGCTCAGCACACTACCCATGGACCGCGCGCCCCGACTCCACCGCACCACGACCGACGGGAGGCCGCGGCGGCTCAGCGCATCGACTCCGCGCGCACGGACGGCGCCGCCTCGGCCTCCCGAGGGCCCGGCAGGTCCGCGGCGGCCCCGCACTCCATCCCCCGGGGCAGCCTGAGGGCCATCACCGCACCGAGGACCAGCAGCGCCGCGCTCACCAGCAGCGTCATGTGCAGCCCATGGACGAAGGAGTCCCGGGCGGCGTGCCGCAACGCCTCCCCCGAGGGGCCGCCGAGCCGGTCCGCGACCTCGTACGCCTCGCCGAGCGAGTGTCCGGCGGCGGCGGAGGCCGACGACGGCACCCCCGGCACGGACGACAGGCCCGGCGTGTACGCCGCGTTCATCACGCTCCCGAGGAGCGCGATCCCGATACCGGCGCCCAGCTGGTACGAGGTCTCGCCGATCGCCGCGGCCCCGCCCGCCGAGGAGGCCGGGGCCTCGCTCAGCATCGACTCGTACGCGCCGAAGAGGGTCGTCTCCAGGCCGAAGCCCAGCAGTACGAATCCGGCGAGCAGCAGGCCCGCGTTGTCGTGGCGTCCCATGGCAGTCAGCAGGACGACCGCGAAGGCGGTGAGGCAGAAGCCGGCGCAGACCATGCGGCGCGGCCCGAAGCGGTGCAGCAGATGGGAGCCGACGAGCCCGGCGGCCATCGCGGCGATGGTCAGCGGCAGCAGGCGCAGCCCGGTCTCCAGGGGGGAGAGCCCGAGGACCAGTTGCAGATACTGGGCGGCGATCAGTTCGAGCCCGACCAGCGCGAGCATCGCGAGGACGATGCAGCCGACCGAGGTGCTGAACGCGGGGCGGGCGAACATCCGCAGGTCGACCAGCGGATGCGTCCGGCGCCGCTGCCGTCGCACGAACGCGGTCAGCAGGCCGGCGCCGCCGAGGAGGGCGAGCGCGGTGCCCGGGTCGAACGGCGGGTGTCCGCCGCCGAGCCGTTTCACCGCGAGGACGACGCCGAAGAGACCGACCGCCGCCATCAGGGCGCCGATCACGTCCCAGGGTCCGTCGCGGTCGCCCGTGGACTCGGGCAGCAGCAGCCGTCCGATCGGCAGGCTCACGAGCATCAGCGGGATGTTGACCAGGAAGACCGAACCCCACCAGAAGTGCTCCAGCAGGAACCCGCCGAGCAGCGGTCCGACGGCCGCGCCGACGGCGGCGACGGCGCTCCAGACGCCGATGGCGAGCGCCCGTTCGCGCCGGTCGGGGAAGACCTGGCGCAGGATCGACAGCGTGGCGGGCATGATCATCGCGCCGCCGACGCCGAGCAGGGCGCGGGCCGCGATCAGGACCTGGGGGTTGTCGGCGAAGGCGGCGAGGCCGGAGGCGACGCCGAAGAGGGTGTATCCGAGAAGGAGGATCCGTCTGCGGCCGACCCGGTCGCCGAGCGTGCCGAAGAGGATCAGCAGCGAGGCGCAGACCAGCGGATAGACGTCGACGATCCAGAGCAGCTCCATGCCGCTCGGCCTGATGTCCTCGGTGACGGCGGGGACCGCCACGTGCAGCACGGTGGCGTCGACCGCGACCAGCAGGAGACTGACGCACAGGACGACGAGGACGACCCAGCGGTTGGCATCGGCCCCGGTGCCCGGACGGCGTCGTGCGGCGGCCGTGGGCGTCCCGGACATGTACGTACCTCCCAGAATGCTCTCGCGTTCGGCGGAACCACGGGGTGGGGACTCCCCTGCGGCCACGGCCCGGGAGGAGCGGCGTCCCGGACCCGCGCAACGAAAGGCGAGCGAGCCGTCAGCGTACGCGAGTCCCGGCCGGTGAAGAGTGGCGGGTGTCTCATGGAACCCTCATGTGAGATGTGGCATACGCCACGCCCCGGGCCGTCCACCGGTCCTCCATGACTCCTTCGTCACTCGTCCGTGGCTCCCCTGCGGCTCGCCCGTCGCCGTCCACCACGGCCCACCACGCGGAGACGTCCCGGCCGGTTCCCGGCTCCGCCGATAATCGAGCGCGTGACCGATCTTGCTACGCGCCCGGCGCCGCCCTCCCCGAGGCGGGCCGCCCCCGCGCTCCTCGGGTACGCCGCCGTGCGCGCCCTGGGCCTCGTCGCCCTCGCCGGGTGGAGCGCGGCACGCGACAAGAGCGCGTGGACGCTGCTGTCGGCCCGCTGGGACTCGCTCTGGTACACGCGCGTCGCCGAACTCGGTTACGGCTACGAGGTGCGCCTGCCCAACGGCGACGTCCACTCGAACCTGGCGTTCTTCCCCCTGCTCCCCTGGCTGGAGCGGGCGGTGTCGGCGGTGACCCCGCTGTCGTACGCCCACGCCGGCCTGGTGGTGGGCACGTCGGCCTCGCTCGCCGCGGCCTGGGGGATCTTCGCGGTCGCCGACCAGGTGTACGGCAGGCGGGTCGGCGTCTGCGCCGTCCTGCTGTGGGCCGTGCTGCCGGTCGGGATCGTGCAGTCGATGGCGTACACCGAGTCGCTGTTCACCGCGCTGGCCGCCTGGTCGCTGTACGCCGTCCTGACCGGCCGCTGGGTGACGGCGGGCACCCTGGCCGCCCTGGCCGGGCTGACCCGCCCGGTGGGGCTCGCGGTGGTCGCGGCACTCTGGGCGGCGGCGATCGCGTCGTATGTACGGGACCGGCGACACGCACCCGCTCCGCCGTCCGGACGGAGCCGGAGTGCCGAGGCGCCGGACGGCGCTCGGCGCTGGCCACGCGCCCTCGGGACGCTCCTCGCACCCCTGGGGGCCGTCGGGTACGTCCTGTGGGTCGGCCTACACACGGGCAAGGGCCCGCTCGGCTACCTCGACGTCCAGGCGGGGTGGCGCAACGGCTTCGACGGCGGCTACGCCTTCGCGCGTTTCGTCACCGACAAGTTCACGTCGTTCCCGTCGGCCCTGGCGGGTGTCGGACTGATCATCGGAGTGGCGTTGATCATTTGGCTGTACGCGGTGTGCGTACGGCAGGGGCAGCCGCTGTCGTTGCTGGTCTACGCGGGGGTCGTCACCGCGCTGGCGCTGTGCGCGTCGAGCTACTTCGGCTCCAAGCCCCGGCTGCTGATGCCGGCCTTCCCGCTGCTGCTGCCCCTCGCCCGGGCCCTCGCCGGAGCGCGTACTGCCAGGTCAGCGGCGATCGTCGGGGCCGTCGGGGTGGTGTCGGCCCTCTACGGGGCGTTCTGGCTGAACGGCTCGGGTCCACCCTGACCGGCCGGCCACGGACCGCGAGCGAACGGGTAATTCCACGCAAGCATTCGGTGAACGAATTCAAAAGGGCCGCAAAACGACCGGTCTGTATTAGGCCATGGAATTGAAGGCCAAGTGGCGCAACGATTCATCATTCAGCAGAAATAAACATCAATATGAGAGGAATCCCACATCACGGCGTCATCACAAAGCCGGTGATTCACGCCGCGTCCGAGCTCACTCGCTGTAACGTCGATTGAGTGCGTACCGAACCAAAGCCGACCCGTCTGGACCGGGTCTTCTCCAGGCTGGACCGTGAGCCGGAACGACCGGCTCACATCGATGTGCCGGGGATGACCCGGCACCGGGTGGTGCTCTTCGCCTCCACCCTGGCCTTCTACGTGGCCATCGTGTGGGCCGTCGTGATCACCTCGTGGCTGGTCCGGCTCGACTGGCAGATCATGTTCTTCCGGCCGTACCAGCAGTGGCAGCAGATCCACGCCTTCCTGGACTACTACGTCGTCCTGGGCCAGCGCGGCCCCACCGCGGTGATGGTCGCCGCCTGGCTGGGCTGGCGCTCCTGGAGACAGCACACCCTGCGCCCGATGCTGGCGCTCGGTGTCTCGCTGCTGCTGCTGAACATCACGGTCGGCGCCGCCAAGATCGGCATGGGCCGGCTCGGCCCGCACTACGCCACCGAGATCGGCGCCAACGAGATGTGGCTCGGCGGCGACATATTTCCTTCGGGACACACCGCCAACGCCGTGGTGACCTGGGGCATCCTGGCCTACCTGGCGTCGACGCCGAGGGCCAGGCGCTGGCTGTCCGCGCTGTCCGCCGTGATCTCGCTCGGGGTCGGCCTCACCACGGTGTATCTCGGTACGCACTGGCTGAGCGACGTCCTGCTGGGCTGGGCCGCCGGTCTGCTGATCATGCTGGCCCTGCCCTGGTTCGAGCCGCTGATCGCCCGCGCCGAGGTCTGGATCTTCTCGCTGCGCGACAGCTGGCGCGACCGTCGTACGGCACCCGTGCCGGCCCCGGCCCCGGCGCCCGCACCCGCACCCGCACCGGTGGGAACGGCCGTGGTGCGAGGGCACGTCGAGGAGCCCGCGACCGTCCGGGAGACCGGCATCGCGGCCCGCGCCGCCCATCCGCCGATCGTGCCGCTGCACCTGTCCACCGGACCTCATCTGACCAGGTCGGAGAGGGCCCCGGTCACCCCGACCGGCTCCCGCCGGCCGCCCCACGCCGACCGCGTCGCGCACAACGCGACCCCGGCCCGCCCGGTCGCGGGCGGCTGACACGAGACGGCGGGGCCCGGTACGCACAGCCCATGCCCCGCACGGTGAAAGGCCCGGCTCGCCATGAGCCGGGCCTTTGTCCGTCCTAGGCCCGAGGGCCTCTCGTCCTGGGCCCGAGGGCCTTTCGTCCTGGGCCCGCGATGGCGGCCCTCAGCCCTTCCAGGCGCGTCTCACCCGGCCGTCCTCGACCTCCAGGTTCAGCCGCCCGAAGCGGTACTCCATGGTGATGATCGCTCCCGGCGGCAGCTTTCTGACGGTGGACCAGCCGTGTTCCACGGCTCGGCGCTCGGCGTCCGGCGCCTGGAGTCCGACGTACGCGTCGGGGTCGTCCCGGGGTTCTTCGGAGGGGGTGGGAATCGGTGCCATGTCCGCCACGGTAGGCGGCCGGAGCTCCGCTGTCCCCCCGCCGTCACGCTTCTGTCACAGAACCACGACACCCGTTTCGGCCCAACGCAGTCACACGTACGAGCGGTTCCTAACACCTTCCTCGTGCTGCCGAACGGAATTCCCGGGCACTTCGGCACCATCGCGAATAGCCCGTCGGAAAGCTGTCCGGGCCGTGTGTGTCCGGTGCATGTCCAGCCTTTTCCCACCGATTACCGGACGGCTGCCGGAAGCTCCCGCCCCATGGGAAATACACGGTTCCCGCACACTTCCCCCGTACGCCCCCTGTCGGCGCGACGGGGGCGCGAGCATCATGGCGTGCGGCACGGGCCCAGGACGCGGCGGCGAAGGGGCGAGCGATGGGGACCGAGACCGTACAGGCGGTGGCACGACCCGTGGAGGCGAGGACGCCGGGGCGGGTGGCGGTCGACTGGCTGACCACGACGGACCACAAGAAGATCGGCCATCTCTACCTGGTCACGTCGTTCCTGTTCTTCCTGGCGGCCGGGCTGATGGCGCTGGTGATGCGGGCCGAACTGGCCCGGCCGGGCACACAGATCGTGGACAACGAACAGTTCAACCAGCTGTTCACCCTGCACGGCACGATCATGCTGCTGCTCTTCGCGACACCGACCTTCGCCGGGTTCGCCAACGAGATCATGCCGCTGCAGATCGGCGCGCCCGACGTGGCCTTCCCCCGGCTGAACATGCTGTCGTACTGGCTGTTCCTGTTCGGCGGGCTCATCGTGATGGGCTCGCTGCTGGTGCCGTCGGGGCCCGCCGACTTCGGGTGGTTCGCCTACGCGCCGCTGAACAGTGCGGAACGGTCGCCGGGGATCGGGGCCGACATGTGGATCATGGGGCTCGCGCTGTCCGGCTTCGGGACGATCCTCGGCGCGGTGAACTTCCTGACCACGATCATCGCGATGCGCGCCCCCGGCATGACCATGTTCCGGATGCCGATCTTCACCTGGAACACGCTGTTCACGTCGATCCTGATCCTCATGGCGTTCCCGGTGCTCGCCGCCGCGCTCCTGGTGCTGGAGGCGGACCGGCGGTTCGGCTCGCAGGTCTTCGACGCCGCCAACGGAGGCGCGCTGCTGTGGCAGCACCTGTTCTGGTTCTTCGGGCACCCCGAGGTCTACATCATCGCCCTCCCCTTCTTCGGGATCATCACGGAGATCATCCCGGTCTTCAGCCGCAAGCCGATCTTCGGCTATCTGACGCTGGTCGGGGCCACGATGGCGATCACCGGGCTCTCGGTGGTGGTGTGGGCGCACCACATGTTCGCCACGGGCGCGGTGCTGCTGCCGTTCTTCTCGTTCATGAGCTTCCTGATCGCCGTGCCGACCGGGGTGAAGTTCTTCAACTGGACGGGCACGATGCTGAAGGGCTCGCTGTCCTTCGAGACACCGATGCTCTGGGCGACCGGCTTCCTGGTGTCGTTCCTGTTCGGCGGGCTGACGGGGGTGATCCTGGCGTCACCGCCGATGGACTTCCACGTCACGGACTCGTACTTCGTGGTCGCGCACTTCCACTACGTCGTCTTCGGCACGGTCGTCTTCGCCACCTTCGCGGGGTTCTACTTCTGGTGGCCGAAGTTCACCGGGAAGATGCTCGACGAACGGCTCGGCAAGATCCAGTTCTGGACCCTCTTCGTCGGCTTCCACACCACGTTCCTGGTGCAGCACTGGCTGGGCGCCGAGGGCATGCCACGGCGGTACGCCGACTATCTGGCCGCCGACGGCTTCACGGCCCTGAACACGATCTCGACGATCGGCGCGTTCCTGCTGGGCATGTCCACGCTCCCGTTCCTCTACAACGTCTGGCGGACCTCCCGGTACGGCGTGCGGGTCGACGTCGACGACCCGTGGGGCTACAGCCGGTCGCTGGAGTGGGCGACCTCGTGCCCGCCGCCGCGCCACAACTTCGTGACGCTGCCCCGGGTCCGCTCCGAGGCGCCGGCGTTCGACCTGCACCATCCGAGGTTCGCGGCGATCACGCCGCCCCAGACCCGGAAGGGCCAGGAGCGGACGCCGCATCCCCGGTTCGGTCAAGAGCGGCCGACAGGCGGTCCCGGAGAGTCCTGATGGTGCCGGTCAGCTCCGCCGGTTCGACGACCTCGAAGTCGACGCCGGTCATCATCACGTGAATGGCCATCACATCGAGGTTCGGCGCCCCGGTGCGCAACAGACAGCTGTGCTCGTCGTAGGCCTCCAGGGTGCCCGCCGAGGGCGAGATCAGTTCGGCGGCCTCATGCAGGGGCACCAGCAGCCGTACGACGGCGTGCGCGGCGTACACCGTCGTGGAGACCCCTCGGGAGACGTACGCGGCGAGGTCCTCGGCCGGTGGCTCGCGCGGGGTGAAGCGCGGGCCGTGCGGCGGCGTGGGCGTGACCCGGTCCACGCGGAAGGTGCGCCAGCCGGCCCGGTCGACGTCCCAGGCGACCAGGTACCAGCGGCGCTCCGTGCACACCAGGCGGTGCGGCTCGACGGTACGGCGGGTGGCGGCGCCCGAGTGGTCGCGGTACTCGAAGCGCAGCCGCTCGGCGTCCCGGCAGGCGTTGGCGAGTTCGGTGAGCACCCCGGGGTCGATCGCGGAGAGCCGGGGGCCGCGCAGCAGCGGCACGGTGAAGGCGTTCAGGGCGCCCACCCGGCGGCGCAGCCGGTGCGGCAGCACCTGTTCGAGCTTGGCGAGGGCGCGTACGGAGGACTCGCCGATGCCGTCGATGCCCTGCCCGGCGGCCGAGCGCAGCCCGACGGCCACCGCGACGGCCTCCTCGTCGTCGAGGAGCAGCGGCGGCAGTTCCGCCCCGGCGCCGAGCTGGTAGCCGCCGCCCGTGCCGGGGCTGGCGTTGACGGGGTAGCCCAGCTCGCGCAGCCGGTCCACGTCGCGGCGGACCGTGCGCGCGGTGACCCCGAGGCGGTCGGCCAGGTCCGAGCCGGACCATTCGCGGTGGGCCTGCAGGAGCGAGAGCAGTCGTAGCAGTCGTGCCGATGTCTCCAACATGGGGCGAGTCTGTCAGCGGTCGAGGACAGGTCGTGTCCTCGACCGCTGAAGACCGCTGAACCACCCCGCTCGATCAGCTCGGCATGCGCTCGGTTCGGCTCACGGCGACGACCGTGACGGACAGGTCGTTGTCGGCCGTGTAGGACGGCACGGCCTCCACCGGGCCGTGCCCGGTCTCGACCCGCTTCCCGGGGTAGACGAGGACAGGTGTCTTCTCGACGATGTCGTCGAGCAGCCGCGCCACGCGCACCCGCGGGCCGGACTCCCCCTGCGGGCACAGCCACAGGTCCCAGGTGCCGGGCCGCAGCTCGCCGTAGGCCACGGTGAAACGGAGGCCACCCCGGTCGTCCGGTACGAGGCCGGCCCGTACGGGGGGCGCTGCCCCCGCCCGGTCGGTGACCTCGGCGTACGCCTCGGGCGCGGGCTCGGCACCGTACGTCCGGACCGTCACCTCCAGCCCGTCGTCGCCGATGTGGAGGGCGCCCGCCTCGGCGTGGGGGGAGCGCTCCCAGCTGCGGATGCTGAGGTTGCCGTGCCTGGTGCCGTACGGGATGCGGACCGCGACCCGGCCGGTGGTGGCCGCGGGGGCGCGGTCGACGAGCGAGCGCAGGTCGTTGAGGCCGGGGAAGAGCCGGAACGGCTCGTCGTCGGCGACCTGGAGGTAGACGTCCCAGCGGCCCTCGGGGACGTCCATGCTGCTGGGGAGCGCGGCCCGCAGGCGGCCGTCGCCGGCCGGGGTGAGCGGCAGGCGCACCTTCCGGTCGCTGTCGCGCAGGAGGAGGACGAGGTGGGCGGCGTCCGTCACGTCCTGCCCTGCCAGGTCGAAGGTCAGGCCGCCGGCGAAGTCGGCGACGCAGTCGGCGCGCGGGGGCACGGCCCTGTCGTCCTGGTCGTCGCGGTGTGCGGGCCGCCGCGGAGCCAGCGTCATCATGCGGTGCGGGCCTTCCTGATCGCGGAGCGGGCGGACCGTCCGGCACCCCGAACGGCGTACGCGCTGCCGAGCAGAGCACCGCGGGTGCGGTGCAGTGAGCCGCGCACCCGGCCCCACGGCGAGGCACCTCCCCGGGCCAGGAGGTCGCCGAAGAGCGTCTCGTAGCGTTCGGCGATGCGCGACGGGTCGAAGCGCTCGGAGTCCTGCAGCGCGGCGTGCGCCATCTGCCGCCGCTTGTCGTCGTCGTTGATGAGTTCCAGCAGACCGTCGGCGATGGCCGGGACGCTGCCGACCTCGACCAGACGGCCGTCGACGCCGTCCTCGATGATCTCGCCGGGGCCGTGCGGGCAGTTGGTGGAGACGACCGGCAGTCCGCAGCGCATGGCCTCGACGATCGTCATGCCGAACGACTCCAGGCTGGAGGTGACGGCCGCGATGGAACCCTTGGCCCACTCGGGCTCGATGGGGGTGGCGGGGCCCATCAGATACACGTGGTTGTAGAGGTCCAACTTGTCCACGAGGGAACGGAGTTTGTCCTTCTGCTTGCCGCCGCCGTAGATCCTCAGGCGCCAGTCGGGCCGCTCCTGACGGACCGTGTCGAAGGCCTTGACGAGCAGGTCGTAGCGTTTGACGGGCGCGAGCCGACCGGCGGCGACGACCCACTTGCCGGAGCCGTCGGCCGGGTCGATGCCCGGCGCCGGCACCGGGTTGGGCACGGCCTCCAGACGGACGCCGGGCAGCCGCATCTTCGCGCCGTACGCGCGCGCGTCGGCCTCGGTGGTCGTGGTGAACGCGTCGAGCCGCGGGTAGGCGCCGCGCAGCGTGGCGCGCAGGGCCGGCGAGTGGCTGTCGAGCGTGAGGTGCTCCTGGCCGACACGGACGGGCCCGCGTCGGGTCTGCCGGGCCATGTGCACGTTCAGCCCGGGGCGGGTGCCGACCAGGACGTCGGCGTCGACCGAGGCGAGGTGCTCGGCGATGCGCCGGTCGGTCAGGGCGCTGTACTGGCCGTAACGGCCCTCGGCACGCGGGAAGACCTTGGCGGGGCGCTGCAGGTCGGCGTGCCCCTTGTCCGCGCCGCCCGCCCGGATGTCGACGAGGCCCCGCAGCCGCACCCTCGGATCGACGTCGAACACCGGCTCGTCACGATGGCGGAAGACGGAGACGATCTCCACGTCGTGCTGTTCGGCCAGAGTGTTCGCGAGGTTGTACGTCGTCCGGATCGTTCCCCCGATGCCGTACGCGTTGTGTATGAGGAATGAAATGTGCATGCGTCCCCCGAACCCCCTGATTTCCCTGGTCATCCGTTGATTTCCCCGGTCATCCGTTCATGGCGGTGCTGGTCCACCACCACCCGCTTAGACCCGGCATCCCTGGGAATGGTTGGAAGGCATCATCAACTTGTGCTGGAACGGTTGCCCGATCGATAGCGGGATGAGGGAACCTGTTCGCCGCTCAACGCATCAGGGGCTGTAGGGCAGTTGTGGAACGTCGAAGCAGGTGTCGTTCATGTCCCCCTGGCCCACCCACCCCTTCCCGTCCTGCCAGCGGGCCACGGAGACACAGGTCCGGCGGGTCCTCGGCGGCTCGGTGAGCCGCTCGAAGCGGACGGGCACGAGAAGCCCGTCGGCGCTGTAGGGCTCGTCGCGGTGCATGAAGCGGTCGACGCACGCGCGCGTGACGCCTTCCCCGCTCCCGGCGCACGAGCGCGCCGCGTCCGTGAACCACATCGCGGCGGCCCAGCCCTCCAGCTGCCACTGGGAGTGCGTCCCGAGACTCTTCGTCGCGTCGCGGAACTCCCGTACGGCCCGGTCCTCGCCGTCCGCGTGGTTGCGGCTGGAGCCGGTGGCCCACAGGGCGTTGCGGCAGTGCGGGGCGTCCGCGTAGTCCTCGGCGATCGTCGAGGTCCAGTTCTGCACGTTGGTGACCTTGGCGGTGAGTTCGACGCCCGCGGCGTCCAGCGCCGCGCACAGCCGGGCGTTGCCGTGGCCGTCGATGGCGTCGAACACCAGGTCCACGTCCCGCTCCTTGATGTCGGCGGCCACCGCGCGGAAGTTGGGCAGCGCGAAGTCGACCTGCTCGGTGACCACCTCGTATCCCTCGGCCCTGAGCCCCCGCACGACCAGGCGCGCGTACGCGGCCGACGCGGACTGGTTGTACGAGACCACGGCGGCGGTGCGGGCGCCCTGCTCGCGCGCGAAGTAGCGATAGACCTCGGTGCCGCCGTACTGCTTCCCGTCCCAGCCGGTCGTGCCGTTCCGGGGCGCGAGGCTGCCGTAGACGCTGTAGAGGTAGGGATAGGTGTCGTAGGCCGGGCCGATGGGCTGGCCGCCGATGTCGGGCACGCGCGCGCGGGCGACGCGGGAGGCGCCCGCGTAGTCGAGGGCGGTGGTGGCGACGAGCGCCACCACGCCGTCCTCCTCGACGAGCCGGTGCACGCACTCGTTGTTGCCGACGCCGCTGCCCCCGTCGTCGCACTCCCGCACCTCGACCCGGCGGCCGTCGATGCCCCCGCGCGCGTTGAGCGCGGCGAAGTAGGCCTTCGCCCCGTCGCGCGGACCGGTGAACGCGGTGCCGCCCACCGGGCTGGTGACGCTGGTGATGATCCCGACGCGCAACGGCTCCGCGCCCGCCGACGCCGTGGTGCCGTCCCGGCGTTCGAAGTCGCTCTCCGGGAGCCGGCTGCCGCATGCCGTCACCAGCAGGAGCAGCAGGCCCGCGGCGGCCGTCTCAGCAGCCCGGACCCGGTGTCGCATTACCGCTCAGCGCGACCAGCCCGCACAGCGTCTTGACGGAGATCTTCCAGGTGCCGTCCTGCTCGACGGCCGTGCCCGCCGCGTCCGGCAGGGCCGTGGCGCCCTCCAGCAGCAGCGTGTACGTCACGTCGGCGCCGGTCGCCGAGGTGAACGTGACCTTCTGGACCTCGGCCTCCACCTGCCCGCCGCGTTCGTCCCCGCCGAAGGCCGCGAGGACCGGGCCCATCTCGTCGCCGTTCTCCAGCACGGCCTGCTTCTCCTTGGTGGAGGTGGCCGGGTCGAAGAACGTCTTCCAGTTCTCCTTGATCTGCTTCTCGGCCGCCGCCGTGTCCGCGGGCCCGCTCGCGGAGACGGTCGCTTCGCCGGGCTCCTCGGTCGTCCGTTCCACGGTCGGCGTGGGCGGCGCCGAGTCACCACCGCCACCGCTGTCGTCGCTGCACGCCGCGAGGGCCGGGGCGAGGAGGAGGACCAGGGCGGCCGCCAAAGCCGTACCCCGTCCCGCCGCTGCGGGCCCGCGCCCGTATCCCCGCCTGAGGTCGCTCCCGAGAACCATCTGGCTCACCACCGGGTGTCGGTCCGGGCGGTCGACGCCCGGTGCTTTCAGGGTCAGGTTGCAGGGGGCATAGTGCAAGCCATCGGCTGAGATGGACAGACACACGACGTGTGGAGGCCCGGATGCGGACAGCCCGACCTCGGAGCGTGCGGCCCTTTCCGTGGGCCGCCTGGGCCGGCTGGGCCGCGCTCGCCGGCGGGGCGGTGCTGTGCGTCGTCGGCTGGTACGGCATCTCCGGCGAACGCTTCGCCGAACGGCAGCTCCCCTACCTGGCCTCCTGCACGGTCCCCGGCGCCGCGCTGATCATCGCGGGCGCGGTCCTCCTCGCCCACGGCGAAAGCGCCCTGGCCGCCTCGCGGGTCGAGGAGCTGTACGGCCTCCTGGTCGCCGCCGAGCCGTCCGGCGCCGACGCGTCCGGGCAGGCGGCCACCGCCCCGCTCGCCGTCAGCGGCAGGCTGCTGATGGTGCCCGGCGGCACCCTGTGGCACCGCGCGGACTGCCCGCTGGTGGCCGGCAAGGCGGAGGCGGTGCCGGTGGACTCGCGCGTCCTGACCGGCGGTGAACTGCGCCCCTGCCCCGTCTGCGAGGCACCCGCCGGCAGCGACCCCGCCGGGCCCGCGGAGGGCTGATGGCCTCACTGACGTACGACCTCACGTCGGCCGGACTGTCGGTCGGCAGCGCCGCCGCCCTCACCGGCATCGGCCTGATCGTGACGTACCGGGCCACGGGCGTGCTCAATTTCGCGCACGGGGCGATCGCCATGGTGTGCGCGTATCTGCTGCGCCAGTTCACCGTGGAGTGGGGACGGCCGCTCTGGCTCGGCACCCTCCTGACCCTGTTCCTGGTCGCCCCCGCCCTCGGCCTGGCCCTGGAGCGCCTCGTCTTCCGCCCGCTCGCCGTGCTCGGCGGCGACCCGGCACAGACGCTGGTCGCCTCGATCGGCGTCTTCGTCCTCCTCGTCGGCGGGGCCGTGCTGGTGTGGGGGCAGGGGGCGCGGGACGACGTGCCGACCGTGCTGTCCGCCGACCCCTGGGACCGGCTGGCGGTGGCCGTGGCCGTCGTGGCGGCCGTCGGCGCGGTCACCCGCTGGACGCGCTTCGGCCGTGAGCTGCGCGCCGTCGTCGACGACCGGTCCCTCGCCGTCCTCGGCGGTGTGGACGCCGACCGGGTGGCCGCCGCGGGCTGGGCGTTCGGCTCCTTCACGGCGGGCCTGACGGGCGTGCTGCTGGCCCCTTACGTCCGCCTCGACCCGTACGGCCTGCCGCTGCTGGTGATGGAGGTGGTCGCCGTGGCGGTCGCCGCCCGGATGCGCGGTCTGGTGGTGGCCGTGCTGGTCGCGCTGGGGATCGGGGTCGCCCAGAGCCAGCTGACCCGGTTCCACCCGTCGGGCCGGGCGGAACCGCTGGTCCAGGCCGTGGGCGCGAACCTCTTCGTGGTCGCCCTGCTGGTCGCGGCCCTCGTCCTGCCCGGCGTGGGGACCCGAGACGCTCTGCCCCGCACGGCGACCGCGCGGGTCCGCACCCCCGCCGGCGCGTGGATCGTGGCGCTCGCGCTGTTCCTGATCCCTCTGGGCTTCGCGGGCGAGGACCTGCACACGGCCGTCCAGGTGCCGGCGCTGGGCGTGGTCCTGCTCTCCCTGGTGGTGGTGACGGGCCGGGGCGGCCAGATCTCCCTGGGCCAGGCGGCGTACGCGGGTCTGGGCGCGCTCTTCACGGCACTCCTGTCGAGCGGCCGCCTCCCCCTCCTTCCCGCTCTCCCCGAACTGACCGCCCTCCTGGTCGCCGTCCTCCTGGTGGCCCCGCTCGGCCTGCTGACCGGTTGGCCCGCCATCCGCCGCCACGGTCTGGCGCTGGCCCTCGCCACGTTCGCCGTGGGCGTCGGCGTGAGCCGCTTCGTCTTCGCCCAGCCGTACGCGACCTCGGGCCTGACCCCGACCCGCCCCCCGGGGTTCGAGGACGACCGGGCGTACTACGTCCTGGAACTGGGGCTGCTGTCCCTGGCCCTGCTGGCCACCCACGCCCTGCGCCGGGGCCGCGCCGGCCGGGCCCTCGCCGCCCTGCGGGACCACGAGTCGGGCGCGTCGGCCGCGGGCGTGCCTGTCCCGTCGCTGAAGCTGGCGGCGTTCGTGACGGGCGCCGCCCTGGCCGCCCTCGGCGGCGGCATGCTCACCATGGGCGTCCGCGCCTTCGACCCCGGCGCCTACGACCCCGTCCGCGGCCTCCTCTGGTTCGCCGCGATCGTCGTCCTGGGCGCCGACAGCACACTCGGCGCCCTCGCGGCGGCCGCCCTCCTGGTGGGCCTGGACGCGGGCACTAAGGGTGGCGTCGCGGCGGCACTCATCGGCGTCCTGGCCGTCCTGACAGGCCGCTTCCCGGGCGGCCCCCACGAGGTGGTACGAGCGGCGGTCGCCCGACTTTGGCCGGGGCCGGACCACCGTCACGAGCTGACGCCGACGGGAGCACGGGCCCGGGAGCGGGTACGCGCGGGCATGGCGGTCGGCGGGAGCGCCGCGAGGGACGGGCGGGGCGAGAACGGGGCATCGGCGCCCCTCTCCGAAAGTGCCGCGAGCGGCGGGCCGGGGACGGGCGAGGCGTTCACGAGCCCCTCGGCAGACGGTCCGGTGAAGGCGGACCAGGGCGGGTCCGCGACCCCCCGCGCGGAGGTGCGCGAGGCACAGCCCACAGCCCTCTCAGGCACCCCTCCCCCGCCCCCTGTCCTGCGGGCCCGCCGCCTCCGTCTCGTCCACGGCGGCCTCGCGGCCCTCGACGGTGTCGATCTGGACGTGCCGCCGGGGCGGGTCAGCGCGGTGGTGGGGCCCAACGGTGCCGGGAAGAGCACCCTCCTGCACTGTCTCGCCGGGACGCTGCGGCCGGGGCAGGGGCGGGTGCGGCTCGGCGGACGGGACATCACGAGGCTGCCGGCACACGCCCGCACCCGGCTCGGCATCGCCCGGACGTTTCAACAGCCGGCCGTCTTCCCGTCGTTGACCGTGACGGAGAACGTACGGGTGGGCGCCGAGCAGGGACGGCGCGCCGATCCGGCAGCCGTGGAGCGGGCGTTGCGGCTGTTCGGGCTGGACGGGGCGGTGCGGACGGCGCCGGCGGCCGGACTGCCGACCGGGACACTGCGGCGGGTCGAGTTGGCGCGGGCGCTCGCCGGCGGCCCGCGTACGCTGCTGCTCGACGAACCCGCCGCCGGGCTCGACACGGCCGAGGTGGCCGCCCTGGCCCGGGTGCTACGGGCCCTCGCGGACGACGGCATGGCCCTGCTGGTCGTCGAGCACGACCTCGACCTCGTCGCGGACCTCGCGGACGTCGTGCACGTCATGACGGCGGGCCGGATCGTGACCTCCGGCCCCGCCGGCCACGTCCTGCGCACACCGGGCACGCGCGACCCGCTCGACCCGGCGGTGGACCGATGACCCTCCTCGCCCTCCGCCACGCCCGCGTCCGCTACGGCCCTCTGGAGGCCCTGCACGGCCTCACCCTCGCCGCCCCGGGCCCCGGTCTCACCGTGCTGCTCGGCCGCAACGGCTCCGGCCGTACGACGGCGCTGCGGGCCCTCGCCGGCACGGTCCCGCTATCCGGCGGCGCCGTCGTGTGGGACGGGGCCGACGTCACGCAGACGCCGGCGTACGAGCGGGCCCGGCGGGGCCTCGTCCTCGTGCCCGAGCGCCGGGCCGTCTTCGGTTCGCTCACCGTGCGTGAGAACCTCGAACTGGCCGCGCCGGACCTCTCGTACGCCCTGGACGCCTACCCACGGCTGGAAGCCCTGCTCCCCCGCCGCGCCGGCACCCTCTCCGGGGGAGAGCAGCGCATGCTCGCCCTCGCCCGTGCCCTGTCGGCCCCCGCGCGGGTCGTCCTCGTCGACGAACCCACCCAGGGCATGTCACCGGCCGTCGCGGCCCGCACGTACGCGCTGCTGAGCCGCCTCGACGCCTGTGTGGTCGTCGCCGAACAGCGCCTGCCGCCGGGGCTGCGCGGTGTGCCGGGTGTCCTGGTGTACGAACTGCGGCGCGGGACACTGGCGTTCGGCGGCGAGGCGGCCGAACTCGCCTGACGGGAGGGCGGACCGGCGGGCGGCGGGGTCAGAGGTCGAGGCGCCGGCCCGGCACGATCATGTCGGGGTCGCCGCCGATGACGGCCTTGTTGGCCGCGTAGATCTGCCGCCAGGTGGTCCCGTGCCGGGCGGCGATCCCGCTCAGCGTGTCGCCCTGCCGGACGGTGTAGTCGCCGCGGGACGAACCTCGGTCCGCGTGTCCGACGGGCCGCGACGGGGCCGCCTGGACGGACTTCTCCGGGCGCGCGGGGGTGACCCGCGGGGTCGATCCGGTCGCGGCCGCGTCGGCGGAGGGCGCGCCGGGCGCGCTGCCGGTCGCGCCGGCGCGACGGGAGCAGGTGGGCCACGCTCCCCAGCCCTGGGCACGCTGGACCTTGGTGGCGACGGCGATCTGCTGGGCCCGGGAGGCCCGGTCCGCGGTCGCCGCGTAGGCGGTTCCGCCGTAGGCGCGCCAGGTGGAGGCGGCGAACTGGAGTCCGCCGTAGTAGCCGTTGCCGGTGTTGATGTGCCAGTCACCGCCGCTCTCGCACTTGGCGATGCGGTCCCACACTCCGCTGTCGGCCGCCGAGGCGGTGCCGGTGAGGGCCAGGAGACCCAGCGGGGCGAGCAGCGCCGCCCCGGCGAGGACCGCCGTCGTACGCGTCTTCCGGGCGCTGCCGCGCGTGGTGTCGGCACATTCGGACATGAAGATCCCTCTCCACGGACCCGGGGTCCCCCAGGGCGGGGCGCTTCCCGCGCATGGACGCGGGTGTCGCGCTCCACCCCGTCCGCCGCGGTGGTGCTGCGCGCCGTCCTGCTCTGCGCGACCGGCGGACGTACCCGAGCGGTGCTCGTTGCACACGGCCGGGAATGTAGGGAGGTTGACGAGCTGTCAGCAAGCAATCGTCCGTCGTGCGAGGCCAGTTCGCCGTTACCGTGAGTAGCAGCCAAATCTGGCCACCCATTTCATTCCCTGATTTCCGGATATGTCGACCAAGGAGCCCCGTAGCCTGTGACCCACCTCACCGGATCAACTTCCCCGGACCTCGGCGAAGTTGGCGCGGAGTAACCGATTCCACCCATGAGTTCACCCTGCGCTGCGGTTGGTTCGATTCCGTTCGTCCTCGGGCGTGACTCCGGCCACAGATCGTCCGTTGTCTTCTGCATGAGCCGGAACCTCCGCGCTCATGGGGCCGGGCGCCACCCGGCACCGACACGCACCGCATCCCGAGGAGCCACCCGTGCCGCGCATGCTCGAGGTCAGCGACGAGGTACGCGCCGAGATCGGCGACGAAGAGGCCGACCGGCTGCTCGCCGGAGAGAACGCCCCCGGCGGCTACGACTGCACGTCGTGCCGCACTCCCGGCGACTCCGAGCAGGAGCGCACCAGCACCGTCCTCTTCGTCGGCGACGAGACAGCCGTGCTCGCCTTCGCCCACTCCACCTGTCTGCCCTCCCAGGTCGTCCAGGTCACCGAGGAGCAGTTGCAGGGCGCCGCCCGTTCCATCGCCGGGGACAGCCCGGCCCAGGCCGCGCCCGAGCAGGCCGTGCTCGGCGTCACCAGCGGACTGATCCTGCTCAGCGGCGAGCTGCACCCGGCGCTGGTCGTCGAGCCGACCGCCCCCATCGCCCGCCCCGGCACGACCGGCGCCGGCGACGACTTCCTGCCGCTGCTCATCGAGCAGGGCTTCATGCCGCTCCCCCAGATCGACTCCGTACCGCCCGTGCTGCACGGCTGGTCGGTCCTGCTCGCCATGGGTCAGCTGCACGCCATTCTGCAGCCGGGCACCACCGGTGGTTCACCGGTCGCATGGTGGCAGGCCCACCAGGCGCTGCAGGTCGCCGACGCGTGGCGGGCCGCCGCCAACAAGCACCAGCAGGTGCTGATGTTCGCGGCGCCGGTGGGCTCGATCGGGCGGCAGCCGCGGGAGGACCTGCTGCGGGACGCGCTCGACAAGGCCGCGGCGAACGGGAAGCTGGTGGCGGCGACCCTGCCGCTGGCCGGCACCTGAGCGTCCACCCGCCGAAGCCGTGACGACCCGCCCCCTCGGGGCGCGATCCCTTCCCGGAGGCTGAATGGTTGAGGCAGCGCATCCCTTCCGGGGCGGGGTCGTTGGCACAGGCGTGCACGCATACGAGGTTCCCCGCCGCCAGTCCTATCAGTCGATCCCGTCCATGCGGCCGACCCAGGACCCTTCGTCCACGCCCATCTACGACACGCTCTACGCGGAGTGGGTCAGGACCTACCGGACCCTGCCGGGTGACCGGCACGGGGAGGAGGACATGGGGTTCACGGGCTTCGGCAACCTGTCGCACGGCTCGGGCGGACCGCGCGCCACCGGGTCGTACACCTCCGCCTCGTACGCCGCCCGGCACGCGGCGGGTCACCTCGCCACCCAGCGCGAGAACCAGCCCGGCCACACGTCCGGCACGGCGGCCGTGTGGCAGCCGGTCGGGCGGATCCCCACCGGACACACCGGGATGCACCACATCCCGTCGCCCCTGCCCCCGAACCCGCGCCGAGGTCTCTGACCACGAGGAGACGCGAAGCGGCGCGCAGGGACACCTGAGGAGGGCGGCTGCCCGAGGTCACGAGACCTTCGGACGGCCGCCCTCCTCACGCGTGTGCGCCGGCGACGGTGGGACTACTTCTTCTTGCCGCGCTTCTCGCGCACCCGCACCGAGATGTGGATCGGGGTGCCCTCGAAGCCGAACTCCTCACGCAGCCGGCGCTCGATGAAGCGGCGGTAGCCCGCCTCGATGAAGCCGGAGGCGAAGAGGACGAAGCGCGGAGGCTTGGTGCCGGCCTGGGTGCCGAACAGGATGCGGGGCTGCTTGCCGCCCCGGATCGGGTGCGGGTGGGCGGCGACCAGCTCGCCGAGGAAGGCGTTCAGACGGCCCGTCGGGACGCGGGTCTCCCAGCCGGCCAGCGCCGTCTCGATCGCCGGGACCAGCTTCTCCATGTGCCGGCCGGTGCGCGCCGAGACATTGACCCGGGGCGCCCAGGCGACCTGGCCGAACTCGGTCTCGATCTCCCGCTCCAGGTAGTAGCGGCGCTCCTCGTCGAGGGTGTCCCACTTGTTGTACGCGATGACCATCGCCCGGCCGGCCTCGACCGCCATCGTCACGATGCGCTGGTCCTGGACCGAGATGGTCTCGGAGGCGTCGATGAGGATGACCGCCACCTCCGCCTTCTCGACGGCCGCCGCGGTGCGCAGCGAGGCGTAGTAGTCGGCGCCCTGCTGGAGGTGGACGCGCTTGCGGATGCCCGCCGTGTCGACGAACTTCCAGACGACACCGCCGAGTTCGATCAGCTCGTCGACCGGGTCACGGGTGGTGCCCGCGATCTCGTTGACGACGACGCGCTCCTCGTTCGCCACCTTGTTCAGGAGGGAGGACTTGCCGACGTTCGGGCGGCCGATCAGGGCGATACGGCGCGGACCGCCGACCGCCGTGCCGAAGCTCTGCTCGGGCGCCTCGGGAAGTGCCTCCAGTACGGCGTCCAGCATGTCGCCGGTGCCGCGGCCGTGCAGCGAGGAGACCGGGTGCGGTTCGCCGATGCCGAGGGACCACAGAGCGGTCGCGTCGGCCTCGCCGCTCGGACCGTCGACCTTGTTGGCGCATAGCACCACGGGCTTGTTGGCCTTGCGGAGCAGCCGGACGACGGCCTCGTCGGTGTCGGTGACGCCGACCTTGGCGTCGACGACGAACACGACGGCGTCGGCGGCCTCGATGGCGTACTCGGCCTGGGCGGCGACGGACGCGTCGATGCCGAGGACGTCCTGCTCCCAGCCGCCGGTGTCGACGACCTTGAAGCGGCGGCCCGCCCACTCGGCCTCGTAGGTGACGCGGTCGCGGGTGACGCCGGGCTTGTCCTCGACGACCGCCTCACGGCGGCCGATGATGCGGTTCACGAGCGTCGACTTGCCGACGTTCGGACGGCCGACGACGGCGAGGACGGGCAGCGGTCCGTGGCCCGCCTCGTCGATCGCGCCCTCGACGTCCTCGATGTCGAAGCCCTCTTCCGCGGCGAGCTCCATGAACTGCGCGTACTCGGCGTCGCCAAGCTCTCCGTGCTCGTGCTCGGAGGGAAACTGGTCGTTCATGAAGTCCGTACCTCGTAGTTCATCGTGGTGATCGGTGGAGCGACCGGCTCGTAGTCGGCTGATCCACTACTCAGTGTCGCCCAGCGCCCGACCGGACGCCCGGCGTTTTACCGGCGGCCGGTGAGCCGTCGGGCATGCTCCAGGTGCGCGCCGAGCTGCTGCTGGATGCGCACGGTCGCCTCGTCGAGGGCCTTGCGCGTACGCCGTCCGCTGCCGTCGCCCGCCTCGAACGGGTCACCGAAGACCACGTCGACGCGGGAGCGCAGCGGGGGCAGCCCCTTGACCAACCGTCCGCGCCGCTCGGTGCTTCCCAGCACCGCCACCGGCACGATCGGCGCTCCGCTGCGCACGGCGAAGTAGGAGAGCCCGGCGCGCAGCGAGGCGAAGTCGCCCTCGCCCCGGGTGCCCTCCGGGAAGATGCCCAGCACACCGCCGCCCGCCAGGACGGCGAGGGCGCGGGTGATGGCGGTGCGGTCGGCGGTCGAGCGGTCGACCTCCACCTGACCGACGGCGCGCATGAACGGGCCGAGCGGACCGACGAACGCCTCCTTCTTGACCAGGAAGTGCGAGGGCCGGGGCGCCACGCCGATGACCATGGGGCCGTCGACGATGTGGGAGTGGTTGGGGGCGAGGATCACCGGGCCGGTCGCGGGGACCCGCCAGGCGCCCAGCACGCGCGGCTTCCACAGCCCGTACATCAGGCCCACGCCGATACGCCGGCCCACCTCGGCGCCGAGCGGCGAGGGAGCCTCGGGCGACGCGGCCCGGCCCGTGGCGGCTTCGCTCACTTGCCCGCCCGCTTCTCCTCGACGAGGGTGACCACGCACTCGATGACCTGCTGGAGCGTGAGGTCCGAGGTGTCCACCTCGACCGCGTCGTCCGCCTTGGCGAGCGGCGAGGTCTTGCGGCTGGAGTCGGCCGCGTCGCGCTTGAGGAGTGCCTCGCGGGTCGCCTGGACGTCGGCGCCCTTCAGCTCGCCGCTGCGGCGGGCGGCGCGGGCCTCGGGGGAGGCGGTCAGGAAGATCTTCAGGTCGGCGTCCGGCAGTACGGTCGTGCCGATGTCGCGGCCCTCGACGACGATGCCGTTCTCGGCGTCCGCCGCGATGGTCCGCTGCAGTTCGGTGATCCGCGCCCGCACCTCGGGGACGGCGCTGACCGCGCTGACCCGGGAGGTGACCTCCTGGGTACGGATCGGCCCGGCGACATCCGTGCCGTCGACGGTGATGGTCGGCCCGGACGGGTCCGTCCCCGACACGATGTCCGGCTTGCCGGCCACGGCCGCGATCGCCGTGGGGTCTTCTATGTCGATGCCGTTGTTGACCATCCACCAGGTGATCGCCCGGTACTGGGCGCCCGTGTCCAGGTAGCTCAGCCCGAGCTGCGCGGCCACGGCCTTCGAGGTGCTCGACTTGCCCGTGCCGGAGGGGCCGTCGATGGCAACGATCACTGTGGCGCGTTCCACTGGGGAGCACCTTTCCTGGTCCGAGGTGGTGGGGCGGGACGGAAGGCGCCCCGGACAAGGGTACTGGGTGCGGATGACCCGTCCGGCCCTCCCTACCACCGCCCCGACCCCCACGGCCACCGGGCCCTACTGCCGGATCGCCCAGCCCCGCTCCCGCAACGCCCCCGTCAACACCACCGCCGCCTTCGGCTCCACCATCAACTGCACCAGACCAGCCTGCTGCCCGGTGGCGTGCTCGATGCGGACGACCGACCCCCGACGCCACCCTCGCACCACTCGGCGCCAAGGCGCCTCCCGGGCAGCGGGACGGCTGCGCCGGCCTCCGACCGCCGACCCACCGCCCCCTACTGCCGGATCGCCCAGCCCCGCTCCCGCAACGCCCCCGTCAACACCACCGCCGCCTTCGGCTCCACCATCAACTGCACCAGACCGGCCTGCTGCCCGGTGGCGTGCTCGATGCGGACGACCGACCCCCGACGCCACCCTCGCACCACTCGGCGCCAAGGCGCCTCCCGGGCAGCGGGACGGCTGCGCCGGCCTCCGACCGCCGACCCACCGCCCCTACTGCCGGATCGCCCAGCCCCGCTCCCGCAACGCCCCCGTCAACACCACCGCCGCCTTCGGCTCCACCATCAACTGCACCAGACCGGCCTGCTGCCCGGTGGCGTGCTCGATGCGGACGTCCTCGACGTTGATGCCGGCGGCGCCCGCGTCGGCGAAGATGCGGGCCAGCTGGCCCGGCTGGTCGTCGATCAGTACCGCCACCACCTCGTAGACCCGTGGCGCGGACCCGTGCTTGCCGGGGACGCGGACCTGGCCCGCGTTGCCGCGGCGCAGGACGTCCTCGATGCCGGTGATGCCCTCGCGGCGCTTGGCCTCGTCGCCGGCCTGGAGGGCGCGCAGGGCCTGGACGGTCTCGTCGAGGTCGGCGGAGACGTCGGTGAGGAGATCGGCGACCGGGCCGGGGTTGGCGGAGAGGATGTCGATCCACATGCGCGGGTCGGAGGCCGCGATCCGGGTCACGTCCCGGATGCCCTGCCCGCACAGCCGTACCGCCGACTCGTCCGCGTGCTCCAGCCGCGCGGCGACCAGGCTGGACACCAGGTGCGGCATGTGCGAGACCAGGGCCACGGCCCGGTCGTGGGTGTCCGCGTCCATGACCACCGGGACGGCCCGGCAGTGCGAGACCAGCTCCAGGGCGAGGTTCAGGACCTCGGTGTCGGTGTCCCGGGTGGGGGTGAGCACCCAGGGCCGGCCCTCGAACAGGTCACCGGTGGCGGCCAGCGGACCGGACTTCTCCCGGCCCGACATGGGGTGCGAGCCGATGTAGCAGGTGAGGTCGAGGCCCAGCTCCTCCAGCTCACGGCGGGGGCCGCCCTTGACGGAGGCCACGTCGAGGTAGCCGCGCGCGAGACCCCGGCGCATGGCGTCGGCGAGGGTCGCGGCCACGTGCGCGGGCGGGGCCGCGATGATCGCGAGGTCCACCGGGCCCCCGGGCGCCTCGTCGGTGCCGGCGCCCAGCGCGGCGGCCGTACGGGCCTGCTCGGGGTCGTGGTCGGCGAGGTGGACGGTGACACCGCGCTGGGCCAGGGCGAGGGCGGCGGAGGTGCCGATCAGCCCGGTGCCGATGACGAGTGCGGTTCTCACTGGGCGATGTCCTTGCGGAGCGTGGCCGCGGCCCCCAGGTACACGTGCGCGATGTCCGAGCGCGGCCGGTCCGACTCTATGTGCGCGAGGATGCGTACGACCCGGGGCAGAGCGCCCTCTATGTCCAGCTCCTGCGCGCAGATCAGCGGGACGTCGACGATGCCGAGCTTGCGCGCGGCGGCGGCCGGGAAGTCGCTGTGCAGGTCGGGGGTGGCCGTGAACCAGATGCTGATCAGGTCGTCCGGGGTGAGCCCGTTGCGCTCCAGGACCGCGGTGAGCAGCTCGCCCACCTGCTCGTCCATGTGCCCCGCCTCGTCCCGTTCGAGTTGGACGGCGCCCCGGACCGCTCGTACCGCCACGGCTCTGCTCCTCACTGCTGTACATCCCGGCCTAGTACGACCAGCCTAGTCACCCGCCCCGGGCCGGTGCGCGACGCCCGCCTGCCGAAAAGCCTGGCCGAAAGACGACCACGAGGGCGGATCACCGCCGCAGACCCGGACAATGTCATGCGAACGTCACTGTCCCGCCACTTGGGTCGAAACACCCCGGTACGCCCCTGGACGGCGTCCCGTGCGTCCGCTTCCATGAAGGAGGCCGTCCGCGCCACGCCTCGGGGGAGGCTCCCATGAAGCGCTCCGGACCACTTCTCACCCTTCTCGGCGGGCTGTTGCTGGCCCTGTTCATGCTGTCGCTCAACGCGACGACGGGGACCCGCGCCGGCTCGGCGTCCACCACGAACGACCCACCGCCCGCCTCGGCGTCCCCGAGCCCGCCACCGAGCCCGCCGCCGAGCCCATCGACGAAGACCTCGCCGTCACCGGCCCCCGCCCCGCCGGCCGACGCCGACTACGCGGGCCGCACCGACGACGACTCGGCCGCCGTCGCGGTGACCCTGCGCGACGGCAGGGCGGTCGCCTACTTCTGCGACGGCCGCGACAAGGAGGCATGGCTCAAGGGCGACGTACGGGACGACGGCGGCATGCGGCTCACGGGCGGGGACGGCGCCGAGCTGAACGGCACCCTGAAGGGCGGGAGGGTCACCGGCACGGTCGACATCGCCGGTCACGAGTACGGGTTCACGGCACCGAGGACCGCCGAGCCCTCGGGGCTGTACCGCGCGACCGGCAACGTACGCGGGGCCAGGGTCGACGGCGGCTGGATCGTGCTGCCGGACGGCCGTCAGGTCGGCATCCTCAAACGCGACGGCAAGCCCGCCGCGGCTCCGAAGATCGACCCCGAAACCGGCACGGTGACGGTCGACGGAGAACAGCTCACGGCCCGCCCCGTCACCCCGAAGGGCAGCTCATGACCGTCGATCCGAACGCCGCGACCCAGGACTTCCCCTCCCCGCCCACCCCGGCGCGCACCCCCGCCGGCGCCTCCCGCTACCTGGTGCCGGCGGGGGTGGCCTGCGCGGTGGCGGTCGCCCTCGGGGCCTACGGCAGGGCGCACGACCCGGCGGGCACCGCGTTCAACCTCGCGGGCTTCAGCAGCACGGGCGCGGTGAAGTCATGGCTGGCGACGGCCGCGTTCGGCTTCGCGCTGGTGCAGCTGACGTCGGCGCTGGTGATGTACGGCAGGCTGCCGGGCCCGAGGTGGTCGGGGGTGCTGCACCGCTGGTCGGGGCGGGCGGCGTTCCTGCTCGCGGTGCCGGTGGCGGTGCACTGTCTGTACGCCCTCGGCTTCCAGACGTACGAAACACGCGTTTTGTGGCACTCTCTCCTGGGTTGCTTCTTCTTCGGTGGATTCAGTGCGAAGATGCTGCTGCTCCGTTCGGAGCGACTCCCCGGCTGGCTCCTGCCGATCGTCGGCGGTCTCGTCTTCACCGCGCTCACGGTCGTCTGGCTGTCCTCCGCCCTCTGGTTCTTCCGCACGTTCGGAGTGACGACATGACGATGGGTTCCACGCGGCGCACGGTGCTGGCCACCGGCGCGGCGGGCACGGCGGCGCTGCTCATGGGGTGCGGCGGGGACGAAGGCGGCGACACCGCGGAGCGGTCCTCCCCCGGGGACACCGCCGCGGACGGCGGCGAGGAACTGGCGAAGACGGCTGACATCCCGGTGGGCGGCGGCAAGATCTTCGACGAGCAGAAGATCGTCGTGACGCAGCCCGCGGAGGGCGACTTCAAGGCCTTCTCGGCGGTCTGCACCCACATGGGCTGCATCGTCAGCAGCGTCTCGGACGGCACGATCGACTGCGCGTGCCACGGCAGCAAGTTCAAGGTCGCGGACGGGGCCGTGGTCCACGGACCGGCCACCGAGCCGCTGCCCGCGGAGAAGATCACCGTCGCGGGAAATTCGATTCTGCGGCCTTGATCCACCCCGTACGCTCCGGGCATGCAGCCCCCGCACCCGCACGATCTGGTCCGCGACCACACGATCTACGCCTGCGTGATGGGGTCGCGGGCCTTCGGTCTCGCGACGGACGACAGCGACACGGACCGGCGGGGCGTCTTCCTGGCCCCCACCGAGCTGTTCTGGCGCTTCGAGAAGCCGCCCACACACGTGGAGGGCCCCGCGGAGGAGCAGTTCGGCTGGGAGCTGGAGCGCTTCTGCCATCTGGCCCTGCGCGCCAACCCCAACATCCTGGAGTGCCTGCACTCCCCCCTGGTGGAGCACGTCGACGCCACGGGCCGTGAACTGCTCGCCCTGCGTGGGGCGTTCCTGTCCCGCAGGGCCCACGAGACGTTCGCCCGCTACGCCCTCGGCCAGCGCAAGAAGCTCGACGCGGACGCCCGCACCCACGGCGCCCCCCGCTGGAAGCACGCGATGCATCTGCTCCGCCTGCTGATGAGCTGCCGGGACCTGCTGCGCACGGGCGAGCTGACCGTGGACGTGGGCGATCAGCGCGAGCCCCTGCTGGCGGTGAAACGCGGCGAGGTGCCGTGGGCCCGGGTCGAGACCTGGATGGCCCGGCTGGCCACGGAGGCCGCCGACGCGGCGGACCGCAGCCCCCTGCCGGCGGACCCGGACCTGGCCAGGGTCGAGGACTTCGTCGTACGGACCCGGCGCGCGTCGGCCCTGCGCACCGCACGGGATCGTTGAGCCGCGCGGGATCGTCGAGCCACGCGGGATCGTCGAGCCGCGCGGGATCGTCGAGCCGCGCGAAATCCTTGCGCCGGGGCGGCATCCCGTGGCGCGCGGGGCCTCGGCCCCGCGGATCACCTCAGCCCTTCAGGCCCTCCAGCCGGACGCGGACGACGAAGTCGTGCAGGGCGTCGTACGCGGCCGGGTGCTCGGGCAGCACCGACAGGGCCTGTTCCTCCTCCAGCACCCCCTGGAGCCGCTCCACGTCCGCCGCCACGCGCTCCTGGTCGACGTCCGCCTTGCCGTGCTCCTCGGCCGCCTTCGCCGCGACGAGGTCCGGCAGATAGGCGGGGGCCTCGTCGATCTCCGGCACCAGGGTGGGCAGATGGGCCTGCACCTCGCCGCTGCGCATGAGGTGGATGCCGGTGAGCAGCACCCGGAACGTGTAGAGCAGCGGCTTGAGTTCGCCGGTCTTCTCGAAGAGCCGCCACTGCGTGGTGGCGAACCCCCGGTAGTGGTGGGCGTGGTGCCGGGTGAGGACCCCGGGGGCGAGCGCGACGAGTTCGCGGTGTGTCTCGCCGGTGTGCACGACGAGCGGGGAGAGCAGCTGCTCCAGCACATAGCCGTTGCGGCGCAGCATCAGCCGGGCGAACTTGCGCAGGTCGTGCGTGACGAGGTCCAGCTCGACGCCGTCCCGGTCCCACATCCGCGACCGGGTCTCCTCCGGCTCGCGCAGCCCGACCAGTTCGGCCGCGGGCAGCAGATGCACACCGCGCAGGTCGACGTCCGAGTCGCGCGAGGGGAAGCCGTACAGGTGGGCTCCGGAGACGGTCGCGAAGAGCAGCGGGTGGGGCTGCTCGGCGACCACGGGGGCCAGGTCGATGTCGAGGGCGTCGGTCATCCCTCAAGCGTCCCAGAGAGCCCCCAGCGACACGAGATCGCCCTGGTACTCGATCCGGTCGGCCCACTCGGCGGGCCAGACGTCCGGACCGTGGTAGGCGCCCGCGAAGGCCCCGGCGAGACAGGCGATGGAGTCGGAGTCGCCCGAGGTGCAGGCGGCGCGGCGCAGCGCGGTGACGGGCTCGTCGACGAAGAGCAGGAAGCACAGCAGCCCGGTGGTGAGGGCCTCCTCGGCGATCCAGCCCTCCCCCGTGGCCGCGCACGGGTCGGTCTCGGGCGAGGGGAGCCGCAGGGCCTGCTGGAGACGGTCCAGGGCCTCCAGGCACTCGTCCCAGCCCCGGGAGATGTAGTGCTCGGGCGAGGGGTCCTGGCTGTAGGTCCACAGGTCGCCGAGCCAGCGCGCGTGGTAGTGGGCGCGGTTCTCGTAGGCGTACGACCGCAGCCGGCCGACGAGGCCCATCGGGTCGGCGCCCTGGGACAGCAGGCGTATCGCGTGGGCGGTGAGGTCGGACGCGGCGAGGGCGGTGGGGTGGCCGTGGGTGAGGGCGGCCTGCAACTGGGCGGCGCCCGCGCGCTGTTCGTCACTGAGCGGGCCGATCAGACCGAGCGGGGCGACCCGCATGTTGGCGCCGCAGCCCTTGGAGTGGATCTGGCTGGCGAACTGCCAGGGGTGACGCTCGACCGCGAGGAGGTCGCAGGCGACCAGGCAGGTGTGACCGGGGGCGCGGTTGTTCTCCGGGGAGCGGGACCACTCCACGAACTCCTTGCGGACGGCGCGTTCCAGGGTCTCGGGGCCGAGCGACCCCCGGTCCATGGCCGCGCGCAGCCCGTGCCCGAGGGCCAGCGTCATCTGGGTGTCGTCGGTGACGATCGCGGGCTTCGGCAGCGCCATCTTCCGCCAGGGCCCGCACTTGGCGAGGATCGAGGGGACGTCGCTGAACTCCGTCGGGAAACCGAGGGCGTCTCCGAGGGCGAGACCGAGCAGGGATCCGGTGGCGGAGCGCTTCGTACGCAGCGTCATGGTCATCAGGGCCGTCCTTCCGTGGTGGGTCGCAGCAGGGGCGGGTGCAGGGCGGTGGCCCCGCCCGCTCGGTACAGCGCGGCGGGCTTGCCGCGACCGCCGGTCAGGCGGGCGGCGCCGGGCACCTGTTCGACGAAGCCCGGCGTGGCCAGCACCTTGCGCCGGAAGTTGGGCCGGTCGATCGGAGTGCCCCACACGGTCTCGTAGACCTGCTGCAGCTCGCCGAGGGTGAACTCGGGCGGACAGAAGGAGGTGGCGAGACAGGTGTACTCCAGCTTGGCGCCGACGCGTTCGTGGGCGTCGGCGAGGATGCGGTCGTGGTCGAAGGCGAGCGGACCGATGGCGTTGAACCTCAGCCACTGGGCCTGGGCCGCGTCGCCGCCGCCGTGCGGGACGGGCGGGTCCGGGAACAGCGCGGCGAACGCGACGGTGACGACCCGCATCCGCGGGTCCCTCCCCGGTTCGCTGTAGGTCCGCAGCTGCTCCAGGTGGAGGCCGGGCACGTCCGAGACCCCGGTCTCCTCCGCGAGTTCGCGCCAGGCGGCCTCCTCCGCGGACTCGCCCGGCAGCACGAACCCGCCCGGCAGCGCCCAGCGGCCCTCGTACGGTTCCTGCCCGCGTTCGACGAGCAGCACCTGGAGGGTGCCCGCGCGGACGGTGAAGACGGCCAGGTCGACGGTGACGGCGAAGGGTTCGTACGCGTGCTTGTCGTAGCCCGCCGGTGAGGTCATGTCCACCACCCTCTTTATGGTCACCGTGACTAATAGTCAGAACGACTATAAAAGGACGGGGCGTGACGGCACAACCCTTTTACGGGGAAAGGAACGCCAAGACCGGCACCGGGAACGGCAAAGGGCCGCCCCCGAAGGCAAACCCGGGACCGGCCCCACTGCTCGTACGCGGCGGTGGACCTAGAGGTCGACCTCCTGCATCAGCATCCCGACCTCGGTGTTCGACAGCCGGCGCAGCCAGCCGGACTTCTGGTCGCCGAGGGTGATCGGCCCGAAGGCCACGCGCACCAGCTTGTCGACCGGGAAACCGGCCTCCGCCAGCATCCGGCGCACGATGTGCTTGCGCCCCTCGTGCAGGGTGACCTCGACGAGGTAGTTCTTGCCGGTCTGCTGCACGACCCGGAAGTGGTCCGCGCGCGCGTACCCGTCCTCCAGCTGGATGCCGTCCTTGAGCTGCTTGCCCAGGTCACGCGGGATCGGGCCCACGATGTGCGCGAGGTAGACCTTCTTCACGCCGTACTTGGGGTGCGTCAGGCGGTGCGCCAGTTCACCGTGGTTGGTGAGCAGGATGACGCCCTCGGTCTCGGTGTCGAGCCGTCCGACGTGGAAGAGCCGGGTCTCGCGGTTGGTCACGTAGTCGCCGAGGCACTGACGGCCCTCGTTGTCCTCCATCGTGGACACGACACCGGCCGGCTTGTTCAGCGAGAAGAACTGGTACGACTGGGTCGCGACCGTCAGCCCGTCGACCTTGACCTCGTCCTTCTCCGGGTCGACACGCTTTCCCTGCTCCAGCACGATCTCGCCGTTGACCTCGACCCGCGCCTGCTCGATCAGCTCCTCGCAGGCGCGCCGGGAGCCGTAGCCCGCGCGCGCGAGGATCTTCTGCAGCCGCTCGCCCTCCTGCTCGGCGCCGGGGAAGGTCTTGGGCAGCTTGACGTCCTTCTTGCCCGCGTACCGCTCCCGGTTGCGCTCCTCCGCCCGCGCGTCGTACTCGCGGGAGGTCGCCGGGGCCCACCGGCCCCGCCCGCTGCCCGGGGACTGCTTGGGGCCGCCCTTGGCGCCACCGCGCGCGGACGCGCCGCGGCCCGACTTCGGCCCCTCCGGGGAGGCGCCGGGGCCCACGTCGTAGCGCCGCTCCTCCGGGCGCGGGTTCTTCGGCCTGCCGCCCTGCCTGTCGTCGCGGTCGTTCCCGGCACCGCGGTTGTTACCACGGCCACCGCTGCTCCCGCCGCGGCCACCGCTGCTCCCGCCGCGGCCGCCGCTGTTGCCACCACGGCTCCCGCCGTTGTTTCCGCTGCTGTTCCTGCCGCTGCTGCTTCGCATCAAAGTTCCGTCTTGTCGTCTGCGTCCTCGGAATCCGGGGCGTCCGGATCGAACGACGGGACCCCCTCCAGTGTCTCGGCCTCGATCGCCTCAGCCTCCGGGAGGAAGGGCGCGAGCTCCGGGAGCTCGTCCAGGCCGCGCAGGCCCATCCGCTCCAGAAAGTAGTTCGTCGTCCTGTACAGGATCGCACCTGTTTCGGGTTCCGCGCCCGCCTCCTCGACCAGACCCCGTTGGAGGAGGGTGCGCATGACCCCGTCGCAGTTCACTCCGCGCACGGCGGAGACCCTGCTCCGGCTCACCGGCTGCCGGTACGCGACCACGGCCAGCGTCTCCAGCGCGGCCTGGGTCAGCCGGGCCTGCTGACCGTCCAGCACGAACCGCTCGACGGCGGCGGCGTACTCGGGCCGGGTGTAGTACCGCCAGCCCCCGGCGATCAGCCGCAGCTCGAAACCACGCCCCTGTACCGCGTAGTCGTCGGCCAGTTCCCTGAGCGCCTTGGCGATCTGCCGCTTGGGGCGCTCCAGGATCTTCGACAGGTGCTCCACCGTCGCGGGCTCGTCCACGACCATGAGGACGGCCTCCAGGGCGGGCTTGAGGTCGAGGTCGGCGACGGTGCGCGGGCCCCCGGGCCCGCCGGCTCTCTCCTCGCTCACGCCTTCTCCTCCTCGGGCGACTCCGGCGACTTTGGCGACTTTGGCGGCTCCGGCGGCTCGGGCGGCCGGTCGAACTCGTCGGTGACCACGGGCTCCGCGCCCCCGTCCCCACCGGTCCACCGCACGAGCAGATCCCCGAGTGCCGTCTCCTGGTCGAGGGCCACGGCCTTCTCCCGGTACAGCTCCAGCAGCGCGAGGAAGCGGGCGACGACGGTGAGGGTGTCGTCGGTGTCCTCGACGAGCACCCGGAACGACGCCTCCCCCAGCACCCGCAGCCGGGCGACGACGATCCCAGCCTGTTCCTGCACGCTCACCAGCGGCGCGTGGATGTGGTCGACGTACACCTGCGGCTTGGGCTTCGGCTGCATCGCCTTCACGGCCAGCCTGGCGAATCCTTCCGCCCCGATACTGATGACCACCTCGGGCAGCAGCTCCGCGTACTGCGCCTCCAGCCCGACGGTCCGCGGATACCGCCGCGCCTCCTCGTCCAGCCGCCGGTTGAAGATCTCCGCGATCTGTTTGTACGCGCGGTACTGCAGCAGCCGGGCGAAGAGGAGGTCCCGGGCTTCGAGGAGCGCGAGATCCGCCTCGTCCTCGACCTCGGCGGCGGGCAGCAGCCGCGCCGCCTTCAGGTCCAGGAGGGTGGCGGCGACGACGAGGAACTCGGTCGTCTCGTCCAGGTCCCAGTCCGGCCCCATCGCCCGGATGTGCGCCATGAACTCGTCGGTGACCTTGGAGAGCGCGACCTCGGTGACGTCCAGCTTGTGCTTGGAGATCAGCTGGAGGAGGAGATCGAAGGGACCCTCGAAATTGGCCAGCCGGACCTTGAAGACCCCGTCGTCGGGCTCGTCCGGCTCCTGGGGCTCGACGGCGGTGAGTGCCTCCTCGGCGGAGAACGCCTCTTCCGCTTCCACCGCGTGCGACCCACCGTCGTCGGCCGACGACGAAGCCTCTACCGGCTCAGCCTGCTCAACCGGCTCAACCGGCTCAACCTGCTCGACCGGCGGAGCCGACGGCCCCCGACCCAGCGCACGGCGACGACCGGCAGAACCACCGGAAGCCGGGCCAGAGGAGTCGAACGAGGTCATAGCCCCCGCAGGCTACCCCTACCGCCCACGAAGCCGTCGGACGAGGATGCTCGCGTCTCCCCGGGACTCCAGATCCGCCAGCACCACGGCGACGGCCTCCCGCACGATCCGCCCGCGGTCCACGGCCAGCCCGTGCTCCCCGCGCAGCACCAGCCGCGCGTGTTCGAGATCCATGAGCTCCTCGGCGGAGACGTACACGGTGATCTTCTCGTCGTGCCGCTCCCGCCCGCTGGGCCGGCGCCCGGAGGCCCGCCCCTTCTTGCGGGGCGCGGCGGCTGAACCTTCCTGCGGCTTCGGCAGACGTCCGGCCGCGGCGGCCCGCTCGGCACCGGCGGCGGCGGAGCGGCTGCGCGGCTGTTCGCCGTCGGACTCGGCGTCCGCGGCCACATGCTCGGCCCCCTCGCCGTCACCGCCCCGTACGGGCACGGACGGTGGAGCGTCCTCCGCGGCGGCGGCCCCGTCGCTGTCCCCGGCGGGAGCGGGCACACGGGCTTCTCCGTTGGCCCCCCGCCGGGGAGTGGACGGCTGCAGCGCCATTCCCCCTGTCGTACGGAAGAGTTCGTCGGCCCCCGGCAGACTCACTCGGCGTGACACCGGGCGAGCACCTCCCTGGCGAGCTGGCGGTAGGCGGCGGCGCCGACGGAGTTGGAGGCGTACGTGGTGATCGGCTCACCGGCGACCGTGGTCTCCGGGAAGCGGACCGTGCGCCCGATGACCGTGTGGTAGACGTGCTCGTCGAACGCCTCGACGACGCGCGCGAGAACCTCACGGCTGTGCACGGTGCGAGAGTCGTACATGGTGGCCAGGATGCCGTCGAGCTCCAGGTCGGGGTTGAGCCGCTCCTGGACCTTCTCGATGGTCTCCGTCAGCAGCGCGACCCCGCGCAGTGCGAAGAACTCGCACTCCAGGGGAACTATCACCTTGTGGGCGGCCGTCAGGGCGTTCACGGTGAGCAGGCCGAGCGAGGGCTGACAGTCGATCACGATGTAGTCGTAGTCGGCCAGCAGCGGCTTGAGCGCCCGCTGCAGCGTGGACTCGCGCGCGACCTCGGAGACCAGCTGGACCTCGGCCGCCGACAGGTCGATGTTGCTCGGCAGCAGGTCCATGTTGGGAACCGCGGTCTTCAGCAGGACCTCGTCCGCCGACATGCCCCGCTCCATGAGCAGGTTGTAGACCGTGAGGTCGAGCTCCATCGGGTTCACACCGAGGCCGACCGAGAGGGCGCCCTGCGGGTCGAAGTCGACGAGCAGGACCCGGCGGCCGTACTCCGCGAGCGCGGCCCCCAGGTTGATGGTCGACGTCGTCTTGCCGACGCCGCCCTTCTGGTTGCACATCGCGATGATCTTCGCGGGACCGTGGTCGGTCAGCGGGCCCGGGATCGGGAAGTACGGCAGCGGGCGACCGGTCGGACCGATGCGCTCGCGGCGCTGGCGGGCCGCGTCGGGCGCGAGCGTGGCCGCGTACTCCGGATCGGGCTCGTACTCGGCGTCGGGGTCGTAGAAGTGCCCGTCGGGCAGCTCGTCGTAGTCGGCGAAGTGGTTGTGGACACCGCCACTTCCGTCGCCGGCCATGGCGTTCACGTGTTGGCCATCCATGCTCTGGTGTGCTGGCGGAGTTAGCCCGGCCGGCTGCTGACTCTGGTGGGCCGCGAAGGTGCGGACAGCGACCGAGCCGACAGCCGCGAACCCCATGGGACCCGAGACCGGCGCAGGCATTCCTGGTTGACCACCCCCGGGAGTAAATGTCGACTCATTCACAAGTCGTCTTACCTCCTTGGTGACCAGGAAACTTCTAGATAGGTCAGCGTGGCACCATGCCGACAGCTGGCGACTCTATGGCGTGTCGGCGGTCCGCAGCAACACAATCCGCCGGACCCGGCCCGATGTGTCGGCAATGAAACATGCGGCTGTCAAGGGCGTAGGGCCGTCGCACGGCAGGATTCACCGGTGCGCGAAACAGCCGAACGGTTACGTTCGAGGCGAGTTGCGCGAGTGTCGCAAAGTGACCATACACACATCCGGCCGGACCTTGTCGGGCAAGATCCGGCCGGGAAGGTGCTGTTGACGACCTGTGTTGACGTATCGCCTTTTACCGAAAGGTGACTTGAAGCAGCCGGTCGGGAGCCGCCCCGCGCCCCGTCACCGGCGGGTCGGCGGCCTGCGCCGGGCGGCGGGTCAGACGAGCAGCGACGCCAGCTCGACGTGCTCCAGGCCGTGCGCCTCGGCGACCTCGCGGTAGACGACCCTGCCGTCATGGGTGTTGAGGCCCCTGGCCAGCGCGGGGTCGCGGCGCGACGCCTCGGCCCAGCCGTGATCGGCGAGTTCCACGATGTAGGGCAGCGTGGCGTTGGTCAGCGCGTAGGTGGAGGTGTTGGGCACCGCGCCGGGCATGTTGGCGACGCAGTAGAAGACCGATCCGTGGACCGGGAAGGTCGGCTCGGCGTGAGTGGTGGGCCTGGAGTCCTCGAAGCAGCCGCCCTGGTCGATCGCGATGTCGACAAGGACACTTCCGGGCTTCATCCGCGACACCAGCTCGTTGGTGACCAGCTTCGGGGCCTTGGCGCCCGGGATGAGGACGGCGCCGATGACGAGGTCGGCCTCCAGGCAGGCCTTCTCCAGTTCGAAGGCGTTGGAGACGACCGTCTGGATCCTCGTGCCGAAGATCTTGTCGGCTTCCTTGAGCTTGTTGATGTCCTTGTCGAGCAGGGTCACGTGGAAGCCCATGCCGATGGCGATCTGCGCCGCGTTCCAGCCCGACACGCCACCGCCGATGACGACGGCCCGGCCGGCCAGCACCCCTGGCACACCGCCGGGCAGCACCCCGCGGCCGCCGTTGGCGCGCATCAGGTGGTAGGCGCCGACCTGCGGGGCGAGCCGGCCGGCGACCTCGGACATCGGCGCCAGCAGCGGCAGCGCGCGGCTCGGCAGCTCGACGGTCTCGTACGCGATCGCGGTCGTGCCCGACTCGACGAGGGCGTCCGTGCACTCCTTGGAGGCGGCCAGGTGCAGGTAGGTGAAGAGCGTCTGGTCCTTGCGGAGGCGGTGGTACTCCTCGGCGATGGGCTCCTTGACCTTGAGCAGCAGGTCGGCGGTGGCCCACACCTCGTCGGCCGTGGCCAGGATCTCGGCGCCGGCGGCGACGTACTCGGCGTCCGGGATCGACGAGCCGACACCGGCGCCCTGCTCGATGACGACCTGATGGCCGTGGCGCACCAGCTCGTGCACACCGGCGGGGGTGATGGCCACCCGGAACTCGTTGTTCTTGACCTCGCGGGGGATGCCGACCTTCACGTCGATCACGGTCCTTGACTCGGAGGGTGTGTGGGGGCTCGCCCGTACAGCGGCACATGCCCACGCAGTGCAGGACATACCCGTACGCATCGGAGCGCACCGGGAGACACCGCAGGAGAACCGGCGGCGTAGCCAGTTTAATGAAGGTGTCCCCGCTGTCTAGCCTTTCAATGCATCAATCTTTCGCGGATGCACTACGGATTTCGCAGGCGTTAGCGTCCTGTTCCGGCTCGATCTCATGGGTTTCGGGGTCCGGGGCCCCGTCGCCGAGGAGCCGCTCGGCGGCCGCCCGGTGCAGCCGGGCCGCCGCCGGATCGCCGAGCCGCTCCAGGGTGTCGGCGGTCCGCAGCTGGATCGCGGCCTGCAACCGGGTGTCGTCGGCACGCCGGGCCCACTGAGCCGCCTCCTCACACGTCCGCAGCGCCTCCTCGGGCCGCCCCGCGTACTCCTGGACGCGCGCCATCTCGCTCAACGCCCGTGCCTGGCCGCCCACATCACCGAGTCTGCGGTGGCCGGTGAGCGCCGAGCTCCAGTTGCGCAGCGCCTCGCCGTAGCGGCCCGCGTAGGTGTGCGCGGTGGCGATCCGGCCGTACAGCCGGGCGGCGTCCTCGCGCTCGTCCCGGGCGAGCCGCTGGGCGAGCGCGCGCCCGTACCAGTCGGCGGCCCGGTCGTAGTCCTCCAGCTCCTGGTGCGCACCGCCTACGGATTCCATCGCGCGGCCGGTCGCGTACGGGTCGTTCGCCCGCCGTCCGGCGTCGAGCGCGGCCCGGTAGCGGGCCAGCGCCGCCCTCGTACGGCCGGTGCGGGCGTCCAGGTCGCCGAGGTTCAGCAGGGCCGCCGCCGCCTCGCGGGGCAGGGCGCGGCGCTCGGCGACATCGAGGACGAGGCCGTGGATGCCGTACAGGTCGGGGGCCGCGGCCTGGGTGCCGAAGTGCGCGACCATGGCCCGGACCAGCTGGGACATCAGCCGCCGGGCGAGGGTGTCCAGCTCCCCGTCGGCGACCGCGAGCCGGGCCGCGGCCAGCAGCGCGGGCCGCCGGGCGCGCAGCCACTCCTCGGCGGCCCGGGGGGTCGGGAACCGCAGCGCCTTGGGCATGGCGAGGAGCTTCTCGCGGGCGAGCGGGCTGTCGGTCTCGGTGACGGCCCGGCAGGACTGCAGCAGCCGTACCGTCCGCTCCAGCATCCGCGCGCGGGCGAGCCGCAGCTCACCCGGCCGCTCCTGGCTCTCGGCGAGGGACCACAGCAGCGGCTGGATGCAGCCCGGGACCTCGTACTGCGGGAGCGCCGTGTCGGCCTGGTGCAGGAAGCCGAGGGCCACGAAGTCGTCCAGCGTGGTGCGGGCCGCGCCGACCGAGCAGCCGGCGAGTCCGGAGGCGATGTGCGGGTCGACCAGGCCCGCCGGGGCGAGGGCGAGCAGACGCAGTATCCGGGCGGCGGCGGGCGGCAGCGAGGCGTACGCCAGCTTGAGCACCCGGGCGAGGGGCGGACTGTCGTCGTCCTCGGCGCGCAGCTGCTTGGCCAGGTCGGAGACGGCCACGGTCGGCCGGGCGGCCAGCCAGCCGCCGGCGAGCCGCAGTGCGGCGGGCTGGGACCCGCACACCTCGGCGAGCCCCTCGGCCGAGCGGGGGTCCACGGTGATGCGCACCGAGCCGCTGAAGCGTTCCAGCAGCTCCACGGCGGACTTGGTGTCCAGTCCGCCCAGGGTGCAGGGGCGGACGTCGGAGATGCCCGTCAGCGGCCCCCCGGAGACCGCCACGACCAGGGAGTCGGGGGTGTCCGGCAGCAGCGCGTCGACCTGTTCGGCGTCGGCCGCGTCGTCCAGCAGGAGCACCACCCGGCGGTCGGCGAGCGCCTCCCGCAGGGCTTCGCCGAGGTCGTCCTCGTCGGCGCCGGCCGGCGCCGGCAGCCCCAGCTCCCCGAGCAGTTGCCGCGCCGCGCGCTCGACGGGCACGCGGGTGCCGTCGGGCTCGGTGAGCCGGGCCCGCAGTACCCCGTCGGGGTAACCATCGGTAACCTGCCGGACGAGTTCCTCGGCGAGCGCGGTGCGGCCGAAGCCGGGCCGGCCGGCGATGAGCAGCACGCGCGCGTGGGGCGCCTTGCGGCCGGCGAGGGTGTTGAGCCCCGCGCGGTCGATGTCGGCCCGCAGTTCTTTCAACTCGCGTGTCCGGCCGAGGAACTGACTGTCCGTGGGGGCGGCCTCGACAGCCGGGGGCCGCCCTGTTCCGGACACCCGGGCACCCCCGAGGTCCACCGCCTGATCCGCCACGGGCCACTCTCCCGTCCCACCGCACGAGCAAGCCCGCCGGGACTCCGGTGCGGGCGATTCCCGAGCCTAGTTCACGCTCTGCGACGATCCGGGCGGAGCGGGGCGGTGAGGTCGCTCGATCGGATCAGCGGATCGTACGACTGGTGGTGTGCGGCTGCGGTGACGGCGCACTCAGGACTCGAACGGCCGCGCGGGCCACGGTGCCTCGGCCGCCCGCAGCGACTCCACACCGTCCCCGCTCCGCGCCGCCACCAGCGAAAGCACGCCCACCACCAGGCAGTTGTTGTGCAGCTCCCCCGCGAGCACCCCCCGCACCAGCTCGTCCAGCGGCACCCGGGCCAACTCCATGTCGGCCTCCTCGTCCTCCACCTCGAACCGCTGCCCCTCGGCCTCGGAGAGATCCCGGGCCAGGAAGATCCGCACGGCCTCGTCGCAGCCGCCGGGCGTGGTGTAGACGTCGGTCAGGACCCGCCACTCCTCCGCCTTGACGTGCGCCTCCTCGTACAGCTCGCGCTGGGCGGCGTGCAGCGGGTTCTCGCCGGGCACGTCCAGCAGCCCCGCCGGGATCTCCCACAGCTTCTCGCGGACGGGGTGGCGGTACTGCCGGATGACCAGCACCCGGTCCTCGTCGTCGACGGCGAGGACGGCGACGGACCCGGGGTGCACCTGGTAGTCGCGGCGGACGACCGACCCGTCGGGCATGACCACGTCGTCCGTGCGCACGGAGGTCTTCTTGCCGACGAACGGCGTCTCGCTCGCCCGGACCTCCCACTGCTCGGCGATGTCCTTGATCGTCATGTCGACTCGTCCTCCCACACCTACACAAAAGAAACCGGGGCACACGTCCCGAAAGACGCGTACCCCGGTCACCGTACAAGCTCCGGCGCCGCCCGGTTTCTACTTACCGGTCTTGCGCTCCACGGCCGCCTTCACCAGCCCCGCGAACAGCGGGTGCGGGCGGGTCGGACGGGAGCGCAGTTCGGGGTGCGCCTGGGTCGCGACCAGGTACGGGTGGACCTCGCGCGGGTACTCGACGTACTCGACGAGCTTGCCGTCGGGCGAGGTTCCCGTGAACTGCAGGCCGGCTTTCTTCTCCAGTTCCCCGCGGTAGGCGTTGTTCACCTCGTAGCGGTGACGGTGGCGCTCCTCGACGTACTCCTTGCCGTCGTACACCTCGCGCACGATCGAGCCCTCGGCCAGCTTGGCCGGGTACATGCCGAGCCGCATGGTGCCGCCCATGTCGCCCTCACCGGCGACGATGTCGAGCTGCTCGGCCATCGTGGAGATGACCGGGTGCGCGGTGGCGGAGTCGAACTCGGTGGAGTTGGCGTCCGGGATGTCGGCCAGGTTGCGCGCGGCCTCGATCACGATGCACTGCAGGCCGAGACAGAGGCCGAGCAGCGGGATCCTGTTCTCGCGGGCGTACCGGATGGCGCCGACCTTGCCGGAGACGCCCCGGTCGCCGAAGCCGCCGGGGATGCAGATGGCGTCGACGTCGGCGAGCTGGGCCGCGGCGCCGGCCGGGGTGCGGCAGTCGTCCGAGGTGACCCACTTGATCTTCACGCGGGCCTTGTTGGCGAAGCCGCCCGCGCGCAGGGCCTCGGTGACCGAGAGGTAGGCGTCGGGCAGGTCGATGTACTTGCCGACCAGCGCGAGGTTGATCTCGTGGAGCGGGTTGTGGACGCGGTCGAGCAGATCGTCCCAGGTCGTCCAGTCCACGTCACGGAACGGCAGGTCCAGCTTGCGGACCACGTAGGCGTCCAGGCCCTCGCGATGCACGGTCTTCGGGATGTCGTAGATCGACCGGGCGTCGGGGCACGCGACCACGGCGTCCTCGTCGACGTCGCACATCAGGGAGATCTTGCGCTTGATCGCGGCCGGCACCTCACGGTCGCAGCGCAGCACGATCGCGTCCGGCTGGATACCGATGTTGCGCAGGGCCGCAACCGAGTGCTGGGTCGGCTTCGTCTTCAGCTCTCCCGACGGCCCGATGTACGGCAGGAGCGAGATGTGGACGACGAAGACGTTGTCACGGCCGACCTCGTGGCGGACCTGCCGGACGGTCTCCAGGAACGGCAGCGACTCGATGTCGCCGACCGTGCCGCCGACCTCGGTGATGACGACGTCCACCTCGTCGGAGGCCATGCGCCGGATGCGGTGCTTGATCTCGTTGGTGATGTGCGGGATGACCTGCACGGTGTCGCCGAGGTACTCGCCGCGCCGCTCCTTGGCGATGACCGTGTTGTAGACCTGGCCGGTGGTGACGTTGGCCGAGCCGTCGAGGTCGCGGTCGAGGAAGCGCTCGTAGTGGCCGATGTCCAGGTCGGTCTCGGCGCCGTCGTTGGTGACGAACACCTCACCGTGCTGGAAGGGGTTCATCGTGCCCGGGTCGACGTTCAGGTAGGGATCGAGCTTCTGCATCACGACGCGCAGGCCGCGGGCCTTGAGCAGCATGCCGAGGCTGGAGGCGGTCAGACCCTTGCCGAGCGAGGAGGCGACACCCCCGGTGACGAAGATGTGCTTGGTCGTCGTGTTTCGAAAAGCAGCGGGCGGCATGGCCAAGAGGGGGCTCCCGTGGTCGCGGTTCGGTGTGCGGGTCGGCCGCCGCCCGAACTCATCCGTCGGGGGTGCCTTCGCTGCGGTTCGGGGGTCCCTCGTGCGAATTTTTCGACTGGGGCGCCCACCGGGGTCCACGGGCTACCAGGGTATCAGCGACAGGACACGATCGCTTCCGGCCACGCTCCGCGCACGGGCCGACACGGACGTCGTACGACCATCGGCGAATCCCGGACCGCCTTCACCCCCTGCTCACCCGTTCGGCTCACTCGCGTTGCCCGGAGCGGGACGCGGAGCCCTCCGCTGCGTCGTATCCTCTTCGGACACTCGCTGCCGAGCGCGGCCGGCGCGACGGCACCACCCCCGCCCGTCTCCGGCAATCATGAGAGCTCGTCAGTCCGTTGAGCAACGATCGCCTCATTTGCGTTGAGGATCGTTGAGCGACATCGCACGACACCGTCCCTTGGATCACTCTGGAAACATGGTTCCTTTGTCGATCCCATGGGTCCCTTGACCGCACACCGCACAGCGACCGCCCCTCGGGGGGCGACGACGTGGCCGTTCGACTGGAGTTGCACGTGGCCGGGCGCATCGAAGACTACGCACTCATCGGAGACATGCAGACAGCGGCGCTGGTCTGCCGGGACGGCACGGTCGATTGGCTGTGCCTGCCCCGCTTCGACTCCCACGCCGTCTTCGCGGGACTGCTCGGCACCGAGGAACACGGATTCTGGAGACTGGGCCCCGCACACGCCGCGGACGCCGAACCGCCGACGGCCTCCCGCCGCCGGTACCGCGGCGACTCGCTGATCCTGGAATCCGAGTGGGACACCCCGCGCGGCACGGTCCGTGTGACGGACTTCATGCCGCCCCGTGACGGCGCCCCGCAGCTGATCCGGATCGTGGAGGGCGTCAGCGGCCGGGTGCCGATGCGCTCGGCGCTGCGCATGCGGTTCTCGTACGGCCGGGTGGTGCCCTGGGTGCACAAGCACGAGGGGCGCACGGTGGCCGTCGCCGGACCGGACTCTGTGTGGTTCGACACCGAGTGCGAGACGTACGGCAAGGCGCTGACCACCTACGCCGACTTCACGGTGACGCCCGGCGACCGGATCGCCTTCACCATCTCCTGGGAGCCCTCGCACAAGCAGCCCCCGGCGCTCCCCGAGCCCGAGCCCTCGCTCGTCGCCACGGAGGAGTTCTGGCGCGACTGGGTGGACCAGTGCACGTACCACGGCCCGTACCGCGAGGCCGTGGTCCGCTCGCTGATCACGCTGAAGGCCCTGACGTACGCGCCCACCGGCGGCATCGTCGCCGCGCCGACCACCTCGCTCCCGGAGCACATCGGCGGCGTCCGCAACTGGGACTACCGCTACACCTGGCTGCGGGACGCGGCCATCACCCTCTCCTCGCTGCTGCGCACCGGCTACCGCGACGAGGCCCGCGCCTGGCGCGAGTGGCTGCTGCGGGCCGTCGCCGGTGACCCGGAGAACCTGCAGATCATGTACGGCATCGCCGGCGAGCGGGAGCTGGGCGAGGCCGAGCTGGAATGGCTGCCCGGGTACGAGAACTCCGGCCCGGTCCGGGTCGGCAACGGCGCCGCGCACCAGCTCCAGCTGGACGTGTACGGCGAGGTCACCGAGGCCCTGCACCTGGCCCACATGACGGGCCTGGCCCGCAACGACTACGCCTCCCTCCTGCAGCTGAAGCTGATCCGCTACCTGGAGGACCACTGGGACGAGCCGGACGAGGGCATCTGGGAGGTGCGCGGTCCGCGCCGCCACTTCGTGCACTCCAAGGTCATGGCCTGGGTCGCCGTGGACCGCACGATCAAGCTCATCGAGTCCGGTGACGCGGACGGCCCGCTGGAGAAGTGGCGCGAGCTGCGCGACGACATCCACCGGGACGTGTGCGAGAAGGGGTACGACAAGGAGCGCAACACCTTCACCCAGTCGTACGGCTCGAAGGAACTGGACGCCTCGCTGCTGCTGATCCCGCAGATGGGGTTCCTGCCGCCGGACGACAAGCGGGTCATCGGCACCATCGAGGCGATCCAGCGCGAGCTGTCGACCCCGGACGGCTTCATCCTGCGCTACCCGACCTCCGGCGCGCAGGAGGGCGTGGACGGGCTGCCCGGCGACGAGGGCGCGTTCCTCGCCTGCTCGTTCTGGATGGCCGACGACCTGGCGATGATCGGCCGCGTGGACGAGGCCCGCAAGCTCTTCGAGAAGCTGCTGTCCCTCCGCAACGACCTGGGCCTCCTCGCCGAGGAGTGGGACCCGGTCCTCCAGCGCCAGGTCGGCAACTTCCCGCAGGCCTTCAGTCACGTGCCCCTCATCGACACGGCCCTGCGGCTGACCGCTTCGGGGGCGTACGGCGGCTGAACGCGCCCTCCGGTCCGGCGCGCACGGCGGCGGACCGGGGCGCGCGGCAGCGGTCCCGTGCGCGGGCGGGCGCGTACGGCCACCGTTCGCGCTCGGCGGTACAGGTGGCTCCCAGCACCGAACAGGACCGATCCACCGCCCCCGCCTAGCCTGGAAGGAGCCCAGTCCCCCGAGTGAAAGGGGGCGGCTCACCATGGCTCCCCTCTCGAAGGCGCGCGCGGCTCTCACCGCGCTGCGTGAGGACCTGACCGGCGACGTGTTCGCGCCGGAGGATCCGGGGTACGACGACGCCCGTACGGTCTTCAACGCCATGATCGACCGGCGTCCGGCCGTGATCGCGCAGTGCGCGGACGAGACCGACGTCGTCCGTTCCGTGCGCTTCGCCCGTGACCTGGACCTGCCGATCGCGGTGCGCGGCGGCGGTCACAGCGTGGCCGGCATGGCCCTCAACGACAACGGGCTCGTCATCGACCTGCGCCGGATGCACGCCGTCACGGTCGATCCCGGCTCCCTGAGCGCCCGCGTCGAGGGCGGCGCCACCATGAGCCATCTCGACCGCGCCACCGAGCCCCACCGCCTGGCGACCACGGGCGGCCGGGCGTCGACCACGGGCGTCGGCGGTTTCGTCCTCGGCGGCGGCAGCGGCTGGCTGGACCGCACCTTCGGGCTCGCCGTCGACAACCTGATCGGCGTCGACCTGGTGACCGCCGACGGTCAGGCTCTCCACGCGAGCGCCGAGGAGAACCCGGACCTGTTCTGGGCGCTGCACGGCGGCGGCGGGAACTTCGGCGTGGCCACCACGCTCACCCTGCGGCTGCACGAACTGCCCGCGTTCGCCATCGCGCTGCTGCTCTACCTCCCGGAACACGGCCCCGAGGTGATGCGTGTCTACCGCGAGGTGATCGAGACGGGCCCGCGGGAGGCGAGCGGCGGTGTCCTGTACTTCACCGGCCCACCCGAGGATTTCGTGCCCGAACACCTGGTGGGCAGGCTGGTCTGCGGCGTCCTGCTGACGTACGCGGGCACCGAGGACGACATGCGCAAGACCGCCCAGCCGCTGCTGGCGATGGGGCACGAGGCCGAGATCGTCGGCGCGATGCCGTACGCGGACGTGCAGTGCATGATCGACGACCCGCCGGGGATGCGGAACTACTGGTCGGCGGAGCATCTGACCGGTCTGCCCGACGCGGTGGTGGACGTCTTCACCACCCGCGCCTGGACGATGCCCGTGCCGACCGGCACCCAGCACGTGCTCTTCCCACTGGGCGGCGCCATCGCCGACGGCCCCCGCGAGTACCCCGTGCCGTACCGCGACGCCCCCTGGGTCGTGCATCCGTTCGGCGTCTGGTCGGATCCGGCGGACGACGAGCGGTGCGTGCGGTGGGTACGGGACGTGCGTGCCGACGTACGGCCGTGGAGCACCGGCGCGGTCTACCTCAACTTCGTCGGCGACGAGGGCGCCGACCGTGTGGTGGCCGGTGTCGGTGTCGACAACCACCGGCGGCTGACGGCGGTGAAGACCCGGTACGACCCCGACAACGTCTTCCGCTACAACCACAACATCCCGCCGGCCTGACGAGCGGGTACCGTCCGCTGCATGGACACCCGTGACACCCGCGCACCAGGTGACGGCCGCGAGGCGCAGGGCGGTATCACCGTGCGGCGAGCCCTGGAGCTGCCCGGTCTGCGCGGCGGGCTGCCGGAGGTCCTGGCGGGCGCCGACCGGCTGGACCGGACCGTGCGCTGGGTGCACGCGGGCGAGGTCCCGAACATCGCCTCGCTCCTCAAGGGCGGCGAGCTGCTGCTGACCACGGGGTACGGGCTCGGCACCCGCCCCGCCGACCAGCGCGCGTTCGTACGGACCCTCGCCGAGCGCGGCATCTCGGCCCTGGTCGTCGAACTGGGCCCGCGCTTCGCCCGGCTCCCGGCGGCCCTGGTGGAGACGGCGCGCTCGGCCGGCCTGCCCCTCGTCCAGCTGCACCGCGAGGTGGCCTTCGTGACGGTCACCGAGGAGATCCACACCGAGATCGTCAACGGCCACTACGCGCTCCTCCAGCAGGCCGAGGAGGTGCACCGCCGCTGCACCGAGGCCCTGCTCGGCGGGGGCGGCATCCCCCAGGTCCTCGACATCCTGGCCGCCTTCAGCGGCAACCCGGTCTTCCTGGAGACCGCCGACGGCCAGCTCCTGTACGCCGCCGGGGCCGGTCCGGCGGACACCGATCCGCTCCAGGTGTGGGAGGGGGTGCGCGACCGGCACCAGGACGCGCCGCCGGCCGGGACGACCCTCGTCGACGTGCCCGGCGGCGGTCCGGGCACGGGCTCGGTCCGGGCCCGCCTGGTCCTCCTCCCGGTCGTCGGCCCCCTGGCCCCCGTGCACCGGATGGCGGCCGAGCGCGCGGCCGGGGTCCTCGCCGTCGTCCTGATGCAGGCCCGGCAGGAGGAGGAACTGGCGGCGCGCGGACGCGGCGACTTCCTCACCGATCTCGCCGAGGGCCGGGTCCGGGCCGAGGACGCGCCCGCGCAGGCCCGCGTCCTCGGCTTCCGGCCGGGCTCCGGCCCTCTGCTCCCGGTCGTCATGAAGCTCGCCGACGGTCTCTCCCCCGACGGGGGCGGCTGGGCCGTCCTGGCCCGCGCGGTCACCGAGGAGCTGGCCTGCGTGGGTGCGCCCCTCCTGCTCGGTGTACGCCCCGTGGAGGGCCGCGTCCCGCTGCTGCTGGGCCTGCGCGCGGAGTCGGAGCGCCCGGCGATCGCCGACCGGGCCGCGGCGGCGCTGCGGGCCGGGGCGGAGCGGGCCGGGATGCGGCGGCCGGGCGGGCGGCCGCCCGTGGTGGTCGTGGGCGTGCCCGGCGGCTGGGCGGCCGCCTCGGCGGGCCTGCGGCACGCGGCGGAGACCGCGACGGCCGCGCAGGGCCTGGCCGACCGCCCCTGGTACGACGCCCGGCGCCTGGACATCGACCTGCTGCTGTGGCGGCTGCGCGACCACCCTGACCTCGCCGCCTTCGTGGAGCGCGCGATCGGTCCGCTGCGCGACCACGACGACCGCGCCAGGCCCCCGCTGCTGCCGACCCTGGAGACCTATCTGGCGCACGCCGGCCGGAAGGCGGAGACGGCCCGTGAACTGCACCTCAACCGCCAGACGCTCTACAACCGCCTCGCCCGCATCGGCGAGCTCCTCGGCACCGACCTGGACGACCCCCAGGCCGTCCTGGCCCTGAGCCTGGCCCTGCGGGCACGCCGGCACGTCTCCTGAGGGCACGCCCCTCGGGTGCGGGCCGGCCGGTGTGCGTCAGCCGAGGGGCCGCGGCCGGGTCAACTCGTCGTAGACGCTGAGCACCTGGGCCACCGTCTCGTCCTCGGTCGGCCAGGTGGCGGCCTGCCGCGTGCCCCGCTCGCGCAGCCCCGCACAGTGGGCCGGGTCGCCGAGCAGGCGCGTGACGGCCGCGGCGAGCGCCCCCGCGTCGCCGTACGGGACGAGTTCGGCGCCGTCGCCGACCAGGTCGGTCACCGATCCGACGGCGGCGGCGACGAGCGGCACGCGCGCGCGGAGCGCCTCCTGGGCGAGGACGGGGCGGGCCTCGGGGCCGCCGGGCAGCAGCGCGAGGTCGGCGGCCGCGATCAGCTCGGACACGTCGTCGCGCGGCCCGGCCAGCCGTACGGGAAGCTCCTCCTGCGCGATACGGCGCTGCAGGACGCTCCGCAGCGGCCCCTCGCCCACGACGACGAGCAGCGGCGCCGGGTCGAGGCCGCGCCAGGCCCGGGCGGCGTCGAGCAGGGTGTCGTATCCCCGGTGGCGGTCGAGCGCGCCGACGGCCATGAGCAACGGGCGTGCCGTGGCGCCCAGTTCGGCCCGGACCTTGCAGGCGGGCCGGTCCTGGTCGTCACCGGTGGCCGTCCGGCCCGGCGCGGGCAGGGCGACGGCGGCGAGCCGGGCGTCGCGGGCGCCCCGGCTGCGGGCCCGGTCGACCAGGTCGGAGGAGGTGCCGAGGACCACGGCCGCGGCCTTGGCGACCCGGCGCTCCAGCAGCCGCAGCAGATGCGCCCGCGCCCCCTCCGCGTACGAACGCGTGTGCCAGGTGACGACGAGCGGGGTGGTGCGCCGGCCGAGCGCGAGGGTGGCGCGGAAGCCGGCGTGCAGGCCGTGCGCGTGCACCAGGTCGGCGTCCGCGCAGGCGCTGCGCAGGCTGGCCACCGAGGCGGGGTCACTGCTGCGGGGCACGTGGACGTGGTGGGCACCGACGCCGGTGAAGTCGTACTGGCCGTCGGCGTCACTGGGGGCGCACACCGTGACCCGCACGCCCCGGGCGACCAGTCCCGAGGCCAGCGACCGCACATGCGCACTGCTCACCGCGCTGCCACCGCCGAGCACTTGTACGGTTCGCAGCGGCGACTGGCCGTGCGGTGAGTGGCTGCTCACGTGGCTCACGTGGCCGGGGCTCCTGGCTCGGGGTCGGACGGTCACGAAGAAACGTACCGAAGGACCGGCCGGTGGGGATGGACCGTTCGGGGCACTTCCGCACGGTCCACGCGGCACGTCCTGCTACGTCGCTCCTGTCCAAGGATGCCAGGCCGCAAGGGTGTTCCGGCACAGCCGGACGGAGCAAGAACCGGAGGGGCGGGCAACCTCGGACCCAGGGTCACCCACACGAGTGAACTCCCGTACGAGGTTGCCCCTCCGCGCCCCTCCCGCCCCGCTCCTTCCCGCCCTGTCCACGGCCCTGTTCGCTCAGGGCCGACGAAGCGGCGGCCGGGGTCCGGCCCTACGCGTCCGCGCGGGCCGCCGCCAGCAGCTCCTCCGCGTGTGCGCGCGCCGTCTGGGAGTCCTCCAGGCCGGCGAGCATGCGCGACAGCTCCCGCACCCGCTCCTCGCCCTCCAGGACCTTCACTCCGGACCGGGTCACGGACCCGTCGTTGGTCTTCTCCACCAGCAGCTGCCGGTCGGCGAAGGCGGCCACCTGGGGCAGGTGGGTGACGACCACGACCTGCGCCGACCGGGCGAGCCGGGCGAGGCGCCGGCCGATCTCGACCGCGGCCTTCCCGCCGACACCGGCGTCGACCTCGTCGAAGAGGTACGTCGGCACGGGGTCGGTCCCCGCGAAGACGACCTCGACGGCCAGCATCACCCGCGACAGCTCACCGCCGGACGCGCCCTTGGCGATGGGCCGGGGCGGCGCCCCCGGGTGCGGGGCGAGCAGCAGCTCGACCTCGTCGACGCCCGACGGCCCGTACGCGACCGTACGCCCGTCCACCTCGACGCCCTCGGGATCGTCGCTCTGCCGGATCTCGAACGACACGCGCGCGTGTGGCATCGCGAGCGAGGCCAGCTCCGCGGTGACGGCGGCGGCGAACCGGTCGGCGGCCTCCGTCCGCGCGTCGGTCAGGGCCTGCGCGAGTCCGCCCAGTTCCCCCCGCAGCGCGTCCCGCTCGGCGGTCAGCTCCTCGATCCGCTCGTCGTCGCCGTCGAGTTCGGTGAGCCGCTGGGCGCCCTCCTCGGCCCACGACAGCACGGCGGTCATGTCCTGGCCGTACTTCCGTGTCAGCGCGGTGAGGGCGGCCCGCCGCTCCTCCACGGCGGCCAGCCGCAGCGGGTCGGCGTCCAGGTCGTCGGCGTATCCCGCCAGCTCCCCCGCCACGTCACCCAGCAGGATCCCGATCTCCCCGATCCGCTCGGCGAGCGCCGCGAGCGCCGGGTCGTGCGACCGCACGGCCTCCAGCGCCCGGTTCGCGCCCGCGACGAGTGTGGCGGCGTCCACGCCCTCCGGGTCCTCGGGGTTGCCCGCGAGCGCGGCGTGCGCGGCCGTGGCGGCGGACGCCAGCGCCTCCGCGTGCCCGAGCCGCTCGGCCTCCTCGGCCAGCTCCACGTCCTCACCCGCCCGCGGCTCGACCCCGGCGATCTCGTCGAGGCCGTAGCGCAGCATGTCGGCCTCCTGGGCCCGTTCACGCGCGCGGGTGACGATCTCGTCGAGTTCGCCGGCCACGGCCCGCAGCCGGCGGTAGGCCTCGCCGTACTTGGTGAGCGGCACGGCGACCGCGTCCCCCGCGTACCGGTCGAGCGCCGCCCGCTGCCGGGACAGCTTCAGCAGCCCCTGCTGATCGGTCTGCCCGTGCACGGCGACCAGTTCGTCGGCCAGCTCGGCGAGCACGCCCACCGGCACCGAACGCCCGCCCAGGTGCGCCCGCGACCGTCCCTCGGCGGAGACGGTACGGCTGATCAACAGCGCCCCGTCGTCGAGTTCGGCCCCGGCCTCCTCGGCCCGCAGAATCGCCGACCCGCCCTCGGGCACGGTGATCCGGCCCTCCACGACGGCGTTCTTCGCGCCGATCCGCACGAGCGCCGCATCCGCCCGCCCGCCGAGCAGCAGGCCGAGGCTGGTGACCACCATGGTCTTGCCCGCGCCCGTCTCACCCGTCACGGCGGTGAAGCCGGGCGACAACTCGACGACAGCGTCGTCGATGACTCCGAGCGACCGTATCCGCATCTCCTCCAACACGGACACGACCATACGAGGTCGGGGAGGCGGACCGCGACGCACCCCGGCACCTATGTCACCCCGGAGAGCTACAGCGCGCCCTGAAGGGGCGCGGGGCCGTGCCGATGTTGCGGCTCCGCCGCGCGGGCGCGAGTCACCACGACGAACCCGCGTCCCCGACGGTCCGCGCCACCCCTGACCTCGCGCTAGTGCCGAGCCCCCCGCCATCCGGAGACCGGCAGCGCGAACTTGGCCACCAGCCGGTCCGTGAACGACGCGTGATGCAGCCGGGCCAGCCGCACCGGCACAGCCCCCCGCCGCACCTCGACACGCGCCCCCGGCGGCAGCTCCACGGTCCGCCGCCCGTCGCACCACAACACCCCCGGCGGGATGTGCGGCAGCACCTCCACCGCCAGAACGGAATCCGGTGACGTCACCAACGGCTTCGCGAACAGCGCGTGCGCGCTGATCGGCACCATCAGCAGCGCCTCCACCTCGGGCCACACCACGGGCCCGCCCGCCGAGAACGCGTACGCCGTGGACCCGGTCGGCGTCGACAGGACGATCCCGTCGCACCCGAACCCGGTGACCGGCCGGCCGTCGATCTCCAGGACGACTTCCAGCAGCTTCTCGGCGCCCGCCTTCTGCACGGCCGCCTCGTTGAGCGCCCAGTCCGTGTGGACGATGTCCCCGTTCTGATGAACGACGACATCGACGGTCATCCGCTCCTCGACCTCGTACGCCCTGGTCACCACCCGGTCGACGACCTTGTCCAGGTCGTCCCGCTCGGCCTCCGCGAGGAAGCCGACGCTGCCGAGGTTGACGCCGAGCATCGGCACCCCGGACGCACGGGCGAACTCGGCGCCGCGCAGCAGCGTGCCGTCACCGCCGAGGACGATCAGCAGCTCGCACCCGTCGAGGCACTGCGGGGTGGCCTCCTTGACGAGCTCCACCTCCTCCGGCACCGGGATGTCCTCGGCCTCGTGCTCCAGGACGCGCACCGTGATGCCGTGGTGCAGCAGCCCCTTGACGACGAGTTCGGCACTGCGGATCGCCGCCGGCCGCCCGGTGTGGGTGAGCAGGAAAACGGTTCGCGATCGGTCCTGAGTCAACGCGGCCCCTCCGCCACTGCTCGGTCGACGTCGGCCGGGTCCAGCGCGGGAGCCCCGGCACGCAGCCACAGAAAGTACTCGACATTGCCCGAGGGTCCGGGCAGCGGACTGGCCGTCACACCCTTCACCCCGAGCCCCAGCTCCCCCGCCCGCCGGGCCACTGCGCGCACCGTCTCGGCGCGCAGCTCCGGACTCCGTACGACTCCCCCACTGCCCAGCCGCTCCTTACCCACCTCGAACTGCGGCTTGACCATCATCACCAGATCGGCGTCCGGCTTCACGCACCGCACCAGTGCGGGCAGTACCAGGCCGAGCGGGATGAAGGACAGATCCCCCACGACAAGATCCACAGGCTCCCCATCGATCGCTTCGAGCGTCAACTCGCGTACGTTCGTACGGTCCTTGACGGTGACGCGTTCATCGCTGCGCAGAGTCCACGCGAGTTGTCCGTATCCGACGTCCACGGCGACGACATGCGCGGCCCCGGCCCGCAGCAGGACGTCGGTGAAGCCCCCGGTGGAGGCGCCGGCGTCCAGCGCGCGGCGGCCCTCGACGGCCAGGCCCCGCGGCACGAAGGCGGCGAGGGCGCCCGCGAGCTTGTGGCCGCCTCTGGACACGTACTCCGGGTCGCCGTCGTCGGACACGACCACGATCGCGGCGGCGGTCTCCACCTGGGTGGCGGACTTCGTCGCGACGGTCCTGCCGACGGTGACCCGCCCGGCGGCGATCAGCTGGCTCGCGTGCTCACGCGAGCGCGCGAGCTTCCGCCGGACCAGTTCGGCGTCCAGACGGCGGCGTGCGACTCCTGCCACGGTGGGTTCAGCTCCTGCTCTCGTATGTCAATCGATAGGTGCGACCCGAAGGGTCTTAATGAGGGGCAGCGGTCGGGTGACGGGTGGGACCCGGAGGTCCCGGGCGGGCGTCGAGCGCGGTGAGCGCGTCGCGCAGCCCCCGGTGTACATCCTCGTACACCTCCACATGGCCGTCGGTCGCGAGGTGGTCGGCGTCGGCCAGCCGGTCGAGGGCGGCGTCGACCTCGGGGTGGCCGGTGGGGGCGCGGGGCACGTTCAGCGGGGCCGGGCCGGCGGGGTCGTCCCCGGGTTCGGCGACCCGGGGCTCCGACGGGGGGACGGACTCGCCGGCCGCCGCCGGAACCACTGCTTCCACCCCGGCCTGGACCTCGGGCAAAGAGTCGCTCATGCCCAGACGCTACCGCGAAGCTCTGGGGTACCGTCGACCGCGATGGCAACGATTGAGGAGTGCCGCGCCGCACTCGAAAAGCTTTCGGACACCATGGCAGGCGCCCGGGGACACGTGGGCGAGGCGACGGCCCTCGACCGCTCGGTGAGCTGCCATGTCAGGGACCTCGACGTCACCTTCGTGGGCCGCATGCGCGACGGGCGCATCGAGGTGCACGACACCCTCCAGGGACCGCCCGCCGAGAAGGCCCAGATCCGGCTCGCCATGACGGGCGACGACCTGGTGGCCCTCGTCGGCGGCGAACTGAACTTCGCCAAGGCCTGGGGTTCGGGCCGGGTGAAGCTGGAGGCGGGCTTCCGGGACCTGCTCCAGCTCAGGAAGCTGCTGTAGCGGCCGACTCCACCATCCGCCCGGTGCCGGTCCGTGCCGCGCGGGCCGCCGGCACGACCAACGGCGTCCCCGTCTCCGGGTCGTCGATGACCTGACAGCGCAACCCGAAGACCTCCTCGACCAGCTCGGCCGTGACGATCTCCGAAGGGGCACCCTCCGCGATCACCGAGCCGCCGCGCAGGGCGATGAGGTGGGTGGCGTAGCGGGCGGCGTGATTGAGGTCGTGCAGCACGGCGACCAGCGTGCGGCCCTGTTCCTCGTGGAGCTCGGCGCACAGGTCGAGCACGTCGATCTGGTGCTGGATGTCCAGGAAGGTGGTCGGCTCGTCGAGCAGCAGCAGCGGCGTCTGCTGGGCCAGCGCCATGGCGATCCAGACACGCTGGCGCTGACCGCCGGACAGTTCGTCGACGTAACGGTCGGCCAGCTCGGCGACCCCGGTCGACTCCATCGACTCGCGCACGATCCGCTCGTCCTCGGGGGACCACTGCCGCAGCAGCCCCTGGTGCGGGTACCGGCCCCGGCCCACCAGGTCGCCGACGGTGATCCCGTCGGGCGCGATCGAGGACTGCGGCAGCAGACCGAGCGTCCGCGCGACCTTCTTGGCGGGCATCGACTGGATGACCTGCCCGTCGAGCAGCACCCGACCCCGCGACGGCTTCAGCATCCGGGACAGGGCCCGCAGCAGTGTGGACTTGCCGCAGGCGTTGGGGCCGACGATCACGGTGAAGGAGTTGTCGGGTATCTCCACCGACAGCTGCTCGGCGATGACCCGCTGGTCATAGGCGAGGGTGACGTCCTCGGCGGACAGGCGGTTCACGGTGCTCCTCTTGTCGTTCTCGTACGCCGGTGCGCTGCCGTTCTCGTTCGCAGGCGCGCTGCCGTTCTCGTTCGCAGGCGCGGTGCTGTTCTGGTTCGCCGGTGGGCTGCCGTTCTCGTTCGCCGGCGCGCTCATATCCGCCCGGCCTTCCGCTCGGTGACCAGCAGCCACAGCAGGTAGACACCGCCCAGCACGCCGGTGACGACGCCGACGGGCAGCTGGTCGGCGCCGAAGGCCCGTTGGGAGGCCCAGTCGGCCACGATCAGCAGGGTCGCGCCCATGCACATGGCGGGCACCAGGTTCGGGCCCGGCGAGCGGGTCAGCCGCTTCGCGAGCTGGGGCGCGGTGAGGGCGACGAAGCTCACCGGCCCGGCTGCCGCGGTGGCCCCGGCGGTGAGGAGCACGGCCGAGACCATCAGCAGCAGCCGCACCCGCTCGACGCGCACTCCGAGGGCGTACGACACGTCGTCGCCCATCTCCGTCATCCGCAGCCCGCGCGCGTTGCCGAGCACCAGCGGCACGAGGATCACGCACATGATCAGCAGCGGCCAGACCTGGGCCCAGTCACGGCCGCCCAGGGAACCGGTCATCCAGACGACCGCGCGGGCCGCGTCGACGAGATCGGCCTTGGTGATCAGATAGCCGTTGACGGCGGTGACGATCGCGGAGACGCCGATGCCGACCAGCACGAGCCGGTACCCGTGCACGCCCTGCTTCCACGCCAGCGCGTAGATCGCGAACCCGGTGACCAGACCGCCGGCGAGCGCCCCCAGGGCCACCTGGTTCGCGCTCCCGGAGAACAGCACGATGACGACCAGCGCGCCGGCGGTGGCGCCCTGCGAGAGGCCGAGCACGTCCGGACTGCCCAGCGGATTGCGGGAGATGGACTGGAACAGCGCTCCGCCGAGCCCGAGCGAGGCCCCGACGAGGAGTCCGACCAGGACCCTGGGCAGCCGCAGTTCGTTGACGATGAACTCCTGGCCGGCGTCGCCGTTGCCGAGCAGCGTCCTGAGGACGTCACCGGCCGGGATGGGGAAGTCACCGGTACCGATCAGTACGACGCTCGCGGTGAGCGCCGCCACCAGCAGCAGGGCGACGACGGCGCACGCCCGTACGTCCAGCCGGAACGACAGCCCGCCGGGGGTGCGCACCACACGGTTGCGTGCGCCCTGCCCTCCCGCGCCCGGGGTCTTCCCCACGTCCCGCGTCTTCCTGAAGGTGTCCGGTGTCTCCCTCGTGACCTGCGTCTTCACAGCTGCGCCGTCCTTCGCCGTCGTACGAGAAAGATGAAGACCGGCCCGCCCAGGATCGCGGTGACGATGCCGACCTGCAGCTCCGCGGGCCGTACCACCATGCGGCCGACGACGTCGGCGCCGAGCAGCAGCACGGGCGACAGGACGGTCGCGTACGGGAGGATCCAGCGCAGGTCGGGCCCGGTGAAGGACCGTACGACGTGCGGGACCATCAGCCCGACGAACACGATCGGCCCGCAGGCGGCGGTCGCGGCACCGCACAGCACGGTGGCGGCGCCCATCGAGAGCGCGCGGGTGCGGTTGAGGTCGGCGCCCAGCGCGCGGGCGGTGTCGTCACCCATGGCCATCGCGTTCAGCGGCCGGGCGAGCAGCAGCGCGACGACCGTGCCGACGGCGAGGAACGGCAGCACCTGCGTGATCGTCTCGTCGGTCGCCGACGCGAGCGAACCGACCGTCCAGAAGCGCATCTTGGAGAGCGCCGCGCCGTCCATGATCATGACGGCCTGCAGATAGCCGTAGAGGGCGGCGCTGACGGCGGTGCCCGCGAGGGCGAGCCGCACGGGTGTCGCGCCCCGGCTGCCGCCGAGGAACCAGACCAGCGCCCCGACCGCGGCGGCACCGGCGAACGCGAACCACACGTACCCGCTCAGCGAGGTGACGCCGAAGTAGGTGATGGCGGTGACCACCGCGGCGGACGCGCCCGCGTTGATACCGAGCAGGCCCGGGTCGGCCAGCGGGTTGCGGGTGAGCGCCTGGAGCACGGCTCCCGCGAGACCCAGCGCGGATCCCGCGAGCAGGCCGAGGAGGGTGCGCGAGACCCGTTCCCCGACGACGGCGTCACCGTACGTCCCCGTGTCCTCGAACAACCCGTGCCAGACCTGCGCGAAGGACAGTTCCTTCGCGCCGATCGCGATACTCGCCAGGGCGACCAGGACGAGGATCAGGACGGCCGCGAGGAGCCCGACGGCTCGTACCGCCCGGCGGTTCGGAGGCGCGGGGGCGGTCTCCGCGCTCGGTTCAGGAGGACTGTCGACCAACACCCGGTTAGGTTAGCCTACCCTCCCTTACGGGCTCGATCGCGGCCCCCTCCAGGGGGCACCGCACGCTCACAGCCCCAGCCGGGCCAGCGCCTTCCCCCCGTCCAGCTCGCACGAGCCCTCCCCGGCAGCCGTCCAGGCGGCCGCGCACAGAGCTCGCAGCCCGTCCAGCGCCGAGCCCTCGCCGTCCAGTTCCAGCCGCTCCGCTCCGGCGGTCGCCGTCCAGCCTCCGCAGCGGAAGCCCGCGCCCGCCTCGACGACCTCCGGCTGCCCGGTGAGCATGCCCCGCAGATCGGCGTCGACATACGTCGGCCGGTGCTGCGGGGGCGCGGCCAGCAGCTGCGCGCCGTCGGTCACGCCGGTCAGCACGAGCAGCGAGTCGACCTCGCCGTTGAACGCGCCCTCGATGTCCGTGTCCAGCCGGTCCCCGACCACCAACGGCCGCTCGGCACCGGTCCGCAGGATCGTCTCCCGGTGCATCGGCGGCAATGGCTTGCCCGCCACCTGCGGCTCGGCGCCGGTCGCGATCCGCACGACCTGCACCGCCGCCCCGTTGCCGGGCGCGATGCCCCGCGCACTCGGGATCGTCAGGTCGGTGTTGGACGCGTACCACGGCACGCCGCGAGCGATGGCGTAGCAGGCCTCCGCGAACCGCCCCCACGGCAGGTCGGGGCCGCCGAATCCCTGCACCACGGCCGCCGGATCGTCGTCCGCCGACTCGACCGGTTCGAGACCCCGCTCGCGCAGGGCCACCCGCAGCCCCTCCCCGCCGATGACCAGCACCCGCGCGCCGGCGGGCAGCTGCTCACTGATCAGCCGGGCGACGGCCTGCGCCGAGGTGATGACGTCCCCCGCCTCGGTCGGTATACCCAGCGCGGTGAGATGCGCGGCCACCGTGTCGGGGGTCCGCAGCGCGTTGTTGGTGACGTACGCGAGGTGCATACCGCCCGCGCGCGCCGTGCCCAGGGACTCCACGGCGTACGCGATCGCACTGCCACCCGCGTACACCACCCCGTCGAGATCGAGCAGCGCCGTGTCGTACGCCTCGCTCAGGGCCTGCCCACTGCCGTCGGGCCGTGTCCTGACTGCCTGGCTCATTGCACTCCGCTCCTCGCTCGGTCCACCGGTCGGCCGATCGGCTGGTCACCCGGTCACCCGGTCACCCGCCGACGGCCCGGCGATCGGGCCCTGATCGGGTCGGTGATCGGGCCTGGGATCGGCCCGGTGATCGGCCTGGTGATCGCCCGGTGGGTCAACAATCGGTTAGGTCACTTTCCCCGATCATCCCTCACAGCACCGGCACCCATACGATGCATCAATGAACTACGCAGGTCCCGCGGAGGAGATCCCGGCGCGCAGCGGCCTCGAACTGACCCCGTTCCGGGGGCTTCGCTACGACCCCGACCGGGTCGGCAGCCTGGCCGCCGTGACATCACCGCCGTACGACGTCGTCGTACGGCCGGACGGTCTGCTCCACCTCGAATCCGCCGATCCGCACAACATCGTCCGCCTGATACTCCCCCAGGCCAGAACACCCACCGCCCGCGACGAACAGGCGGCCGACACCCTGCGCCGCTGGCTCGCCGACGGCGTCCTCGCCGCCGACAGGGAGCCCGGCCTCTATGTCTACGAACAGGCGGACGGCAGCATCCTCCAGCGCGGCCTCATCGGCGCCCTGCGCCTCTCGGAGCCGTCCGCCGGGGTGGTCCTCCCGCACGAGGACGTCATCCCCCACGTGATCACGGACCGCGCGGCCCTGATGCGCGCCACCTCCACCAACATGGAGCCCCTGCTCCTCACCTACCGCGGCGACGGCGCAACGGCCGGGGCGACGGCCGTGGTCGAGCGGACCACGGAACGGGCCCCACTCCTCGCCACGACCACGGAGGACGGCTTCAGCCACCGCCTGTGGGCCGTCACCGACCCCGCCGACCTGGCCGAGATCCAGGCCGACCTCGCCCGCCACCAGGCCCTGATAGCCGACGGCCACCACCGCTGGGCCACCTACCTCCGGCTCCGCACGGAACACCCGTCCCCCAGCCCCTGGGACTACGGCCTGGTCCTCCTCGTGGACACCGCCCGCTACCCCCTCCGGGTCCGCGCGATCCACCGCCTCCTCCACCGGCTCGCGGTCCCGGACGCTCTCGCGGCCCTGGACGGCCGGTTCCGCGTACGCCGCCTGGACGTCCCGCTCCCCGAGGCCCTGGAAGCCCTGGCCGAAGCGGCCGCCTCCGGCAACGCCTTCCTCCTCGCGGGCGACGGCTCCTTCCACCTCGTCGACCGCCCGGACCCGGATCTTCTCGCCCGCACGATCCCCACCGACCGCCCGGCCGAGTGGCGCACCCTCGACGCGACCGTGCTGCACGCCACCCTCCTCGACCACGTCTGGCGCATCCCCGAGGACTCACCGGCCCACGTGGCCTACATCCACGACACGGCGGCGACCGTCGAGAAGGCCGAACGCGACGGCGGCACGGCCGTCCTGATGCACCCGGTCCGCGAGGAAGTCGTACGCGATCTCGCCCGCCAGGGCGTCACCATGCCCCGCAAGTCCACGTCGTTCGGCCCGAAACCGGCGTCGGGGCTGGTGCTGCGCGCGCTGAACCTTTGAGGGATCCCCCCGGGAGCGGGCATGCAAAAGGGCGGGACCCCGTCGTACGGGATCCCGCCCTGACACGGCCTTCGCCGGTTCGCCGGGGTCAGTCCTTGTCGTCCCGGACGTCGACGGCATCGACGACATCGACGCTGTCGGGGGACGCCTCGTCCGTCACGTCCACGTCCACGTCCACGTCCACGTCGGCAGCGTCCTCGTCGGTGACGTCGTCCTCGTCGGAGGTGTCGTCCTCGTCGGTGTCGCCGTCCGGGCCGTCCTGCTCGTCGTGGCTGTCATCGACGGCCGGTTCGTCCGTGACCGACACGCTCAGCGGCGCCTCGTCACCCTCGTGCCCGCCCTCTTCGTCGCCGAGGGCGTCGACGAACTCGACGCCGTCCATCTCCGCGAGCCGGTCCGACGCGTCGGTGCTGCCGTCCTTGTCGGCCTCGACGGCCTTGGCGAACCACTCCCGCGCCTCGCCCTCACGCCCGGCCGCGAGCAACGCGTCGGCGTACGCGTACCGCAGACGCGCGGTCCACGGCTGTACGGAGCTGGAGGCCAGCTCCGGGCTCTGCAGGGTCACGATGGCCGCGTCGAGCTGGTCCATGTCGCGCCGCGCGCCGGCCGCCACGAGCCGCATCTCGACCTGACCGGCCTTGTCCAGCTTGTGCACCTCGGGGGCACCGGCCATGTCCAGCGCCTTCTCGGGCCGCCCGAGACCACGCTCGCAGTCCGCCATGACGGGCCACAGGTCGACATTGCCGGTCATCCGCCGAGCCGCCCGGAACTCCGCGAGCGCCTCGCTGTACTTCTGGTTGGCGTACGCGGCGAAGCCGGCCGCCTCACGCACGGCGGCGACGCGCGACGCCAGCCGCAGCGCGACCCTGGAATAGCCGTACGCGCCCTCGGGGTCCTCGTCGATGAGTCGCGCGACCATCACCAGGTTCTTGGCGACATCGTCGGCGAGCGTCTTGGGCAGGCTCTGCAGCTCCTGCCGTACGTCCTTGTCGATCTCCTCGCCGGTGACGTCCTCGGGGATCGGCAGCCGCTTGATCGGCTCCCGGTCCCGGTCCCGCTCGTCGCGGAAACGCCCGCCGCCGCGCCGGTCGTCGCCACCACGCCGGTCGTCCCGGTCACGGAACCCACCGGGGCGGCCACCACGATCGTCCCGACGGGGGCCACGGCTCCGGTCGTCGCGTCCTCGGTCGTCTCCACGCCGGTCGTCACGGCCACGGTCGTCGCGGCCGCGGAACCCGCCGGTGCGCTCCCCACCGCCACGGTTGTCGTCACGACGGAACCCACCACCGCGCTCACCGCCACGGCTGTCATCACGACGGAACCCACCACGGTCGTCATCACGACGGAAGGAGGGACGGTCACCCTCACGACGCTCAGGACGGGCCGGACGGTCGTCACGCCGGTCATCGCGGCGGTCGTCACGGCGGAATGCGGGCCGGTCTCCGCTTCCGCGGTCGTCACGCCGGAAGTCGTCACGCCGGTCGTCACGCCGGAACGGCGGACGCCCACCTCGGTCGTCTCCACGCCGGTCGTCACGGCCACGGTCGTCGCGGCCGCGGAACCCGCCGGTGCGCTCCCCACCGCCACGGTTGTCGTCACGACGGAACCCACCACCGCGCTCACCGCCACGGCTGTCATCACGACGGAACCCACCACGGTCGTCATCACGACGGAAGGAGGGACGGTCACCCTCACGACGCTCAGGACGGGCCGGACGGTCGTCACGCCGGAACCCACGGTCCCGATCGCCGCCCCGGTCACGGTCGTCCCGACGGAAGCCTCCACGGTCTCCGCCGTCCCGACGGTCGTCACGGCGCGGACCCGCACCCGCGGGGCGGTCGTCGCGCCGGAACGCGGGACGGTCGTCGCGGCGGGCGAAGCCCCCACGGTCGTCACCACGTCGGTCATCCCTGCGCTCGTCCCGCCGGAAGGCCGGCCGGTCGCCGTCGCGGCGGAAGCCACCACGGTCCCCGCCGTCCCGACGGTCGTCACGACGCGGACCCGCACCCGCGGGGCGGTCGTCGCGCCGGAACGCGGGACGAGGCCCACGATCGCCCTCGCGACGGTCGTCCCGCCCCCGGAAGCCACCGCCGCCGCGCTGCTCACCGCGGTTGTCGTCACGTCGGAAGCCACCACGGTCGTCACGACGGTCATCGCGCCGGAACCCGCCACGGTCGTCACTTCGACGGTCGTCACCACGGCGGTCATCGGGACGGCGGTCGTCCCGCCGGCCGTAGCCACCGCGGTCGTTGTCCCGACGGTCGTTGTTCGGACGGTCGTTGTTCGGACGCGGCCCACCGCGATAACCACCACGGTCACCACTGTCCCGTCGCCGCTGGTCGCGCTCCGGTCGATCGTCGGGAGAGTTGGTGGACATGGTGACTCCTGTCTTCGGTACCGCAAGTCATTCTCGCGCAGCCGGATACCCGGCGCGCTCCGGAAAAACAAAAAAGGACCCCTGGTCCCAGCTGTACGCTGGTGACCAGGGGTCCTTCAAAGATTGTTCGGCGGCGTCCTACTCTCCCACAGGGTCCCCCCTGCAGTACCATCGGCGCTGTAAGGCTTAGCTTCCGGGTTCGGAATGTAACCGGGCGT